>NZ_NPKS01000022.1:0-109184 GCF_008329595.1 Methylobacterium sp. P1-11
GGCACGCGTGTCGGCCTGCGCGGCTGCGGTGGCGAGAGGGGACGCCGTGGTCTGGATCGTGGTCACGCTTTCACTCCGGGTAGTCGGCCGTTCGTAGCCATGTGGCTGTGGTGGCTCAGTCGCGGGTGGCTCAGTCGCGGGTGGCGCTGACGAGCAGGCCGAGGCCGAAGCCGACGGCGCCGGCGATGAGCAGGGAGGCGAGCGGGTACTCGGCGACCTGATGGCTCACCTCGCGGGTGCCCCGGCGCAGGACGTGGCCACCGCGCTCGTAAGCGTCCTCGGCGTAGTCGGCGGCCTCGTCCGCCGCCCGGTACACGGAGCGCTGAGCCCGGTCGACATGATCCTCGGCGCCACCCTGGACCCGGCGGGCGCGGAATCCGAAATCATGCCCGTCGACACCAGCCGTCACAGTTCACGAGCCCCGTCATGCGGTCACTGCGCCGTCAGCAGTGGGGCACAAACGGGTTGCGCACAAGGCGGTTCCGCCGGCCTCGCAAATTTTCCTGGTGTGGCTGCATCATTGATAACGTCATTACCGACCAGAGATAAGTACACAGCTCTTTGGCGTGGTTATCCGCCCGCCGCGACAATATCCCGAGTTCGACGACTCCAGACCTTTCTCGCGTCGCTCGCTTACGAAGAGCTGCACCGGGGCGACACGTCCGATCCCGTCATTTCGTATGTCCACGCGCAGCTTGCCGACAGTCTGCGGCAATACTATTCAGAAGTTGCAGCAGCCGAGGCCGGCTCCCGGCTCGCGGCCATGCTGGATCGGTCATTCGCGGCTGTGGATGTGACCGCGGTGGTGTCAGAATCGAACTCCATGCGAGACTGAACCGATCGCCCGGGCTCCGGGTCTTCGAGGCCGAAGATCGCGTGCCGTGTTCTCAGTCCGGCCCCGATTGATCGTCTCGCTGTTCACGATGCTTGCGACAGCGCAGGATCTGCGCGTCGAGCTGCGCTTGGCCACGGGCTTCACGGACGAGCCCTTGGCCGCGGCGGGCGACGGCCGGACTGTGCCCGCAGGACGTTCACACCCGCGATGCCTTGGCCGAATACGAGGGCACCCGCGGCGTGACGCTGCACAGATCGATGCGCTCGGCATGAGTATCCCGGGCTTGCGGCGTCACTCACAATGGTAGACCGAGCATAGGCCCAGACATGCTCGGATTGTCCATGAAGTTCCGATTGCCGATTCCGTCCCACCGGCGCCGTTCGCTGTTCGGCAATCCGCTTCCCGGCTTCGATTCGGCCTATTACCTGGCCCATAACCCCGATGTCCGAAAGGCCGGGCTGGACCCGCTTCAGCACTTCCTCGCTCATGGCTGGAAGGAGGGACGAGACCCGAGCGCGGGTTTCAGCACCTCGGGCTATCTCGCGGCAAATCCGGACGTGGCAGCCGCAAACCAAAATCCTTTGATTCACTTCCTGCAGAATGGGCTTGCCGAGGGCCGAACGGGATTCACCGTCGGCGACGCTTGGGTGCCGACAGCAGAGCTGAGCCCCGACCAGGATCACCGGGCGCCCGGCTCATCGGATTCTCAAACCAGCGTCGCTCTTCACGGCTTCATCGATGAGGTCGACCACATTCGGATCCGTGGCTGGGCGTTCAATCCCGCGTCACCCGATTCGCCGGCGATCGTCGCCATCATTGTCAATCAATCAACTGTCAACACGGTAATAGCTGGAAAGTATCGTCCCGATCTGCGGGAAGCGAAGATCGGCAACGCGCATCACGGCTTTACCTACGCGTTCTTTCCGCCCCTGAGCACCGACGTTGAACAGACAATCGTGGTTCGCCGTTGCGCGGATGGCCATGAAATCGCGCGCGCCGTGTTGCCTGCAAGGCGCAAGATCTGACACGCGAACCTTTCTCGCTTCACAGTGATCGAGCGAGATGACGTTCCCGACGCTACGGCTGCGTTCTCGCGGCGCTGACGCCAGCGCCAATCCTTGCACCCGAGATCTCGGGTGAGCGGAGGCTGGGAATTGGCACTCTGCGGTTCCGATCCATCCATGCTGTCGATGGGCATTGTCGGATCGGCGAAAGCGAGACGACATTGGCCGTCGGATTCCCGCACCCGCCGAGACGGGCGCCGTCGCCGTTCGGCAACATCACGCGCAGGTCGCACCTGAGCGCGCGGGATCCGCCTCATCGGGTTAGCGCCTTCGAGGTTCGGCCGATGCAAATCATGTCGGTCACGGACGGCGCCGTCCTCGCGTCGTATGCCCAGGGCTGTGCGGCGCCGAGCACCGGACGAATAGCTAGGGTAGGCCTTGGCGCGTCCTCGAAGGCCCGCCTTTCAGCCGTTCCCGGGTGACGCAGCCTTGTCTCGGATCGCCCTGCATCTCTGATACGAAGGCACAGACTGGGTCGTGACGCGGTCGAGCCCAAGGGTGCCGTCCGGTGGCTTGGAACCTGACGTGCATAGCGCTCGCCGGCTCAGCCAGAGCGCTCCTGTTCAGAGAGAAAACCTGACACGTCAATGCGTTGGGGTGCGCGATATGCGATATCGGCAAGGCCGCGCCACGTCACCGCTATCCTCGCTGACCACAGGCTGGACGCCGGCCGGCCCCCGCCGATGACCGGGGAGCGCCGAACGGTGCCGATACGCTTGATGGCGCCAATACATCTTTTGATGAAGACAGCGACGGCCGTTGTTGGGCGTAAGGCGCCGTTGTCGCTGGCCGCATCCATGGAGCGTTCAGTCCCCCACCCATGGGGCCGCCATGGATGCGACCGGCAGGAGGCTCCGACATCCTTTGTACATGGAACAGATCGCGCTCGAGCGCCGCAACGGCATCCGCAAGAAGCCACACCCGGCGCTGGTTGTTGCCTCGATCAGCTTGGCCGTGGGCCTCTGGTTCGTCATCTACGCGGTCTCCGGCCGCGTCATCTGGTTGTGGTAAGGCGTGTCCCGTCCAAGCGCGCTCGGGCCGACCGGTATGTCCGAGGGATTGGAGTGCCACAGCCCGACCGTGATCGTGGCGTGCGGCCGATCCAGGCCAGGATGGCGCGCGCCGCGGACTGGCCGCATTCGCCAAGGTTCGGCGCGGACCCGCAGGAGAAGCAGGCCCGGATCCCGCTTGCGCGAGGTGCCGTACGAGAATGCGGAAACTGCGCTGGTGGCGCTCCCAAGGGGACCGCGCCGAGCCTGATGCATCAATAGCTTAGGGCAGACTGGGACCCGAAATCCGCCCACGGAATCGATGAGCTTTTTGCCCCTGAGGTCCCACTCGCTGGCGCCTCTTCTGCCCGCGCGAGCGTGAGGTGCGCCGTTCTACCAAGGCCGCTGGCACCCCTTCTGATCGCAGACGTAGATCCCCGTATCCGCTTGCATCGTGCAAGGCTTCTTCGGCGGATCGCGGAGCGCAGCGTCTCGGTGGTTCGTCCACTCCTTGACGAAGCGCTCCGAGCAGGCGGTCGGGAACTTCTTGGACTGAGCCCAGGCCGGTGCGGTAAGCAAGGTCGAGATCGAGAGTGTCAGCACGACTTGGGTCATGGACACCGCTCGGAATGATATAGGGGACATTGGCCCGCATAGACGCCTATCGCCAGCCGCGCTAGGCCACTGCCATGGCGAAAGAACCCGCGACCGTCTCCGAGCTGCTCAAGGCCGCCGAGATCACTGACCAGGAGATCGACGCTGCGGTCGACGCCGTGCTCGCGGATCTGGCGGCCGAGGCCTACCCGCTCGCGAAGGGCTAGACGCTCGACCTCGTCGAGACGCTCCGGACGAGCACCCGTGCAGCCGAAGCGCTGACCAACGACAAGCCGGCCTGGAAGCGCAACATGGTCCGGACCGCAATCCTGCTGGCTCACCCGGTGAAGGGATGAGCGCGCCCGATCCGGGTGACGTGCGCTGCCTTTCGGCAGCAGTCGACCAAACGCAGCCGTGCCGAAGGCCATCGGCGCCTCCCGAAAGCGGTCGTTCGTCGCGAGTACCGCAACTTCAGTTCTCGGCGGTGACTCGTCATTGGATTGCGGCCCAAAAGCCGACCGCACGTTCGGCAGCCGCGGCCGGCTTGAGCCGCCTATAGACCGATCCGCGTCAGGCGGCACTCCGCTTGGCGCCAGCCAGCGCAAAGGCGAGCGCATCGGCAGCGCCGAGCGGTTGGCTGAACAGGAAGCCCTGCACCTCCGTGCAGCCCTCCTGCCTCACACGCTCCAGTTGCTCCCAGGTTTCAACGCCCTCTGCCACCACACGCTTGCCGAGCCGCTCGCCAAGGTCGGCTACAGCCCGCACGATCGCTGCTGTCTCCGGTTCGGCGATGTTACAGACGAAGGTACGGTCGATCTTGATCTTGTCGAACGGGAACCGGCGCAGGTAGCTCAAAGACGAGAACCCGGTGCCAAAGTCGTCGAGTGCCACACATATGCCTAGTCCGCGCAGCCGATGCAGGCGTGCCAGCGCGTCGTCCGCGTCGCGCATCAGCATACTCTCCGTCACCTCTAGCGTCAGGCGCTGAGCGTCCAACCCTGCTCCCGCTAGTGCGGTCATCACCGCCTCTTCCAGCCCGTCGCGGATCTGAACGGTCGATACATTCACTGCGACCTGGATCGGCTCAGGCCAACGCCGCGCCTCGCGGCATGCTTGGTCCAGTGCCCAGGCGCCGAGCGGCACGATCAGCCCGGTCTCCTCAGCCACTGGGATGAAGTCTGCTGGTGAGATCGCGCCACGTTCGGGGTGGTGCCAGCGCATCAGCGCCTCGAAGTTCACCACCGCGTTCGTGGTCACGTCGATCACCGGCTGGTAGACGAGCGAGAAGTCGCCGCGCCGGATCGCCTCCTTCATATCGAGGGCCAGCGAGCCCCGCACCGCAGTCCGAGCGTGCGCTCCGGGCCGGAACAGGCGGTAAGTGCCGCGCCCGGCTGCCTTGGCCTCGTAGAGCGCGGCGTCGGCGCGCCTGAACATCTCGTCCGCGTCCGCGTCTCCCACCGGCACCATCGCGAGACCGATGCTGATGCCGACTTCGACGCGCGCGCCGTCGATCTCGACAGGGGCACTGACTGCCGCGATGATCCGCTCCGCCACGCGTCGCGCGCCGCCCTCGCCGTCGAGGCCGCCGAGCACAAGCGCGAACTCGTCACCGCCGAGGCGGGCTGCGGTGTCGGCCTCGTTCAGAACTGCGCGCATGCGTGCGGCCACCACGCAGAGTAGGCGGTCGCCGACGACGTGGCCGAGCGTGTCGTTGACGACTTTGAATCCATCGAGGTCGCAGACTAGGACAGCGAAACGATCATGCGTAGTCGCGGCTGCGCGGATCGCCCAGTCGAGCCGTTCCCGGAACAACAGGCGGTTGGCTAGGCCGGTAAGCGCGTCGTGGTACGCCATATGCTCGACGCGCGCTTCGGCCTCCTTGCGCCGCGAGATATCAATCTGCGTGCCGACCATCCGAGTCGCTTGACCCGTGTCGTCGCGCTCGACGACACGGCCGCGGGTTAGGACCCATGGGTAGCCACCATCCCGGCGGAAGAGCCGGTGCTCGCAGGCGAACGCGGGCGTCAGGCGCTTAAGGTGTTCGCGCAGAGCGGTGGCCACACGCTCGCGGTCCTCTTGATGCACGAACTGCACGTAGGTGGACATCGCGATCCGTTGGCGGCCCTCGTGTCCCAGCCGGTGCATCCAGTGATCCGAGATCCAGATCTCACCGGCCTCGAGATCCCAGTCCCAGATCCCGTCCTCGCCGCTGTCGAGCGCGAGTGCGAGCCGCTCCTCGCTCAGCCGCAGCCGCGCCTCGGCCTCACGGCGGCGCGTCGTGTCGGTGTAGGTGCGCAAGTAGCCGCCTTCCGGTAAGCGCACGACGCGCACCTCTAGACTCGTCCCATCCGGTCGCTGCCGCTCGAACACGTCCGGCAAAATCGCGAGATCGGCGGCCACGAGCGCACCCTCAAGTGTGTTCGGGCTAGTCCGGTACTCTCCGCGCGCAACCTGGAAGGCGTTGATCGCGCTGTAGGGGCTGCCGTCGTACAGGACGGTGTCAGGCAGATCGAGGAGTTCGCGCGCGTCGGTTGTGTAGGCGCACGCGGAGATCAGGGCCATACAGGATCAGCCCCTCGTCCATCGTTTCCAGGGTCGCGCGCAACAGTGCCGCCGTTTCCGCCAACTCCTTGCGCGCAGTGGCAATGTCGTCGATGTCAAGGGCCGTACCGATCCACTCGACGATTTCCCCAGCGCGACGCACCGGGATCACCATGAGCCTGTGCCAGCGGTAGACGCCGTCGTGACGACGCAAACGGCTTTCCTCACTGTGAGCCAGGCCCTTCCCGATGGCTGCGGTCCGCCTCTCTGCGAGGCGCTCAGCGTTGTCAGGATGGTGGGCCGCCAAGCGGTCGGTGTGCGTCGAGCCGATCGGGCCGAGATATGCCTCGAACTGCGCGTTATGGTAGACGGTCGCGCCTGCCTCGCTGTCCATGGCCCAGACCATTTGCGGCAGAGCGTCAGTCAGCGCACGCAAGCGCCCCTCACTCGCCCTGGTCTGCGCATCTGAAGCCTGACGCTGCTCGATCTCACGTGCGAGCAGGAGCAAAGCGACCACGAGCACGATGGTGAGGCTGCCGGCGACAACACCTTGCGTCAGGGCCGACCGACGCCAACCGGCGAGCACGTCGGCGCGGGAAAGAGCGGCGCCAACGTAGAGCGGGTAGCCGTCGAGGAAGCTGTAGGCGATCACTCGCACAACTGCATCCGTTAAGCCCGGCGACCAGAACGGCTTGTCGTCTCTGGGTAGCACGTGCTCCCTGTAGTTCGCCCTGTCCGCGAAGTTCTTGCCCACCAGCTCCGGCATTCTGGGGGAGCGCAAGAGCAGCGTACCGTCCGCGCGCCACAGGTTGAGGGTTGCTCCTGGACCATTGTCGATCTTGGCGTAGACGGCCTGGAAGGTCTCCAGATCGAGCATCGCCTGGACGATGCCCGCGAACGAGCCGTCTGGATTGTCGATGCGGCGGGCTACCGGAAGCAAGAGCTTGCCGGTCAATCGCCCGACCACCGGGCGGCCGATTATCAGTCCATCATCCGGCCGTTCGCGCAAAGCTTGGAAGTAGTCGCGGTCGTGCACGTCGAGCGACCGGGTCGGGAAGGCAGCCGCCTCGACGATCGCCCTTCCATCACGATCGATGATAATGATGTTGTTGAGACGCGAGTGAACGAACTGCTCGTGCAGGGCGGCATGGAGTGCTTGCGACGGTAGGGCATCCGCGCGCGGACCGACGAGGGACGCGACAGCGCGCAGGTAGGTGTCGATGGTCTCGAAGCTGCGCGTGGCGTGCTGCCCCAGAGCGCGAGCGGTGTTGACGGCGCGCGTTTCGGCGTCGGTGAGGTCTTGGCTGTACTGCCGGTACATAGTCCAGGTGACGAGCGCCGGGATGCCCAGACCAACCAATATAGCCGCGACGCGCAGCCAACCACTTAGTCCCAGGGTCGCGTCTGATCTCCTGATTGGTGACAGCATCGTCTCCGCCCCCGCCACATACTAAACCTGCACGGTGGCTGGCAGCAGCACAGCATAGAAACGTAAAGGAGGCTTTCAACTTCAAGGACCTGCCGCTCCGGGTCATCGCGCCGCGCTCCCGAGCCTTGGAAGCTTGCCACTCGCAGCAGCGCTCTCCCGCGCCCGCTTCAAGGTGCCTCTCGGCCTTGGTGAGCACCGAGCAGGGGTCCTGCCCCTTGGTCTTCGCGAGAAACAGCAGATCGGCTGTTAGACCTATAATCTCACAGCCTTACACGTCGCACTGATCAGCTTCTACGCAACACTTGTGCTAAACGGCCCCTTCCGCTTTCGGGCGGGGAGTTGCCAAAGCAAACCCGTCGGATTGCCGGGTGGCTTCAGCGATCATCGGCGCGAGTGCGGCGAGGGGGGCTGGCTGTCGCGTCGCAGGACGCGGGCTCATCCCCGTGACGCCGAGTTCCTGCACGAAGCGTGGCGCATCCCCGCGGTAGGCCGCGAGCAAGCCCCAAGGCATCACGGTCAGGGCCAGCAGGACGAGGCCGCGGTATGCATCATGAGGTGGTACGGCAGGGCCGGCACCCCGAGGATGTTGTGCGCGTCGAGCCAAGCGCGACGTCCTCCTTTCTTCGGCCGGAAAGTGAAGAAGTCCGCGAAGATCCGGCGGTGCGTGATGACCCCGCTGATCAGGGTCACCAGCATCGCCATCGTCGCAGCTCCGACGAGCCAGCGCCCCCAGACGGGCGGCATGTGCAGTTCGTAGTGGAGCCGGTACAGAAAATCGCCGCCGAACGTGTCGCGTACCCGCGCGGGAGTACCCATCGCGGGGTCGAGGAGCAGGGTCTCCCGCGTCCCGCCCCGGCCACGCCGTTGCAGACCGATCGAGGGGTCCGAAGCGCCGGGTAGGCGTTTGAGCCTTCAGTCCGTACGCCGGTCTCGTCGCAGGCGACGACCTCGGCCTTGCGCAGGGCCGAGACGGCCGCGTCACGACCGGCACGGAAGCGGCCTTGCGCGCCGGAGCAGGTTCATCAAGCCGCCCTGGTTGAGCGTCAGGCCGAACAGGTCGGACAGCGCCGCCTGCAACCATTCATAAGACAGGGCTTGGAAGGTCTTCAGGTAGGTGGCCACCGCGCGCAGCCGTGGGCCGAAGGGAGTGCCGCGCGCCGCTTCCGGTACCGGTGCGACGACCCGCTCCCCGCAGCTCGGGCAACATACCGCGAGCCGGCGGTGCTGCGTCATGATCGGCGCCCTTCGGGCAGCTCAATTTGCTCAGAGACGCTGACGACCTGCGCCGGAAGAGCGACGTGCAGGCTGCCGCCGCAGCGTGTACAAGCCTCAGGACGATGCTCCACGATCGTATCGGGATCGGTGCTCAGCACCCGGCTGTGACCCTCATGACCTGGCTTGGCGCCGCCCGGCCTGGAGTGCTCGCGCTGCTCCTTGCGGTCTGTTGCCGGCGGCTTCGAGGAAGTGCGCGAGGTCTTCTCTGGCGGCTGCAGCCGCAGCACCAGCTCGATCACCTCCTCCCGGCTCAGCCGTTCCAGTTCGCTGCGGCCCATCTCGCAACGGAATCAGCGAAATGGGCTCCCGGCAGGTGGCGCCACGAGCGCTCCACATCGCCCCCCGCAGGCGTCACGCCGTGCTTCCGCATCCCTCGTGGGTAATTACTGCGCACTAAATATGATCTTTGATAAAGTGTGCGGCGCCTCCCACAATGCCGCCGTCTACAGCGCCACTCAGGCCGGTGACTAAACCCATGGTGGCGGCAGACCCAGCTACACCAGCAACCGTCACTCCCGTTGCGATCGCCAGAGGTGCAACCGCCACAACTGCTGCAACACCAGCGATAGCGCCAACTGTTCCACCAGCAATTGAGCCAATCTCGGCCCAGCTCATGCCACCATTAACATCGGACAGGATTTCATCAGAGAGCTTCTGATCCGTAGACATTTTGTTTTCCCGTTAGTTTAAATTATCGCTCTATCGAGTGTCCCAATGGGACGCGGCGGAACTCAGCTCCAATACAAATCAAAAGGCAACCAGAATTTTTGGTAAATGTGCCCGATGATTTTCAGTTTGATAAATAAAAGTTAAAATCATATTATTCTACTATATTTTTATTTGATACGGAATGAGGAGATCCGTCTCACTTGCCTATCTTGCAAGAGGTTCGACTTGTCACGAGGCTTAGCTGATGGATGCTGCAGGGCATAGAATCCAATGTATGAGGTATTAGACATGAAAACCAATCATAAACCTTTTTAGTTTACAAAATTAAATCAAATTTCTTGAAAATACAATTTTAATACAAGTCAAGTATCAAGTGTCAAATTTCCCGCAGGCGTCATTGATGACCACCGCTCTCTACCGCGCGGAAGCGCTTGATGAGTTGGCGGGACCTGACCAGCTCGACGAAATGATACACGTCACCTCTCCTCTCGGCTGGGCAGCCTTGAGCACGGCGCTCGTCATTGTCGGCAGCTGCCTTGGTTGGTCGATTTTCGGCACCTATCGCACAACGGTGAGCGGTCAGGGTCTACTTGTGCCGGCCGGAGGGGCCTTCGTCAGCGTATATGCCCCTAAAACCGGGTGGCTCGATAGGTACCGCCAGCGCGGCGAAGCTGTGAAGAAGGGCGACGTGCTCGCCCGACTCAGTTCGCCTGAGGATGCCGCACGGCTTTTCGATGCTGACGGACGCTACAATCAGCTTACGACGCAGCACGCGGCATTAGTCGAACGAATCGACAATCAGATTACCAAAGAAAATGTCGCTGCGCAGCGTAAACGTGAGGCATTACAAGAGACGATTGAGCTTGGCGAAGCGCGAGTGCGTGAGCTCAAGGCACTTCTAGAACAGCGTGAGTTACTTCTATCCAAGGGATTAACGCCGTCAGACCGCGTAATCGATGCCCGCGAACGGCTGTTCGCAGCTCGCGAGTCAATCTCGCGAGCCCGCACGGAATTGGTTTCTCTCGACGCCTCTCTCGTATCCTTGCGCAATCAGTCAGATCAAGAGCTTGCTGCCCTCGACCGGCAGCTGCGTGATGCGGAAGGGCAGCGCGCGCAAATACATTTGAGCGACAAGCTAGCCACGACCATCGTGGCGCGGACCGATGGCATTATCACGACCAACGAAGTCGGGGACCAATCCCTAGTCAGTGCCGGTCAGAAACTGATGGTGATTGAGCACGGTGGCCCACGCCTCGACGCACTGCTCTACGTGCCTGCGGATAGCGGCAAGGAGGTCAGGCTCGGTATGGGGGTGCGCCTGTCGCTCTCGACCGCCAAGAAGGAGGAATACGGAACGCTCATCGGCACCGTCATTCAGGTTGACGAGAGCCCGGAGAATGAAAGCGCGCTCGCGCAACGTCTCGGCAATCCCGATCTCGCGCGCCTCTTCACACGGGCGGGGCCGCCGCTCCAACTCGTGGTACGGATCAACGCCGGACCTCAAGGCCCCGACAGCTACGCCTGGACATCAAAACGCGGTGAGAAGGTCGCACTCACATCAACGACCCTCCTAGAAGGGCAGGTCACAGTGAAGTCGGGCAGGCCGGTCAGCCTGTTCGTCCCCGCTCTGCGTCGGTTCGTCGGCCTATGAGCCGGCAAATCCCGATGCGCTTCCCGCGGACCGCGCGTAGTCGGGTTCCAACCGTCTTGCAGATGGAGGCCGCCGAGTGCGGTGCCGCCTGCCTTGCGATGGTGCTGGCTTATTACGGCAGATGGGTGCCTCTTGAGGAACTACGGGTAGCCTGTGGCGTCTCGCGCGATGGCAGCAAAGCCAAGAACGTGGTGCGGGCCGCCCGCCGTTACGGCCTTGACGCCGAAGGCTGGCGTACGGAGCCGAGTAAGCTCGTCGGCAAGCCTCTACCCGCGATCTTGTTCTGGGAATTCAACCACTTCGTTGTATTGGAGGGTGTCGGTCGCAACGTCGTCCACCTCAATGACCCGGCGAGTGGTCCGCGCACGGTCTCGCACGAGGAGTTCAACCGCGCCTTCACCGGCGTGATGCTGACGATGAAGCCCGGCGCCGAATTTCGGCCTTCCGGCACTCGGCCCGGCGCTTGGCGAGCGGTACGCGATCAACTTGCGTCCTCACGCGGCGCTGTGATGTTCCTGGTCCTAGCCGGCGTGGCAGCGTTGATCCCCGGTGTCTTCGTGCCAGCGGCAATCAAGATTTTTGTCGATGACATCCTCGTCCGCCACCTGACCGATTGGATCCGGCCGCTGCTTCTCGGGCTCGCCTCCGCGGCGCTTCTGGGGGGCTTGCTGACTGGGCTGCAGGGTTATTTCCTGGCGCGATTGAAGTGGAAGCTAGGAGTGTCCTTGGGCCTGCGCCTGACCTGGCACCTGATGAGGCTCTCGCCCAGCTTCTTTTCTCAACGCTACGCAGGCGACGTGGCGAGCCGGCTCGCCACGACGGAGCGGGCCTGCGACCTCATCGGCAGTCAGGTCTCGGCCTTGTTGGTGACGGGGCTAGCGACCGTGTTCTACGGCGCCTTAATGGTTCTCTACGACCCGGTACTCGCTGCGATTGGCCTAACTCTCGCGTTGATTAACGTCACCTTTACCCGCCTCATATCCAGGCGGCAGGAAAACGCCGCCCGTGCGGTGATGCGTGAACAAGCGGTTCTAGGTAGCCTCTCGATCACCGGCATCCAGTCTATTGAAACGCTCAAGGCGACGGCTTCCGAGGACGACTTCCTCAATCGCTTGGCTAATGCCCAGGCCCGCACCATGAATGCGGTCCACCGAATGCAGGTGCCACTCCAACTCCTTAGCCTGATCCCGAAAGCGCTTGGCGCGCTGAGTATAGCGGTAATACTCGGTGTCGGCGGACTGCGCGCCATGGAAGGACTGATCACGATCGGCACGCTTGCAGCGTTCCAGACCGTGCTGTCGAGCTTCCTGTTTCAAGTGAGCGGGCTCGTCGGCGTCGCCTGCGGCATGCGCGAACTCCGCGTTGCAATGGAGCGCGTCAACGACGTACTGCGCTACCCCCTCGATCCCCGTGTCGAGCCGGAGGTGCGGAACGGCGCAGCGAACGACGATGGGGCTCCCCCGCCTCGCTGCCTGTCCGGCGCGGTCGAGATCCGCGATCTCACCTACGGCTACAACCCACTCGACCCGCCGCTTTTCCAAGACTTCTCCCTCTCAGTCATCCCAGGGGCACGCATTGCCCTTGTCGGTCCATCTGGTAGTGGCAAGTCAACAATCGCACGCCTCCTCGTGGGGCTCGCCGAGCCGTGGTCGGGCAGTATCGAGTACGATGGTCATCAGGCCAATCTCATACCGCAGAGTGTGCGGAGTGCCTCGATCGCCTATGTCGGCCAGGGCATCGTCCTAATAGAGGGGAGTGTTCGCGAGAACCTGACCTTGTGGGATCCGCAAATCCCCGAGCGGATCATGGTCGAAGCCGCTCGCGACGCTGGGATTCATGAGATTATAGCCGCCCGTCCCGGCGGCTACGACGCTCCGGTAAGTGAAGGCGGCAACAACTGGTCGGGTGGGGAGGCCCAGCGGCTCGAAATCGCTCGCGCGCTCGCTCTGGAGCCCAGCGTTCTCGTGCTCGATGAGGCCACCTCGGCCTTAGATGCGGCGACCGAAGGGGCGATCCTCGATAATCTCTGGCGACGCGGCTGCACCACCATCCTAATCACCCATCGCCTCAGCGCGATCCGCAACTGCGACGAGATCCTAGTGCTCGACCGCGGCCGGATCATCGAGCGCGGCTCCCATGACGCACTCTTCAGGCAGGCAGGCACCTACGCGGAGTTGATCCGTGCTGCATGAGCTTCTCCACCGGGTAGCCACCTCAACCGCGGCACCGATCGCCCGCACGGAGGCTATAAGCGTCGAGTCCCGCGGCCTGCGGGTCGAGGCCGGGGCGGTCGACCTCTACATCGACTGGCCTAAACGCACTGGGCTCCGGCGTCGCCTCACCACACTTGGGCCCGGTGAGATCGCATTGCCGATCACACCAGCACCTGGAGTCGGAACGGCGCGGCTTCTCGCCTTCCCAAGCTCAAATGCCCAGCTATCGACTTTCGCGCCCAATGCCTTCCTGAGCCGCCTCGAGATAGGCGACCCGGAAGCGATCGCTGCGGCCGAAACCTGGATAGAGCGGACACTTCGTGCCGCCGGTAATCCGCTGCCCGGAGCGCCCGCCCTCCTCGGTGAAGGGACCGGCCCACTCGATCCGGGTCTCGTTGCCCGTCCGGTCCGGGGATTGCTTTGGGTTACCGTCATCCAGGGCGCAGTCCTGAATGACCTTGCCGGTGCCGGCTCCATCCTGCCCGGTGAGCCGCCGGTTCCGGTCACCGCGGCTACTGGTGGGATCACTGCCGAGCGCGGCGCCTTGATTAGCTGCTCGATGAGCGCTGGGCTTGCCGGGGGAGGAATTCTTGCCCGCGCAGTCCTGGCGCACCAGGACCGGCTCGCCCGCACTCTGTCGGTGTCGGAGGTGGACCGGGAAGCTAACGAGACTGCCGCCATCGCTGGTAAGGCTAACCGTGACCGCACCATTCTGGCTGCGACCGTTGCCCCCCTTGTAGCTCGCTCGGTCAAGGGAACACGGAGCGGAACCTCGCTTGAGGCGGCCTTCTGTGCAGTCGCCGAGGCGGCCGCGGTTGTTCTGCCCTCCACGCCGCTGCCCGAAGGCAGCGAGACCGGCACCATGCCAGCCGAAAGACGGTTGGCGCTTCTCGCAGCTTGGGCAGGCGTCCGATTTCGCCGGGTCCGGCTCAGTCGGGCTTGGTGGCGCCGAGGCGGCCAGCCGATGCTTGGTTTTCGCAAGGATGGCGCCCCTGTCGCGCTGATAGCCGGAACCGGATGGCGGGGCGGCTACCACCTATGGGTTGATGGTCGGCCCCAATGCTTCGGGATGCGCGAGGCAATGGCCCTCACCGGGCACGCCGACGTGCTTCAGCGCCGTCTGCCAGACGCACCGATCGACGGTCGCGGCCTGCTGCGATTTGCTGCCCCGCTCGCTTGGCCGGCGCTTATCGCAATCCTGATGATCGGGCTCGCCAGCAGCTTTCTTGGCCTCGTGACGCCAATAGCGACTGAGATCCTATTCGAGACAGTAATACCGGCGGCATCACGCCCAGAACTTATCCAGCTCGCCGCCGGCATCGCTGCGCTTGGGCTCGGTGGCGTCGTGTTCGAACTAGTGCGTAGCTTCCTGCTACTGCGGCTTGCCACCCTCCTGAACACCGACCTCGAAGGGGCGGTGTGGGACCGACTGCTGCGCTTGTCGGCGTCCTTTTTCCGTGACTATTCTGCAGGCGACCTCGCGCTTCGCGCCGCAGCGATCAATCAGATGCGCGATGCGGTGAGCGGGACTGTGATCAGTTCCCTTCTATCCGCAGTCTTCTCAATCTCCAGCCTTGCGCTGATCTTATACTACGAATGGCGACTTGCCCTCGTAGCCATCGGATTGTTGATCGTCCAACTCGCCGTGATGATGACGGTGAACCTCCGGTTGCTTGGTTGGAAGCGGCGTGCCTTGGAAACGGAAGGACGTCTCCAGGCTCTGACACTGCAGCTTATCCAGGGAATCGCCAAGCTGAAGGTCGCGGGAGCGGAGGCGCGAGGCTTTGCCCGCTGGGCGCCATTGTTCATTGAGCGGCGCGCGTTGGATTTCTGGCAAAGCCGCCTCGCGGCCGGCTACTCAGCCTTCGGTACCACCTTCGGCATCGCCGCAGTCGCCCTGATGATCGGGATTGTAGGTCTTGGAGGAATTGAGATCGGGATCCCCCGCTTCATCGCCTTCAACGCTGCCTACGGGCAGTTTATGTCCGCAACCTTATCGCTTGGCAGCACTCTGCCCGCGCTATTTTCTTTGAGACCCCTTTACGGCCGCGCTGCACCTCTTCTCGCCGCACACCCCGAAAACCTCGGCACTCGGGGTGTGGCACACGACCTGAGGGGCAAAATCGAAATCAGCGATGTCGTTTTCCGCTACCAGGCGGATGGCCCGGTGATCTTGGATGGTGTGTCGATCACCGTGCGTCCTGGCGAGTTCGTTGGCATCGTCGGTGCCTCAGGCTCAGGTAAATCGACCTTGATGCGCATTTTGCTCGGCTTCGAGACGCCGGCGAGTGGATCGGTATTCTTCGACGATCAAGAGATGGGTAGCCTTGATCTACGCGTAGTGCGTCAGCAGATGGGCGTCGTACTTCAGTCAAGTCGTGCGATTGGCGGCACCCTCATGGAGTGCATCCTCAACGGTGCCCCGCTCACGGAGGCCAACGCCTGGGAAGCGGCGAGGCTTGCGGGGCTCGATGGCGACATCCAGTCAATGCCGATGCGCATGCACACCTTCGTTGGTGAAGACGGAACGCTTCTGTCAGGTGGTCAGCGACAGCGCCTGCTGATTGCCCGGGCGGTAGTTCGCCGTCCTCGAATCCTGCTCTTTGACGAGGCGACAAGCGCCCTCGACAACCGCACTCAGCAAATTGTCTCCGAAGGACTGGAGCGGCTTGACGTCACTCGCGTCGTTATCGCTCACCGCCTTTCAACAGTGCAGAACGCCAACCGGATCTATATGCTAGACGGTGGCCGCGTAGTCGAGCAAGGCACCTACCAAGAACTAATCGAGCACAACGGCTCGTTCGCATCGCTATTACGTCAGCAGATTGCATGAATTTCAACCTTCTCACATTTCAAGATTTACAATCAAAGCTTTCACTCGCGCTGTGGCGGCGCGCCGATGCGGATGGCAGCTCAAGCTATGGCCAACAATTCTCGGAGCTAGTGCGTGGCTGATGTGCTGATGGCGGCCGGCTCTTGGATTGCGGATATCGCCTGGGCCAATGCGGGAAAGCCGCCGCGCAGATCGGCCGCTCCTACCCAGTATCCGTACCGTCCGAAGACTCGGTTCAAACGGGCCATGCGCCGCGCGCGCTTTGTCCAGGGCAGGCCCGCCTCGGCCACCGGATCGACATTCAGGATCAGCATCCGCTGCCGCTGGATTTGGACCGGCGTCACGCTGCGGATCGCCTCCCACGGAATCCAATCGGTCGAAAGCCTGCGATCGTAGATCCCCCGCGGCCCGACCGACACGACGGGCCCGCGCTGGAACAGCTTCGGGACGAGCAGCACCGTGCCGAGGCCGAAGAACGCGACGCCGACATAAGCCGCGAGCTCGTTGAAGCTGCCGGGCGTCACGACCCTGCGACCCGTTCCCGGGTGGGCATAGATCATCCAAGCGGAGAATGCCGTGAAACAGGCGGAGCCCAGAAAGAGGCAGACGGTCCGCCACGGCGAACGATCGATCTCGACGACATCCACGTAGGCGAACTCCGCAATGGGATCGACACGACAGCGCCCGACGCGGCGTCTCGGCATGGGACTATCGCCCTGCCGAGAGCGATCGCAAAGCTGGGTGGGTCCACTAAGGTAGGTGAAAATCCCCGGGTGGTCCAAACCCGACGCTTGGTACCCGCGGCGAGGGGGCGCTTGCGACCCAACTCCGCCGTAGGAACGCACCGGAGCTCACCTCGGAAGCAGACGCTTCAAGTCCATCAGCCAAGAGTTGTCCGAGGCATCGGTGCACCAGCGATCGCCCGATGGGCCCGACGAGCGCCTCTTTCTTCTTCGTTTGCTCGCCTTCAACACCACGTCCGCGTTGCCCCCGGCGATGCGCATGCGCAGGAACAGCGCCGAACTCCTAATGCAAGTGCTGTCTGGATGCTTGCCGGTACTCAGTGGGTGTCGAACCGAAGCGATCCTTAAAGCGGCGGCAGAAGTGGGATTGAGTGCTGAATCCGCATCCATAGGCAACGGTGCCGACCGGAAGGTGGAGGAAGTAGCGATCGGCCAAGCGATTGGCTGCTAGCGCAAGCCGGCGCTCCCAGATCCAGTCGGAAATGTGCTGGCCGCGCTCGTGGAACAGCTCCTGCAAACGGCGCAACGAAACACCCATTGCGACGGCAAGCTGCCGTGGATCGAGGGCCGGGTCACCCAGGTTCGCCTCGACGTAAACCTTGGCACGCTGGACCAGGAGCGTGCCGTGAATAGGCCGTGGCGCCTCTTGCGAAATTCTCTCAGCAAGGCAGGCCACGATCAGATCAATACCGATCTCCGACATACGGAGAGCTGTATCCGGGGAGAGTTGATGACGGTTCTTGATCAGATCCAGGAAGAACGTCCTTGCAAGGGATGTCGCGCCGAGGATGGCTCCGACCGTCATGGTTGTGAATAGCCGAGCCGGGCCAAGCACCTTCTCGAGCCGCTCACGCGGAAGTTCCAGGTAGAGGGATCGATGGCCTGCACTGGTGGACAGGACGCCCGGGCGATGGTCGAGGACAACGAGATCACCGGCGCGCTGCTCCGAGGACCTATCATCCTGAAGGCTCTTCAAAACATCCGCGAGCTGAAAAATAACGATCAAGGGGTTCGCTTGACCACTTCGCCAGAGCATGGCTTGAGACGTATTTGCTCGTACGGCCCCCTGCGAGAGACGCGTTAAGTTGATCGAGCCTACAGTCGCGGCCTCGATCTTGGCATGAAATGGCACATCTTCGAGCCGCTCCAGCTCGATAGGCAGGCCGCGACCGGACAGCGTTTCGCGCCGGATCTTAAAATTGTTTTGTCTACGCGTTCCTTCTGTTGAGAACAGGGTCTGCATCTCGGTTGTCGGGGTCGGTGCCATCAAATCAGGTGATTTGAGAGAGACTCATTAAGTGTAAGCGCGCCAAGTAATATCTGGCGCCGATCGTCTGATGCCTCGAACAAGGTGATCACAAGAAAAAATCTTTTAATGGATTCACCCAGGCCGAAGTATTGCAGATCCTTTTCTTATTCGGCAGGTCATGATCCGAGGCTCTCGGTCCACGGCTCTTTCGGTCGCTGCGGCGGACGACCGCAACTGTTTTAAACTCATCATTCGCAACCCACACGCCCCCACGGGCGCACTGGCGTTGACCTCAGCAAATTTGCCGACATGCCTGAACCGCAGCGCTTCGACTCTGAATCTTAGGGATGTGCTTTGGCGCACTATGGAGTGTCCAGAGGAGTAGACCGCTTTCATAGCCCCTGCCGATGAGGGACTGAAGCGCGATCCAATCTCAATGAAAGCCATTCTTCGGAGCCCATTCGCGGCGCATAATGTCGCACCAGACTAAAGTTTTTTTAGGCCTCAATGACCGATTTCATGCCATGAATGAAAGCCAATCTATATTGATTTTAATTATCTGCTATCCCGGATATCTATAGACGTGCACTGGTTTCGTTATGTCGTTCGGTGTCATATCATGTTGCGCAGCACCAAGGTTCTCTTCAAGGCAATCGCTCCTATCTTGTTGATGGCGGCAGTGGCCGCCGTGTTGATTGCCTACGCCACTGTCAATCTCAACGCCCTCGCAACACAGACGCGGGAGATTGTCGACCTTCAAGCAGTTCGGCTCGAGAAGATCCTAGGCGTCCGGGTCAACGTGAACGAGGCCGCAGTCCAGGCCCGAAATGTCATCATAGAGACTCGCCAGGACGAAATGGCCCGGTACCGGGAACGCTATAACGCCGCGGTGAAGGCGACCCTTGATGATGTGAACACGCTCATCGCGCTGGCTGACTCCCCTGATCGCAAGGCAACGAACCAGTCGCTCAAGAGCTTGCTTGAGGACTTCTTCGCCGCCTTGGACAAGTCGAATGCTCTTAGTCTCAGCAACGATAACGACGCTGCCATCCACGTACTATTGACCGATGGGGGCGCGGCCCGCGGCAAGGTCCGGGACTTCGTTCAAGGGCGCATCGATCGCTTGACGGCCGAGTTGCGGCAGGCGCGCGACAATGCCGAGCAAGCGGCGGCAACGACGATGTTGGTCCTGATTGGCGCTGCTGCAGCTGGTCTTTTCGGTACGGTCGCTCTGTCTGCCCTGATCGTCGTATTCGGTATCACGCGCCCGCTCGGCAGCCTCGTCGGCGTGCTGCAGCGTATGGCCCGCGGCGAGGTCGACGCCGAGATCGGCGAGGCCGCCCGCGGCGACGAGATCGGCGCCGTCGGCAAGGCAGTGGAGGGCATCAAGGCCATGGTCGCACGCAAGGCCGCCGAGGAGGCCGAGGTCAAGCGCCGCGCCGACGAGGCAGCCGCCGCCGAGCGCCGCCGCACCATGGTCGAGCTCGCCGACGGCTTCGAGCGCGCCGTCGGCGGCATCGTCGGCCTGGTCTCGTCCTCGGCCACCGAGCTCCAGGCCACCGCCCAGCAGATGACCGCAACTGCCCAGGAGACGGCGAGCCAGTCGACCACCGTGGCGGCCGCCGCGGAAGAGGCTGCCACCAACGTCAACACAGTCGCGGCGGCGGCCGAGGAACTCGGCTCGTCGGTGCAGGAGATCGGCCGGCAGGTGCAGGGCTCGGCCCATCTCGCGCAAGCCGCGGTGGGCGAGGCCGACCAGACCGCGCACCTCGTCCAGGCGCTCAGCCAGAACGCCGCGCGGATCGGCGACATGGTCGGGATGATCTCCGGCATCGCCGGCCAGACCAACCTCCTGGCGCTCAACGCGACGATCGAGGCGGCGCGGGCGGGGGCGGCCGGGCGGGGCTTCGCGGTGGTGGCCACCGAGGTGAAGGCGCTGGCCGAGCAGACCGCCCGGGCGACGCAGGAGATCTCGGGGCAGATCGCGCAGATCCAGGCCTCGACCGGGCAGGCGGTGACGGCGATCGGCGGGATCACGGGGCGGATCCGTGAGATCGACAGCGTGGCGACATCGATCGCGGCGGCGGTCGAGCAGCAGGGTGCGGCCACCCAGGAGATCGTGCGCAACGTCAGCCAGGCGGCGGTAGGCGCCAGCGAGGTGACCGGCAACATCGCCGGTGTGGCGCAGGCCTCGGAGGAGACGGGCGCGGCGGCCGGCCAGGTCCTGTCGGCGGCCTCCGAGCTGTCGCGGCAATCCGAGCATCTCGGCGCCGAGGTCGCCCGCTTCCTCGCCACCGTCCGCGCCGCCTGAGGAGGTCATGGCCGATCTCCTCCACTTTCCGGCCCGACCGCTTGTCCGGGACGAAGCAAGCCGGCTGCACGCGGATCCGGCCGCAACGCATGAACGTGGCACGGATCTCGGCCCCCGAGCTCCACACATCCAGGTCGGTGCCGAAAGGCTGCTCGAACTGACCCGCGCCTTGGAACGCGCGATCGAGGATCTGGACCTCACGCTGATTGAGCTCGGTCTCCAGGATCCAGACACGCGTAAAGCCCTGCGGGGCTTCATCGTCAACGCGGAGAGCCTCGCCAACACGGCGCAGAGCGTTGGTCACAGCGCACAGGGCCTCGCCGGTATGGAGCAGCGGCTTCCGGCCGCTCTCTGACCGAGCCCGCGACTTCGAGCCGGACACAGCACCGGCCGCATCATCGAATGGAGGCCGGCATGGGCAGGCTGTTGTTGATCTCGGACGACCTAGCTCGGACCGGGCGCCTAGCTCGTTCCCTCGGCCCGGCCCGTCGCTGCACCGTGCAAAACCTCTATGACGACGCCGTGCCGTCGGGGCAGCCGGACTTGATCGTCGGTGACGTTGCCCGACTAACCTCCGAGGCAATCATGTGCCTGCGGCGGATGCTGGAGCCGCTGCGTTCGGCCGGTGCCCCGTTCCTGTTCCTGACCCACGGCAGCGCCGCCCGCGCGGAGGCCCAGGCGCGGGTCCTCGCCCCGACCGACTTCCTCCCGGCCCTGTCCGTGCTCGAGCGTCTGCTGGCCCGGATCGATCGGCTCCAGGAGGTCGGTGGTTCCGCCATCGCTGCCCGGATGGCGGACGAGGCCCGGCAGTTTTTCGACCGAACCTTCTTATCCGGTCATACGATCACCCCCGAGTTGGCGAGCACAGGCACCGGCCTGATCGCCCGGGCCGTGCAGCATTGTGGCATACGCGACTGGATCGGAGCCGTGCAACGCTTCGACGAGGCTACGCACCGGCACTGCCTGATCGTCACAGGACTGGCCGCCGCGTTCGCGACCAAGCTCGGCTTTGCTGATCTCGACAGCTACCGCCTGACCAAGGCTGCGCTGCTGCACGACGTCGGTAAGACCCAGATCTCGACCGCGATCCTGAACAAGCCCGGCCGGCTCACCGATGAGGAAATGGCCGAGATGCGCACGCATGCGGCACTCGGCTACGACATGCTGGTCGGCAGCGGTTTCTCGCCGGAGATGCTGCAGGTCGTGCGCTCGCATCACGAAATGCTGGACGGCTCCGGCTACCCGGACGGGGTCCGGGCACCCGAGATCCCGAACCTCGTCCGGCTGGTGACGATCTGCGACATCTACGGTGCGCTCATCGAACGGCGCCCCTACAGGGCACCAATGTCGGGCGGGGAGGCCTACGGGATCGTGCAGTCCATGACGGGACGGCTCGACCCTGATCTAGTCACGGCATTCCGCCCGGTGATGACCGCGTTCGATCCGGCCATCACTGCTGCAGCCTAGGGGAGGAATTGAGCGGGACAGCGACGTCCGCGTCGATGCGCTTGCTGCTTCAGAGCTGACCGGCGGCTTTCCACCCTGAGCGGTCAGTCCGATGGCGCCCCATGCCAGCTGTCCCGACGGCCGCCAATGCTTCCCCAAGGCATCGGTCGCCTGGCAACTTCGTCTCGGGAGTAAGCGGCCCCTGCTGGTCGGCGATCAGAGGTTCGACAGCGTGCGTCCGTGGGCTGCCTTGATGACTTCGTGCGCAGGAATGTTGACCCAGGCGTCGCCACTGAGATCGGCCCCCGTCTCCAGCCAGTCGCCTACGATCCGGTAGCCGAGGGTGTAGCCGAGCCAGCGCGGATACCGTCCCCCGAGGCCGAAGAACCATGCGCGGTGGTCGTGTCCGTTGCTCACGAGCGTCGCGTTGTCCGGCAGGTTGGCCGCAAGCACCTCGTCGGTCACGGCGCATTCCCATGGCTCGGGCGGCGAGTTGAACAGGTGGCTGACGAACTGCCCCGCCAAGCCCTCACTCACGAGGGCCTCGCCCAGCGTCCAGCCGTAGCCGGGGCCGGCCATGCGCATGCAGTGGTGAGCCTCGTGCGCCACGGTCCGACGCAGATCCCCATCACGCAGCGCGGGCGCAAAATTGGGGTTGTCGGGATCGATGGTGAGGGCGAACAGGCCAGGGCGCATGGCTTGTCCCGTCGTGCCCGTCTCCGGGATCACCGCGCCAGGCCTGCGCTGCACGAGGATGTCGAGCGGCGACACCGGCAGCACGCCCGCTACAGCCTTTCGAGCGATCTCGACCTCCCCGACGATGGTGCTACGCCAAGGCTCCAGATCGCCGGACGCCTCAAGCCAATGTAGCTGCCACGTCATTTGATACCTCGTCGGCCCACATGGCCTCATCCTGCCGCGGCTGGCACGACGGGACAATTCCGCCTACGAGGCTGAAAATAGGCGAGGCGGCGATGTCCGCTTCAAGCCACTGCCGCCCTGAAACCGGACCGGCTGAAATCCACCGCGAGCGGCCCTTACGGAAACGAACCCGCGCTGCCAGTCTGATAGCGACCCGCAGCAGCCATTCCGATCCCGACCCAATTCGGGCATGCAGACAGCGATCGGCGCTTCCCGAAAGCGGTCATTCGTAAGACATCCATCAGCCTCGGCTTGGGGTAGGAAATACTCGTCCGCTCAACGCGGAGGCGGCACTGTCACATGTCGACCGTCATCGACAGAAGGTAAGTCCGCGGCGCACCTTGGAAGAACGTCCCAAACGAGGCGACGCCGGTCCAATAATTCGTCCCGGTCACGTTGACCACATTGGCACGGAAGGTCGTCCCCGTGCCCTCGATGAGGGTCGTGTAACGCACCCCCAAATCGAGGCGCATCCAGTCCGGCAGGGCCTGTGTGTTGGCGGTGTCGACAAATTGGCGGCTCGTGTAGACCAGCGCGCCGTTGAGGGTCAGGCCTCCGACCCAGGGCAGGTCGTATTCTGCTCCGAGGTTGAGCTGAACCTTGGGAACGCCGATGGGCGTGTTGCCGATGTTCGACGCCAACGCCGTCTTGGTCAGCACGCCGTCGAGCAGGGAGAGGCCGCCGAGCACGCGAAGCTCCGGCGCGAGCTGGCCGTAGACACTGAGTTCCGCCCCCGAGACGCGCTGGACACCGCTCTGTGCGAACACCCGCGTCGAGCTCAACTCGCCGATCGGCCTGTCGATCTGGAAGGCGGCAAAGCCCGCGCCAAACGTGCCCCAATCCAGCTTGAGACCGGCCTCGATTTGGCGAGCGACGTAGGGCGCGAGGATCTGCCCGGAATTTGTCGCCACAGCCGGCGCCACGTCGCCGCGGCTTAGGCCCTCGATGTAGTTGGCATAGACAGAAACGTTGTCGTTGGGCCGCACTACGAGGCCGAAGAGCGGCGTGAGGGCGCTCTTGTCATAGGATGACGCGAGCGTTCCGACATTGGCGGTGTAATTGTGAGCTTCGATGCGCTGCTGGCGCCCGGCCACCGTAAACAGGACGTGCTCATTGAGGACCGAGAGGGTGTCAGCCACCGAAATGCCCGACAGGGTGCTGTCCGAGAGGCGCGGACGAGCGTCGCTCATCGTCACCGGGCGATAGGGCATGAGGCTCGGAGCGTAGATATTCGAGCGGTAGATGCCGCTGCTGGCGGAGAGGAATCGTCCGGTGTCCTCGTTGTAGGCTGAAGCCTGCACGACGAAAGCGTGATGGACGAAGCCCGTATCGAAGTTGGCCCGCATGCCGCCGTCGTAGGTCAAGCGGTCGACGCCCAAGCCGTAGAATTGCGGGCTCGACGATGTGTCGCCCCGTGCGTTGAGGATCGTTGGGGCGGACGTGAAGTAGCGATCGACGTCGGTCCGCGAGCCGCCGACGTCGGCAAACAGCGTGATCTGATTGGTAAGGTCATACTCTGTGCGCAGCAGGCCACCGCGGTCGTAGACGTTTGCGTATTCCCAAGGCTGCGTGAGGTTCAACTTGCCGTCGGGCGCCCTTGGGACTGGCACGCCGGCGGTCAGCAGGAAAGGGCGCAGCGGCGCGGTAAAACTGTCGGTCTGCCCGAGCACGTAGAGCCACGCCCGGAACCGGTCGCCCTGATAGTCGACCGCGAGCGCGCCGACACCGGTCAACTCGGACTGGCGGTCGATCTGCGTATCTCCGCCGCGCACACTCCCAACCAGCCGGACGCCCCACTCTCGCGCGTCACCGTAGCGCCGCGCTACGTCGAACCCGCTGCCACCGCGCGATACCGAATTGTAGTCGAAGGTGACCCGGGTCAGGTCTTCGGAGGCGCGTTTGGGCACCACGTTGATGACGCCGCCGACGCCACCGTTTGGGGCGACGCCGGAAAGTGCCGCGGACGGTCCCTTCAGCACCTCGATGCGCTCAGCATAGTCGGTGAAGACCCGGAAGCTCGGTGCGACGCCATACAGCCCGTCGAAAGCAATCTCGCCGCTGGTGCCCTCGTTGTAGGGAAAACCACGGATGTAGAACGAATCGAACGGTGCGCCGGTCGTCTGGGTCGCCCGCACCGACGGGTCGAGGATGATAGCCTCGGAGACCGTCTTCGCCTGCCGGTCCCTGACGAGCTTGTCGGTGTAGCTCGAAACGCTGAAGGGAGACTTTTTGGTCTCGACGTTGCCGAGCACACCCAGTCGACCACCTTGTGCCACCTGACCGCCGGCATAGGCCGGCACGACACCGCGCGGGCTGCTACCGCTTCCCGCAGCATAACCGGCGGGCGAGCCCGGCGCTCGACCTTGGCCAATCGGCTCCGCAGTGCCTTCGACCGAGATTTCATCGAGCTGGACGCTAGCTTGCTGCGCGATGGCGATCGTCGAGGCAGCAGTCGTTGCAGTCGCGATCGAAATGAATGCTGTGGCTCGGCGGATAGAATGTGTTGGCATTACAGGAGGGGCCTTCCCCGCGCCGAAACTCGGCGCATTCACTCTCGTGGTCTTATGCGCCCAAGACCGCAAGTCCTGTTCCGTGCTATAGAAGCAACACTTTCCTGTTTAATATATTTTTATTGTAATTATTCTAACAAAATATGGCAGATATAAATCATGGGTATGCGGATCAATACTTGCATATATCGAGCGACGAAAGTTTACAGAACCTCTGAATTTTTGCGTTGCGCCGTCGCATTCGGCTATTCACAACGCGAAACTTGAGCATTTCCGCCAGAATACTTTGAGAGCTTGAGGGGCGCAGCGGGACTGTCCGCTTCCGGGCATGGCCACCCCGAAGCGGGCGGGCCGAAAACCACCCGCAGCAGCCATTCCGATCCCGACCCATCTCGGCCGCGCGGACAGCCGTCTCCGCTTTCCAAAAGCAGCCATTCGTCGGTCGTCTGGCAGTTTCGGCTTGGGGCGATTATTAGACATAGCAGGCTGGTAAATCCAACGTCGCTTTAACGGAGAAACGTTGCACATGCAGAACCGGATTAGCCCGACAAGAGCAGGAGCAACTTTTTTACTATTCGGCTTGTGCCTGGCCGTGCTGAAATTTGTTGCGTGAGCCATTTGGCATATAATCATAACTGGTATTATTAAAAACAACCCTCACCGTTCTATATTTCATGTCCTCACCGTTCTTCCGGCAATGAGCGCGATTGCTGGAACAATTACAGTCATAATTCATTTCGCAGGGACAATTTTGCTGGCGGGCTGTGTTGGCGCTATACCGGCCGCGATTTTTGGCCGCGTCCCACAAAGGGGCGCTGGCCTTGATTGTCGCATTGTGTGTTCCGGTGGTCTTCGCGCAAGATGCCGCACTTCCTGATTTCAAATGGTTTAGCGCCCCACCCGAGGATCCTCCTTCTTTAACTTCACCATTTTACCGGCAGCTGAATTTCAACTTATTTCTGCTTCCAGATTTGATCGGTAATGGGCTTAAGTTGCGGATGAAGTCTTCTGCTTAGGCTCGCGAGCGGGCGCGACGGTTGCGGCCGCTTCTTCCATTTCTCACTCAGGAGCGAATTATCGCAAAACCACGCAATCCGCTCCTCCCGCATCCGACCCAACCAAGCCGCTCGGACGGCTGCCGGCATTTCCTGAAAGCAGCCATCCGCAGATCGTCCGGCGGCATATCCGCTCGTCGCTTGTGGACCTACGATGTCTCTGTAGTCCGAGCAGTTCGATGGTTGCCGTACCGCCTTTGCAACGTCACAGCGATGGCCGATCGCCTCTCCGAGTAGCCGGGGGCCACCATCGGGTAGTCGATCGGAAGGCCCCACTTGGCCCGGTACATCTCCGGGGTCAGGCCATAGGCGGTGAGATGCCGCTTGAGCGTCTTGTAGCGCTTGCCATCCTCAAAGCTGATCAGTGCTTCGTGCGTGATCGATCGGCGGATCTTGGCCTGCGACATATCTTCAGCTGCTGAAGCAGCTAGCACATCGGGAGTTGCGAGACCGATAAGAGCATCGGCCGTACTCGTAATCAGCTCAGCCAAGTCCGAGGCCGGCACGCCGTTATGCTTGACGTAGGCGCTCACGAGAGCGGCAGTCATACGTCCATAATCGGCCACAGAAACCACGTTGGCAGTCTTGTTTCGGTCCATGGTGCCCCCACCAGTTGCAGAGACTGTGGCCAATAGCACAACTCAGTTGCCCACAATCTTGATGATCGACGATTGTATCCAAATGTTGCCAACAAGGCACAATAGTATGCTTTCAGACAAAAATGGGAAAATCCTCTGCCAGGGGCCGTACCTGCCAAGATAAACGGTCGTGTGATCTCGCCGTGAAGAACTATTGACCGAGCCTTCGGCGAGCTATTGACCGACTCTTCCAGATCGAGCTCTCGTCGCCTTTTAGATGATCAAGAAACGGCAAGGGCGACGGCGCTGCGGTCGGTTGGTATATCCTGTGCTCGGTATAGCCGAGAGCTCTTGCAGATCAGCGGGAGCGGCTTGGTTTGATGGTGCGGATAATTTCGCCGCGGACGCTTGCCCGCAGGCAGAACCCTGTTGCCCAACCAGCCGCCCTTCCTCTCTCCGTTCGACGCTGTCGACCAGCATTCGAGGCATAAATATCTTCCTCAATACACCTAAATGACACACTCATCATACATATATGCAGCCAACACCAAATGAATATAAGCAATATTATCGCCGCCGACCGCGTGCGCAGCTTATTTACTCCCAATATGGATTTCAGTTTCGGGACAGCATCACTTTATACTAATCCAGCATTAATATCTAATTAGGAGGCGTTATCTATGGTTAGAACGCTAAGCCAGTAACAGTGATAAAATTATGCTGCGCAATTCCAAAGTTCTAATCAAATCAGCTATTCCGCTCTTGATCATGGCAGCAGTCGCCGCCGGCCTGATGTTCTATGCCATCAGCGGGCTCAATCAACTTGCTGCCCAGGCCCGCGACATTGTCGATCTTCAGGCCGTTCGGCTTGAACGAATTATGAGCCTGCGCGTCAACGTCAACGATGTCGCTGTGCAGGCGCGAAATATCATCCTTGAGACCCGCGAGAAGGAGATGGCCGCCTTCAGAGCTCGCTACGATGCGGCGGTGAAGGCCGCGCTCGGAGACGTCGACGCCCTGATCGCTATGGCCGACACACCTGAGCGCAAAGCCGCCAACGAAACACTTCAGAACCTCACTAAGGAATTCGTCGCCCAGGACGACAGGGCAAATGCTCTCGGCCTCAAGAACGACAACGACGCCGCCGCCAAAATCCTGCTGACCGATGCGTCGGTCGCCCGCGCTAAACTCCAGGACTTTCTCGAGAGCCGGATCCGGCAGCTGAGTACCGAGCTGCGGCAGGCGCGCGATGATGCCGAACAGGCGGTAGCTACGGCCAAGTCCGTGCTGATCGCCGCCTCCATGACCGGGCTGCTGACAGCCGTCGCCCTCTCCATCCTCATTGTTGTGTTCGGCATCACCCGTCCGCTTGGTAACCTCGTCGGCGTTCTCCAGCGAATGGCGCGCGGCGAAATCGACGCCGAGATCAAGGAAGCGGCTCGGGGCGACGAGATCGGCGCCGTCGGCAAGGCGGTGGAGGGCATCAAGGCCATGGTCGCCCGCAAGGCCGCCGAAGAAGCCGAGGTGAAGCGCCGCGCCGACGAGGCTGCGGCCGCCGAGCGCCGCCGCACCATGGTCGAACTCGCCGACGGCTTCGAGCGGGCGGTGGGTGGCATCGTCGGCATGGTGTCGTCCTCGGCCACCGAACTGCAGGCCACCGCCCAGCAGATGACTGGCACAGCCAACGAGACCGCCTCGCAATCGACTACGGTCGCCGCTGCCGCGGAAGAGGCCGCCACCAACGTCAATACCGTGGCGGCGGCGGCCGAGGAGCTCGGCTCGTCGGTACAGGAGATCAGCCGGCAGGTGTCCGGCTCAGCCCAACTCGCCCAGGCGGCGGTGGGCGAGGCCGATCAGACCGCACGGCTCGTCCAGGCACTCAGCCAGAACGCCACCCGAATTGGCGACATGGTCGGCATGATCTCCTCGATTGCCGGCCAGACGAACCTGCTGGCGCTCAACGCCACGATCGAAGCAGCGCGCGCCGGCGAGGCTGGACGTGGTTTCGCGGTGGTCGCCGCCGAGGTAAAGGCGCTGGCCGAGCAGACCGCGAAGGCCACATCGGAGATCTCGGGCCAGATCGCCCAAATCCAGGGCTCAACCGGTCAAGCCGTGACAGCGATCGGGGCCATCACTGGGCGTATCCGCGAAATCGACAGCGTGGCGACCTCGATCGCGGCGGCGGTGGAGCAGCAGGGTGCGGCCACGCAGGAGATCGTGCGTAACGTCGCGCAGGCCTCGGCCGGCACCAACGAGGTGACCGGCAACATCGCCGGGGTGGCGCAGGCCTCGGAGGAGACGGGAGCTGCGGCCAGCCAAGTGCTGTCGGCGGCCTCGGAGCTGTCGCGCCAATCCGAGCACCTCGGCGCCGAGGTCAACCGCTTCCTCGCTACCGTCCGGGCAGCCTAACCCGAACTCATCGACGCGATCTCGCGATAAATCGACTGGCTCCTTGAACGTCCGCTTCCGCCTCATCTTCGAGCGGAAGCGGACGGGAAGAAAACCACCCCGTGCGGCCCTTACGGAAACGAATCCGAGCTGCCAGTCTGATAGCGACCCACCCCAGCCATCCGGACCGCCCGCGGCACTTCTCCAAAGCGGCCGTTCTTCAGCCCTCGGGAACTTCGGCTCGGGGTCGCAAGCAGTCGGTGAAGACCGACTGTGCCCCGTTCGGCGATAGCCTGCGGCCCGGGAGGCGATCGGCACTTGCTGATCTATGAGGAGCCGCAGGCCGTCGCCGAGGCGCGGGCGCCGCAAATGACTCTCAGACGAGCTTCGGCTCTGGTTTGGTCGCTCGCGTCAGGCTCTGGATAACCCGCGGCGGTCGACCGACCTTCAGAGAGACCTCAGCCTCTTGCTGCTCAATGAGATCGTGGGCCGGCTGATCACCGTTCAGGCCGCCAAGGATCTCCAACGGCACGCGCCGGTTTGAGGCGCGGCTACCGTCCTCGAAGCCGACGTTAAAAATGGACGAAGCCTCGATCCTGAGGCAGTTGCTTCGCGCGCTTGGCCATGCAGGGCTGATACGCCGGCAGGCTCGGCAGCGCCAGATTGGCGGGCGGCGACAGGCGGCTAGTTGCGGTCAGGGATAAAAAAGGACCGCCCCCGAAAGGTGGACGGGGACGGTCCTCCGACGATGGTGGCTTCAGCTGAAGTGACGAACTACCCTCGCTCAGGCCGCCCGAACAGTGGCGAGAAAACGCCCGACCTCGGCGGTGAGATGCTCGGATTGACGCGACAGTTCCGAGGCCGCGCCCAGAACTTGGCTCGCCGCTGCTCCGGTCTCCTCGGCGGCGCCAGCCACACCGGCGATGTTGCTGGTCACCTCGCCTGTGCCCATTGCCGCCTGGCTCACATTGCGCACGATCTCTTGCGTCGCTGCACCCTGCTCCTCGACGGCGGCCGCGATCGAAGTGGCGACATCGCTGATCTCTCGGATCCGGCCGGTGATACCCGCAATCGACGTCACTGCTTGACCGGTCGAGGCTTGGATCTGCGCGATCTGTCCCGAGATCTCGTTCGTCGCCTTTGCAGTCTGCTCCGCCAGCGCTTTCACTTCCGAGGCCACCACCGCAAAGCCCTTCCCCGCCGCCCCCGCGCGCGCTGCTTCGATGGTTGCGTTGAGCGCCAGAAGGTTGGTCTGCCCGGCGATGGTCGAGATCAACCCCACCACATCGCCGATCCGGGACACGGCCACACTTAGCTCCTGCACCAAGGTGCCGGTCTGGTCGGCCTCGTGCACGGCGCGCTGCGCCAATTCGGCCGAGCCTGCGACCTGTCGGCCGATCTCTTGGACCGAGGAGCCCAGCTCCTCCGCCGCTGCAGCGACGGTGTTGACGTTGGAGGCGGCCTCTTCGGCAGCAGCCGCCACGGTCGTCGATTGGCTGGCGGTCTCCGTCGCCGTCGCGGTCATGGTCTGCGCGGTGGCCTGCAACTCGGTAGCCGAGGAAGACACCATCCCGATGATGCCGCCGACAGCCTGCTCGAAGCCGTCAGCCATCTGGCGCATGCCGGCCTTGCGCTGCTCTTCGACTGAGGCGCGGGCTTGAGCGGTCTCCGCCTCCAGCGCCTGGGTGCGGATCAGGTTGTCCTTGAACACCTGCACGGCAGACGCCATTGCGCCGATCTCGTCATGGCGTCCGATACCCGGGACAGCGACCGTGCTGTCACCAGCAGCCAAGTTACCCATCGCTTCTTCCAGGCGAACGATGGGTTGGGAGACCCACCGCTGCAGGATCAGGAAGCTGACAATGGCAACAGCGAGTATGCCGACTGCTATCCCGGTGAGCATGAGCATCCAAGTCCAAGCCTGACCCGCGGAAGCGGTGGCTTGAGCAGCCAGGACTTCCATCGCGGCAGTCGCAACGGCGAAGACGTTCGATTGCGCATCGCCGGCCAGCTTCAGCCACGTCTCCATGCTGAAGGCGAGCGGTTGGCCGGTCACAGCTGAGGTGTCGATGTCCTTGCGCAGATTCACGAAGGCGCTTCCAGAGAAGCTGTTCTGCGCGGCAGTCAAGGCCGTGCGCAGCTCGGCGGGAGTGTGCTCGTCGATCAGGTCGGTCATGACAGCGAGACCGGACGTGACCTGGTGCGCATATTCGCGCAGCGTCGTCGCCTCTTCCGGCCGCACCGCTCTGTTCTGCGCCAGGATCGTCCGCACCTGGAACCGGAGCAGACCGGCGTTGAGCCGCGCCTGCCACGCTGTCGCGCCGATCTGAATGAGGGGAAACGTCGTTGCATCAAGCGCCGCCATGCGCCGCCCCAGGAGCTTGGCTCCCTTCGAGAGCGCGACCAGCACCGGCTCCAGCCGTTGATCAAGTCGGGTCCGCACCGACATGTCGCGTGCGGCTAGCTCCTGCCCGAGGCCGCGGTCAACCTCTGAGCGGACCGCTTTCCAATCCTCGTAGGTGGCGGCGAGTTCGCGATGGACTTGGCTCGCGCCATCCAGTGACAGGCCGGCCAACCCGTTCAGGCCGGCCTCCAGCGCTTTCGTGGCGACCTGACGGTACTCCAGGGCGGCTTTGCGCTCATTCGCGTTCCGATCGTTTCCGATCAGGAGTGCGGCTGACGAGGAGCCCCATTCGAGACGCGTGGAAGCGAAGCTTTCGAAGATAGCTTTGTCGAGTTGAGCCAGCTTGGCGACCTCACTCGCACTCTCTCCGGCCGTGAGGGCCTGTCGGATGCCGCCGCCTGCGAGGCACAGGGCGATGATGCACATCAGGCCAAACAGGCCTGATAGGAGCGCACGGACCGAGATCTTCATCGCAGGGCCTACGTCAATACGCTGCGCAGCATTCAGCGGCAGCTTCCAGATCATAGCTGGCAAACCGGTTGACGAAGATTTAACCTTGATGGCTGGGCCAGCGAGGCTGCCCGCCTTTGCGTAATTTGATCAGGCTGCCCTCGGCGTGAGGGAATTCGTCAACAGATTGGTTGCCTCGACACGCGCCCCGTCCAAGCCACTCTGATCAAGCCGAAAGAGGGCTCAGCTGCGATGCCGAAGTGCCACCCCGAGGCTCCTGACGCCCCGGCCGTGGTCCCCGTCAAGGTAGTGCCTCGACGCGGGCTGAGCCGGCAGGAGGCTGCCCGCTACAGTGGGGTAGGTGCAGCCAAGTTCGACGAGTCGGTGCGGGATGGACAGGTGTCCGGGCCTTTTCGGCAGCGAATCTCGGGTTCATCTGGGATCTGCGAAAGCTGGACGCTGCCTTCGGCGTGCTGCTCCGGCCTGAGGAAGCCGAGAGCTTTACCGGATGGAAAGACTTGAATCCCTCCTTGCGGGGGAAGAGCAGGGCCCAGCAGAAGAAGCAGCCGGCCAAAGATAATGCGGAGAGGATACAGACTTGAAAAGATGTCAGACGTCGCCATACTGCCCGGATTGTGCCGTCTGAGGACTATCCAAGACGCCCTCAAGTCTGCGACGCTGTGTCGTTGGCCGAGCAGTGGCGCTGCAGCGCGCAGCACATCCGCAACATGATCTGGCGATGCGAGCTACAGGCGTTCCTGCATGGTGGGATGCTGATCCGTATCACGCCGGCTGCCGTCATCGCCTACAAGGAAGCGAAGACGGTCGACGCAACGTGCCAATAGCGGATGCCGTCCGCTTCGGTCGTGAGCGGGGGCAACTTCCGCTTTGATGCCTTTCCGGTCGTAAGCGGACCGACGGAAATCCACGCTGAGCAGCCATTCCTGTAGCGGCCCAACCCGGTCGTACAGTGCCTTTTTGCCAAGTCCGATAAGCAGACGTGCAGGCGCAAGGACGTCGACGGCGATCCTGCGCCAAGACCGACGGAATGACCTTTCGATGTTTCAACGCACCACCCCGGTGATGTAGAAAAGCGCTATAGGACAGGACCCGGTGAAAGCCCGGGTGGCTCTTCCGGCCGCCGATCCGCCGGACAACGCAAATCGTGGTGCCTAAGTCGCGGTCCTCCGAGGAGGCCGACCGGCCCTGTTGCGTGCCCATGCGCCGAACCGAACGCGCTTGGGACAAGGAAAGCTTCCCACAACAATGGATCTCGTCCACCTTGGGAGTGAGTGGGCTCCGAACGTCACGCGCGAGTTGCTCGCGGGCGCAGTCGTTGCGCTAGCGCTCATCCCCGAGGCCAGCGCCTTCTCCATCATCGCAGGCGTCGACCCGAAGGTCGGCCTCTACGCCTCCTTCTGCATCGCCGTCGTCGCCGCCCTCGCCGGCGGTCGGCCCGCGATGATCTCCGCCGCCACGGGCGCCATGGCGTTGCTGATGGTCGGCCTCGTGAGGGACCACGGCGGCCGGGGGCGGCCCTCAGCGCACCCGGCCACTCCGAGCCGCGGGTTGTGCCTGTCGCGGTTCGATGCGATAGGCCCGGCAGGGTGCACGGTCCGTCAATCGGACCGGCAGGTCGAGCGCTGGTCGGGCCGCCAGCGCCGGAGACCCGTGCCCGTGTCGTTGCCCTCCCATGCCGTTCCGCGGCCCCGCCGCCCCCTGTCGGCCGTTCGCAACCTGCTCGTCAGCGAGGCCGGCGGCGGTCTCGTCCTGATGGCCAGCGCGGCGCTGGCGCTCACCGTCGCCAACTCGCCGCTGGCGGACATCTACTTCGCGGCGCTCAAGACCTACCTTGGACCGCTGTCGGTGCTGCACTGGGTGAACGACGCCCTGATGGCGGTCTTCTTCCTGCTCGTCGGCCTGGAGATCAAGCGCGAGGTCTTGGATGGTCGCCTGCGCACGTGGCCAGACCGGGTTTTGCCGGGACTGGCCGCGCTGGGCGGGATGGCCGCGCCGGCAATCGTCTACGCCGCCGTGAACTGGAACTCCCCGGAGACGCTGCGGGGATGGGCCATCCCGGCCGCCACCGACATCGCCTTCGCCTTGGGCGTCCTGGCGCTGCTCGGCTCGCGCGTGCCGGTCTCGCTCAAGATCTTCCTGACGGCGCTCGCCATCATCGACGACCTCGGCGCCGTTCTGATCATCGCCCTGTTCTACACCGCCGATCTTTCGCTCCCGATGCTGGCCGGAGCCGCGGCGACGTTCACCGTGCTCTACGGCCTCAACAAGGCCGGCGTGTCGAGGCTGTAGCCCTACCTGCTGCTCGGAGTCGTCCTCTGGGTGTTCGTGCTCGCCTCGGGCGTCCACGCGACCATCGCCGGCGTGCTGCTGGCCCTGACCATTCCGTTGCGCCTGAGCGTCGGCAAGCCGGACGACCCGACCTCGCCCCTGCACATCCTGGAGCACGCGGTCCATCCCTGGTCGGCCTACCTCATCCTGCCGATCTTCGGCTTCGCCAACGCCGGTATGTCGCTGGCTCGGATCACGCCGCACATGCTCCTCGACCCGGTGACCCTCGGCGTGGCGCTCGGCCTGTTCGTGGGCAAGCAGATCGGCGTGTTCGGCCTCGTCCTCGCCGCCGTGAAGCTCGGGCTGGCGCAGCGCCCGGCCAATGCGGGATGGTGGCAGGTCTACGGGGTCTCGCTCCTCTGTGGCGTCGGCTTCACCATGAGCCTGTTCATCGGCCTGCTCGCCTTCGCGAACGCGCCCGAACTTGAGGCCGAGACCAAAGTCGGCGTGCTGATCGGCTCGCTCGGCTGCATGGCCGCCGGGGCGCTGGTGCTGCGGTTCGCCCCGGCCCGTCCGTCTCACCGCTGAGCCGGGACCGGCCGCGCTCCAACGAGGCGCGGCCCCCTTCTCCAACATCCGAGAACAGGTGAGCATCATGCCTCGTCAGTTCCCACGGCGTCGTCCTGGCGCCGTCGACGGCCGGTTGTCGGACCTCGTCCTCGCCCTCACCGGGGTCCTGCTCCTCGGCATGGGGATGCTGATGCTGCCGTCCTGGCTGTCGGGGGATGCCGAGGGCGCGACGGCCGGGTACGGCATCATGCGGGATTCCTGAACCCCTCCCTCGCCGGCCCGAAGACCGATGACGACTTTCACCGCGACGCTGCGCGAACTCTACGAGGAGGACACCGGGCGGGCGCACCGCTTCCGTTATGCCCTGCTCGTGTTCGACGTTGCGACCATCGCCTTCGTGGTCGTCACCTCGTTCCTGCCGCTGAGCTCCTGGATCGTCGCCTGCGACGTGGCGGTGGGGCTGTGCGTGCTCCTCGACTTCGCAGCGCGCTTGCGCATCAGCCGCGCACCATTGCGCGAGTTCCGACACCTCAGCACTTGGACGGACCTCGTGGCGGTGGCCTCGTTCCTCGCCCCGTTGCTGGTGGAGGGCATCGGCTTCCTGCGCATCCTGAGGACGCTGCGCATGCTGCGCACCTACCACTTGCTGGAGCGGCTGCGGCAGGACAGCGGGCTGTTCCGCCGCAACGAGGACGCGATCCTGGCCGCGACCAACCTCGTGGTGTTCGTGTTCACGATGACCGGCATCGTCTACGCCACGCAGCACGGCTCCAACCCGGCCATCCAGACGCCTATCGACGCCCTGTACTTCACGGTCACGTCGCTCACGACGACGGGCTACGGTGACATCACCCTGCCGGGGCCGACGGGCCGGCTGCTGTCGGTGTTCGTGATGATCTGCGGCGTGACGCTGTTCTTCCGCCTCGCGCAGGTGGTGTTCCGCCCCTACAAGGTGCGCTTCCCTTGCACCGCCTGCGGGCTGCAGCGCCACGAGCCGGACGCCGTGCACTGCAAGGCTTGCGGCACCATCCTCAACATCCCCGACGAGGGGGCATACTAGGCGCCGACCGGGTCGGCGCCGCCGAACCGCCTGTAGCGGTCCTCCAGGTCGGCGAGGTCGGACGGGTCCGCGACGTCGCGGCGGGCGGCGGCGATGACGAGGCCGGCATGGCGTGACAGCTCAGCCTCCCGGTCCGGTCGCCTCTCGACCTCGGCGACGCGGGCGAGCACGTCGAGCATCCGGCCCAGCACGTGGACCGACCCGGCCGCGTTCTGGCGGATCATGTGAAACATGGCGTCACACAAGCCGTCGTAGTCCGTGACCGGATGGACGAGCACGGGGCGGCCCTCCCGGAGCACCACGCCGGCCGGCAGGTGCCGCGGCGCGATCCGGCACAGGGCGTCGCCGAGATGGTCCACGACGCTGCCGGCGGTGAACGGGTCGTTGATGCCGGGCGAGAGCGCACGGACCGCGATCTCGACCAACTGCCGCACCGAGTATTCCGGGTCCTGGAGCGCGGCGGGGCGGCGCCCCAGCGTCACCGCGTCGAGAATGGCGGCCTCGGCGCCATCGACCGGCTTGGACAGGAACCCGATCGGGAAACCGCTCGGCACGTAGTCGCCGGGCCGTACCCGCAGGGTGACCGTAATCCCGCGCTCGTGGGCCCAGTCCGCCAAGGCATCCTCGTCGATGGCCTGCACGTAGCCGCCCCCGGTCGCGGCCACGGCCCGTCCGGCCGGCGCGTCGTCGGGACGCGCGGCCCCGGGTTCGTCGCGTGTATGGGTCGCGATGGCCCGGCAGAGGTCCTGCTGGACGGCGTCGACCACGGTCTCGATGTTGATGCTGGTGGCGATGTGGTGGACGAACCAGACCAGCGTGCCGACCGCGACCAGCGCCAGCACGAGGGCGCCGGTGATGGCGAGATGCGGGACGAACGGGTCCTCCTCGACGGTACGCACCGTGCGCAGGACCATCAAGGAGTAGGCGAAGGCACCGAGGAAGATGCCGAGCACCGTCTGGTTTCGGCCGTCGCGGATGAAGTTGCGCAGGAGTCGGGGGCCCATCTGGCCGGAGGCCAGGGTGAGGGCGGCGATGGTGATGGAGAAGGTCGTGCCCGCGACCCCGATGGTCGAGGAGGCGATGGCGCTGAGCAGCGCCCGCGCGCCCTCGGCCCCGCCGGAATAGCCCCAGTTCGTGTCCGGCGAGGTGGGGTCGGAGGCGGCGACGTGGGCCGTCTCCAGCCAGACACCGAACTGAGCCAGGAGGATGCAGCCGAGGACGACCAGTGCCGGCCGGAGCCAGAACAGATCGCCGAGGATCTCCAGCCAAGCTTTGACGCGCGCGCTCATCGTTGCGGACGGACCCCTTCCGAGCCCGGCAACGACTGGCACGATGAGGCGTTCCGGAAGACCGCAGGCGCGAAGGACTTGCCTTGATCTCGATCTTCGACCTCGCGGCGATGCTGCTCACCCTCTCGGCCTTGTTCGGCTGGCTGAACCGCCGCTTCCTTCGCATGCCGCACAGCATCGGCCTGCTCGTGATGGGCCTGCTCGCGTCGCTCGCCCTGGTGCTCGTCGACGTCGCCTTCCCGACGCAGCACCTCTACCAGGACCTGACGAGCGTCCTCGATCAGGTCGACTTCACCGGCGTGGTCATGAATGGCATGCTGGCCTTCCTGTTGTTCGCCGGCGCCCTCAACCTCGACCTCGGCGCCCTGCGCGACCGGACCTTCGCGGTGGCCACCCTCGCGTTGCTCGGGACCGTTATCTCGACCGCCTTGGTCGGCGGGGCGTTCTGGGCGGCGGGACAGGCGCTCGGCAGCCCGGTGCCGCTGGCCTGGGCCCTGGTGTTCGGTGCGCTGATCAGCCCGACCGACCCGGTGGCGGTGCTGGCCACACTCAAGAACGTGCAGGTGCCGGAAGCCCTCGAAGTCGAGATGCAGGGCGAGGCGCTGTTCAACGACGGCATCGGCATCGTGCTGTTCACGGTGCTGGTCGCCTTCGCGACCGGCCGAGGTGGCGAGGCGACGAGCGTGGGCGGGGTGGCGACGCTGCTCCTCCACGAGGCCGGGGGCGGCGTGCTGCTGGGCATCGTCACCGGCTACGTCGCCTACCGGGCGATGAAAGCCATCGACGACTTCCCCGTGGAGGTGCTGATCACGCTGGCCCTCGTGACCGGGACCTACGCCATCGCGCAGAACCTCGGGGCGAGCGGGCCGCTCGCGGTGGTGGCCGCCGGTCTGCTGATCGGCGAACGGGCCCCTCGCTATGCGATGAGCGACACCACGCAGAAGTACGTCTCGGCCCTATGGACGCTCGTCGACGAGGTCCTGAACTCGGTGCTGTTCCTCCTGATCGGCCTGGAGGTGCTCGTCCTGCGCTTCCAGATCTCCGGGCTGGCCCTGGCAGCCTGCGCCGTGCCCATCGTACTCGTCGCCCGCCTCGTGGCGGTCACGACGCCTGTCCTCTTGTTCCGCTGGGGCGGCAACCTCTCGCTCGGCAATGTGCCGTTCCTGACCTGGGCGGGCGTGCGCGGCGGCATCTCGGTGGCGCTGGCGCTCTCTATGCCGGAGAGCAAGGCCAAGCCCACGATACTGGCCGCGACCTACGCGGTGGTGCTGTTCACCATCGTCGTGCAGGGCTCGACCCTCGGCTTCGTCGCCCGGAGGACCCTGCGCGCGACCTAGTTCGACCCGAATGCCTTTCAGGCGGCCGAACGGGTCGCCGACAAACGTCACCAGCTACGGCGCCCTGCCTGACGAGGCCATACCGGAGGTCTCCGACAGGAGCACGGCCGGTCCCCATGTAGCCGCCGAGCTTGCCTGGGCCAGCGCTCCCCGGCGGCATGTGCCACTCTGGCAAGACGGAACGCACACATCATATTAGGGTTAGCTAATTAAGCTGGGATCACGGATTCAGGACCGGGGCCTATGGACGCCGTCACGCCCAACGAACTGATGCGGCTTCAGGACAAGGCCGGCGACGCGGCGCGCCTGCTCCGCCTCCTCGCCAACGAGAAGCGCCTGCTCATCCTGTGCCTGCTGGCCGCCCGGGGCGAGATGGACGTGACGAGCCTCGCCGAGGCGGTCGAGCTGAGCCAGTCGGCCCTGTCGCAGCACCTCGCCAAGCTCCGCGAGGACGGGCTGGTCGCGTACCGCCGCGAGAGCCAGACGCTCCACTACAGGCTGGAGGACCCCCGCGCCGCCCGCGTGCTGGCGACCCTCAAGGACATCTTCTGCCCGGAACTCGGCTGACCGCATCAGGCGCGGAGGATTTCGGCCTCAAGCCCCTGGCGGTCCGCCCGGTTGCGCAGCCGCAGGCTCAGCCCGCTCCGGCGGGACGCCATCTCGGCGATAGCGAGGCCGAGCCCGCTCCCGGTCGCGCTCTTGTGGCGCCCGCGGAAGAAACGCGTCGTGACATGGGGGAGCTCCTCGGCGGGAATCCCGGGGCCTTCGTCGCGCACGAGGACGCCCTCTCCACCGGGACGCGCGAGCCATTCCACCGTGCCGGCTTCCATATGCTGCACGGCGTTCTCGTGCAGGTTACGCACCGCGAGGCGCAGGCTCTCGGGATCGGCCCGCAGGATATAGCCGCGCAGCCCCGGGTCGATCAGGGTTCGGACCCCCGCGGGCATCCGCATGCCGTCCACGGTCTCGGCCACCAGCGCGCCCACGTCGACCTCCGCCAGTGTCGGCGTCTCTCCGGCGGCGTCGAGCCTGGCGGCGTCGAGCAGTTGCCGGACGAGGCGGGTGGTGCGGTCCACGGCCGCCAGGATCTGGCGCAGCGCCGCCTTCGCCACGTCCGGGTCGCTGGTAGCCATGGCGACCTGGGCCTGGGTCTTCAGCCCGGCCAGCGGCGTGCGCAACTCGTGCGCCGCGAAGGCCGTCACCTCCCGCTCGTGCCGGCGCGCCGCCTCGACCTTGAGGAACAGCCCGTTGAGAGCGTCGGCCAACGGCCGGACCTCGGCGGGGGCCCGGCCGACATCGATGGCATTCATGTCGTCGGCGTCGCGGCCTGCGAGGTCGCGGGCCATCAGGTGCAAGGGGCGCAGGCCCCGCCCGAGGCTCGCCCAGATCAGCATCCCGAGGAACGGCACGACGAGGAGCGCGGGCGTGACGAGGCCCATGATGAGGTCGGTGACGAGACGCTCGCGCAGGCCCAGGCGGTCCCCGACCATGACGCGCACGCCCTTCGCTGCGTCCTCGACCGTGAACACCCGCCACGTCTCGCCGTCGACCTCGCGCTCCGAGAAACCGGCCGGCGCGTCGGTCAGGCGCCGCTCCGGAGCTCCGCTCGATCGCGCGACCATGCGTCCGTCGAGGGACCAGATCTGGCAGGAGAGCTGACGCTCGTAAGCCGTCTGCGCCGGGATGGCGCCGACCGCCCCGTCCGGTCCCGAGCCGCCGACCGCCCCGACCAGGGAGCTAACCATGCGCGCTGCTTCCTGTAGGCGGTTGTCGAGGACCTGTTCCACCTCGCGCTTGGAGCCGAGATAGATCCAGGCGACCGCGCTGAGCCAGATCAGGCCGGTCGCGACGAGCAGGATGGCGAAGAGCCTGACGCGCAGGGAGTTCATGCCAGCGCCCTCATCCGGTAGCCGAGGCCGCGCACCGTCTCGATGGCATGCTTGCCGATCTTGGCGCGCAGGTTGTGCACGTGGACCTCGACGGCGTTGCTCTCGACCTCCTCCTGCCAGCCGTAGAGGCGCTCCTCCAACTCGGCCTTGGAGCGGAGGACGTCCGGGCGTTCCATGAGCGCCGCCAGCACCATGAACTCGCGCCGGGACACGCCGACCGGCACGCCGTCGACCGTCACGGCGAGGCTTCCGGGATCGAGCCGGATGCCGCCGTGCTCCAAGAGGGCGGCGGCCCGCCCCGAGGCCCGCCGGACGACGGCGCGGATGCGGGCGGAGAGTTCGTCGAGGTCGAAGGGCTTGCCGAGGTAGTCGTCGGCGCCGCCGTCGAGCCCGGCGATCCGGTCGGCCACCGCGTCGAGCGCCGTGAGCAGGACGACGGGCGTCCGGTCCTTCCGGCGGCGCAGGCCGCGCAGCACGTCGAGGCCGGAGCCGTCGGGCAGCATCAGGTCGAGCACGATGGCCGAGAACGCGCCCGTGGCCAGCGCCGCCTCGGCGTCGGCGCAGGTCGCGACGCAATCGACCGTCGCCCCGCCGAGGCCGAGCCCCGCCCTGAGCCCGTCCGAGAGGATAGGATCGTCCTCGACGACGAGGATGCGCATGCGTGTCTCCCCCTGACCGTCCCTCATCCTCCGGGCCTGGCTTAAGCCTGGCTTAAGCTGCGTTTCGGACCCGCGGCGGGCCGATCCGGACCCCGCCCATGCCGAAGCCCCTCGTTCAGCTCATCCTCGCCGCCCTGGTCTGGGCTGGCGCCGCGCCGTGGTCGCCGGGATGGTCCGAGGACGGAGCCGCACGGCAGACGCCCTTCACCCTCGTCGCGACCCGCGACGCGAACCTTGCCCTCCACCTGCGCTGGACCATCGCTCCCGGCACCTACCTCTACCGGGACAGGATCCGCGCTGAGGCCGGTGCCGGCGCGGAGCTTCCCGTCAGCACGCCGCCCGCGGAGACCAAGGACGACCCGAACTTCGGGCCGACAGAGGTCTACCACGACACCGTGGAGGCCATCGTGCCCGACGCGGCGCTGGCCGGCCTGCGGGAGGTCCGGGTCACCTACCAGGGCTGCGCCGAGCGGGGCATCTGCTACCCCCCGGTTACGAAGCGGCTGGACCTCGCCTCCCTGGCGAGCGACGGCACATCCCCAGTCGGCGATGCCGTCCCCGCCGCCGAGCCCGCAGGCGGGACGGTCGCCGCCGCCCCCCGCCAGGGCGTCTTCCCCGCCGGACCGGCTCTCTTCCTCGTCGGTGATCTCGCCGGTGTCCTGGCGGGGATGTTCGGGCTCGGCCTTCTCCTGGCGTTCACCCCCTGCGTGCTGCCGATGGTGCCGATCCTGTCGGGCATGCTCGTCCGCTCGGGCCGGGACCTCACGCCGGGGCGGGGCCTCGCACTGTCCGGAAGCTACGTCCTGGCCATGGCGGCGGCCTATGCCAGCCTCGGCGTCGCGGCGGCGTGGCTCGGCCGCAACATGCAGGTCGCCCTCCAGACCCCGCTCGCCCTCGGCCTGATGGCCGCCGCCTTCGTCGCGCTCGCCCTGTCGATGTTCGGCCTGTTCGACCTGCAGGTGCCGCGCTGGTGGCGGGGCCGGTTCGGCGCCCCGGCGGCGCATGGAGGATCGGTCGCTGGCGCCGCGCTCCTCGGCTTCAGCTCGGCCCTCGTCGTCGGGCCCTGCGTGACGCCCCCCCTTGCCGCCGCCCTGCTCTACGTCGCCCAGACGGGGAACGTCCTGCGCGGGGCGCTGGCCCTCTTCGCCCTCGGTCTCGGGATGGGCGCTCCGCTGGTGCTCGTCGGCGCGTTCGGCGCCGGCATCCTACCCCGGTCCGGCCCATGGCTGGTTCGGGCGAAGCAGGCTTTCGGCTTCATCTTCCTCGCTCTCGCGGGCTCGCTCGTGACGCGCCTCCTTCCGGACGGGCTGTCGTTACTCCTCTGGGCGGCGCTCGCCATCGGGCTCGGGCTTGCGCTCGCGGGGATCCCCACGAACGGCCGCCCGTCGCGCGGAGGGCGAGCAGCGGGCTTTGTGGCCGTCGCCTATGGGGGCCTCCTACTCCTCGGGGCCGCCACGGGCGCGGACGACCCGCTGCGGCCCCTCGCCGGCCTCGGCCAGTCGAAACCGGACCGCGTCGCCGAGGCCCGCACGGTCTCCACGCTTCCCGCGTTCGAGGCGGCCCTTCAGGCAGCCCGAGCCGAGGGCAAGCCGGTGCTCGTCGAGGTCGCCGCCGACTGGTGCACCGTCTGCAAGACGAATGAGCGCGCGGTCCTGGCGGACGCCGGCGTCCGGGAGCGGCTGAAGGCCGTCTCGGTCATCCGGGCCGACGTGACCCGCGACGACGAAGCCACCCGCACCCTGATGCGCCGCTTCGAAGTGGTCGGACCGCCGACCCTCATCCTGATGCGTCCCGACGGCCACGAGGTCCGGGAGGCCCGCACCGAGGGCGAGCTGACGGTCGAGGACCTGAAGCGCCGTCTCGCCCTCGTCGGAGCCTGAGCTCCCCCTCTCGACCTACCCATACCCACGGAGACCGTCATGGACCGCAGGACCCTGCTCGCCCTTCTGCCCGCCGCCGCGCTCGCGCCAGCCCTGCTGTCGCTGGCACCCCGTACCGAGGAGGCCTTCGCCCAGGGCATCGACCCGAACGCCATCCTCAACGACCCCGAGGCGCCGATCTCAGGCAACCCGAAGGGCGACCTGACCATCGTCGCCTTCCTCGATTACAACTGCCCCTTCTGCAAGAAGGCCGAGCCCGACCTGCTCCGGCTGGTCCAGTCGGACGGGCGCATCCGCCTCGTTCACAAGGACTGGCCGATCCTCGGCGACGCCTCCGTCTACGGCGCCCAGCTCGCCCTCGCGGCGAAGTACCAGGGACGCTACGACGACGTGCATCGCGCGCTGATGGGCATCCCCGGCCGCAAGATCCCGAAGGAGCGGATGTTGGAGGCGGTGTCCGCCTCCGGCCTCGACATGGCCCGTCTGGAGGCGGACCGCACGTCCCACCAGGGCGAGATCACCGCCCTGCTCCAGCGCAACCTCGACCAGGCGGACGCCCTCGGCCTGCAGGGCACGCCGGTCTTCCTGATCGGCCCGCTGAAGGTCGCGACTGCCCTCGACTACAACGGCTTCAAGCAGGCGGTCGCGCAGGCGCGCGCCAGGGGTCGCTCGTGATGCGGCGAGTCCTGCGCCTCCCGGCGTTCCTCGCGCTCGCCTCGGCGCTCGGAGCCTGCTCGGCCTCGATCGGCGCCCCCGGCCCGGTCGCGGAGGCGGGGCCGCGCCTTCCGGCGGATGCCGTGCGCCGCTACGCGGCCATCACGGACGAGCCGTTCCCGGTCGCGGCGGTTGAGCCGCGCGACCTCAAGGCCCGCAACGTCCGCCAGGTCGTGGATTACCCGACCAAGCAGCCGACCGGCACCCTCGTGGTCGACCCCTACCGGCGCTTCCTCTACCTCGTCATGGAGGGCGGCAAGGCGATGCGCTACGGGGTCGGGGTGGGCAAGGCCGGCTTCGAGTTCACCGGCGAGGCGACGGTCGCCCGCAAGGCGTCCTGGCCACGCTGGACGCCGACCCCCGACATGCTCCGGCGTGACCCGGAGCGGAACGGGCGCTGGGCCGGCGGCATGCCCGGTGGCGCGCGCAATCCCCTCGGGGCCCGAGCGCTCTACCTGTTCAAGGACGGCAAGGACACGCTCTACCGCATCCACGGCACCACCGAGCCCTGGAGCATCGGCGAGGCGGTGTCTTCGGGATGCATCCGCATGCTGAACCAGGACGTGATCGACCTGCACCGCCGCGTGCCCACGGGCACGAAGGTGGTCGTGCTCGGGTCGCAGGGCACCGCCCAGGCCGCGCGGCCGGCGGCGTCGGAGACGACCGGCAGCCTCGGCGGCGACGCCGAGACCGGGCCGGCCGTGAGAGACGGCCTGGACCATGCGGGCCTCGACGACCTATCCCGCGGCGCCTCGGAGGCGCCCGAACCCCTGACGGACGAAGGAGTGGCGGATGACGACGGTCTTTAGGAGCCTGCTGCTCGCGGCCGTCCTCGCGACCATGGGCATCGGGACAGTCCGCGCCGGCTCGGAGGCGCCGGCCGGCTACTACGCCGACCAGAAGGTGGTCTACCACAACGGCGGAGGCGGCCCGGACGGAGCGATCTACTTCAAGCGCCTGCTCGGCAACCTGCGCAACCACGTCGAGGCCCTGGGCAAGACACATGTCGAGATCCGCGTGGTGAGCCTCGGCGACGGGGTCGGGCTCTTCCAGTCGGCCGCGAACGACAAAGAACTCGCCGGCCGCATCGATGCCCTCAAGGGGATGGGCGTCCGGTTCCTGGTCTGCGCCATCACCCTGCGCGAACGGAAGATCGACCACAGCACCCTGTACGGCGTCAGCGAGGACGACATCGTCCCGAGCGGCGTCGCCGAACTGGCGCGCCTGCAGGGCATGGGGTTCGCCTACATCCATCCCTGATCCGGTCGAACGGTAACACGCGCTTCCCGCCGGCATCCCGTCGGCGAGGGGCCGTCCATGAGCTAAGGGGCCCGTGTGCCACCGCACCCACTTCGCGCATCCCGCGCCGGGCCACTGGTTTCGCGCTTGACAATACATTAGATATTGCTAATTAAGTGTCGCCTAATGTTTTGGCTGGCCAGAGGAAGATGTTCCCTGCGGCCATCCGGGCATCGGCCCGGACCACCGCGTGGGAGCGACCGCCATGGATGGCTTCACGCCTGTCAGCGCCCTCGCCGGCGGTGCCATGATCGGCGCTTCCGCAGCCCTCTTCCTGCTTCTCAACGGACGGATCGCGGGCATCAGCGGCATCCTCGGCGGACTGCTCGCCCCGCCCTCGCGCGAGACCGGCTGGCGCGCCGCCTTCGTGGCAGGCCTCGTTCTGGCACCGCTCGCCTACGCCGGCCTGGGGGGCAGCGTGCCGCCGGTGACGGTCGGGGCATCGATCCCGCTCCTGATCCTCGCGGGCCTGCTGGTCGGGTTCGGGGCGCGCCTCGGCGCCGGCTGCACCAGCGGCCACGGTGTCTGCGGCATCGGCCGCGGCTCGCCCCGCTCACTGGCCGCGACCGGCACCTTCATGGTCGTTGCCATCCTGACCGTCCTCGTCATGCGCCATCTCATCGGAGCCTGAGCCATGGCCAAGGTCGCCTTCTCCTTTGCCGTCGGGCTCCTGTTCGGCCTCGGCCTCCTCGTCTCAGGCATGGCCGACCCGGCCAAGGTCCTCGCCTTCCTCGACGTGACGGGTCGCTGGGACCCGAGCCTCGCCTTCGTCATGGCGGGCGCCGTCGCGGTCTCGGCCGCCGGCTACCGCCTGGCGCGGCGGCGCGGCCGACCGGTTCTTGCGCCCAGGCTCGATGTCCCGGCCCGTCGCGACCTCGACGCGCGCCTGATCGCCGGGGCCGCGATCTTCGGCCTCGGCTGGGGACTGGCCGGCCTCTGCCCCGGGCCCGCCCTCACCATCCTGACGGTAGCCCCGGCCGAAGCCGTGACGTTCGTGGCGGCGATGGTCGCCGGCATGCTGCTGTTCCGCCTGGTGCCGGCGGCGCGATTGAAGCCGACCGCCGCGCTGGGAGCCGACGTATGATGCCCGGTCCCCTCACATCCGGTCTCGCCGCCGGCTCGGGCGGGGTCGTGGGCGTGATCCTCGGCCTCGTCGGCGGGGGCGGCTCGATCCTCGCGGTCCCGCTCTTGACCTACGTGGTCGGCGTGTCCTCGCCCCACGTCGCCATCGGGACCAGTGCCCTGGCGGTCTCGGTCAGCGCGGCGGGCAACCTCGTCCCGCAATGGCGGGCCGGGAACGTGAAGTGGCGCTGCGCGGCGGCGTTCTCGCTCGCCGGGGTCGTCGGCGCCCTCGTCGGCTCGGCGGCCGCCAAGGCGGTCGACGGGCGGAGCCTGCTCGTCCTATTCGGGGCCGTCATGCTCGTGGTCGGAGGCCTGATGCTGCGCAAGCGGCGCGGCGAGGGCGATCCGGACGTGCGCCTGACCAGGGCCAGCGCCCCGGTGGTCCTGCCCTGGCTGCTCGGCATCGGCCTCGCGGTCGGCCTGTTCTCCGGCTTCTTCGGCGTAGGCGGGGGATTCCTGATCGTGCCGGGCCTGATGCTGGCGACGTCGATGCCGCTGACCATGGCCATCGGCACCTCGCTGGTCGCGGTGAGCGCTTTCGGGGCGGCGACCGCCGCGAGCTACGCCGCCTCCGGCCTGATCGACTGGCCCCTGGCTGGCCTATTCATCCTGGGGGGCGTGCTCGGGGGCCTCGTCGGATCGCGGTTCGGCCAGCGCCTCGCCGGGCGCAAGCGCGCCCTGACCGTCACCTTCGCCGGCCTCGTCATCCTGGTCGGCCTCTACGTCGTCGCCCGCGGGGCCCTGCCGCTCCTCGGCCTGAACGCCTGAACCCGGAAAGGAGGAGACCCATGTCGAACCAGGCCGTCGGAGCCCTGCGCGGGCATCCCATCGTCACCGGTTTCCACGACGAGCCGACCGGCAGCATCCAGTACGTCGTCGCGGATCCCGAGACGAAGCGCTGCGCGATCATCGACCCGGTCCTCGACTTCGAACCGAAGTCCGGCGCGACCGCGACCCGGTCCGCCGACGCCCTGCTCGCCCATATCGAGCGGGAGGGCTACGCGCTGGAGTGGATCCTCGACACGCACCCGCACGCCGACCACTTCTCGGCGGCCGGCTACCTTCATGACCGGACGGGCGTCCCGACCGCCATCGGCGAGAAGGTCGTCGAGGTCCAGCGGCTCTGGAAGGGGCTCTATAACCTGCCCGACACGTTCCGGACGGACGGCTCGCAATGGTCCCGGCTCTTCGCCGACGGCGAGCGCTTCCGGATCGGCAACCTGGAGGCCGAGGCGCTCTTCACGCCGGGCCACACCATGGCCTCCATCGCCTACCGGATCGGCGACGCCGCCTTCATCCACGACACCCTGTTCATGCCCGACAGCGGTTCGGCACGGGCCGACTTCCCGGGCGGCGATGCGCATGCGCTGTGGCGCAGCATCCAGCGCATCATGGCCCTGCCGGACGACATGCGGCTGTTCACCGGGCACGACTACCGCCCTGGCGGCCGGATGGCGGCCTGGGAAAGCACCGTCGCCCGGCAGCGGAGCGAGAACCCGCACCTCGTCGAGACCCCGACCGAGGAAGCGTTCGTGGCGATGCGCGAGGCGCGCGACCGCAAGCTGCCGATGCCGAAGCTCATCCTGCATTCCCTGCAGGTGAACATCCGCGGCGGACGCTTGCCGGAACCCGAGGCGAACGGCCGCCGCTACCTGAAGATCCCGCTCGACGCCCTCGACGGCGCGGCGTGGGGCGAATGAGGGAGACGACCATGACCACGACCAGCGCGAAGGACCTGGTGGCGCAGGCCAGCCGGGAGGTGGAGACCCTGTCGGCCGAGGAGGCGCTGGCGCGTCTCGGCCAGCCGGACACGGTGCTCGTCGACGTGCGCGAGGGCGAGGAGTTGGCCAAGACCGGCAGGATCGCCGGAGCCGTCCATGTGCCCCGCGGCTTCCGGGAGTTCCAGGCCGATCCCGCGAGCCCGACCCACCGGGCCGAGCTCGGCGGTGGCAAGCGCCTGTTGCTCTACTGCGGCTCCGGCAACCGCTCGGCGGTGGCCGCCAAGTCGCTCAACGACATGGGCCTCGGACCGGTCGCCCATGTCGCGGGCGGCTTCCCGGCCCTGGCGAAGGCCGGCGGCACGGTGGATCCAGCCTGATCGCGACCGGCAACGCGACAGGCCGCAGGTCACCGCCTACCCGCGGCCTCCAAGCAGGGGCGGTCGACGATCTCGACTGCGCCACGCCGGACCTCGATCAGGCCCGCCTCGGCCCATTGCCCCAGGATGCGGCTTACCGCCTCGCGCACGCTGCCGATGTCGTGCGCGAGCTTCTGGTGGGTCACCGCGGCCACGCCCCGTGGGTCCGCCTCGGCCAGACGGGCCGACCTTGTAGATCAGCACCTCGCGCCCGCCCTCCGACCTGCGGAAGATGCGCGTGCGGCCCTCCAGGCACATCCGGTAGTTGGCGCATCCGCCATCCAGCTCGTAGGCGACGGCGCCCGCGTCCAGCACTGGGAAATGCACGGTTCCCCGGGCGATCTGGAGATACGCCGGGCTCAGCGCCTGAAGGAGCGGGAAACGGTCGATCCACCATTCGACCTTCTGGGCATCCGTCATGGCTGACGTGGTCCCCCGGCCATGACGACGGCTCGATCGTCCGGCTCGCGTTGCGTTTTTCTCCCGCCGCGCCGGTTTTGTGTGACCTGGGTTACCGCCGGAGCGCCGGTCATCGGCGCGAGCGGGTCGGGGCGCGGCGGCGCGGCCGGGACGGGACCGGGCCATCCGGCGCGCCCTGGCGCGGAATCGCCCCGGCGGGCGTAGACGGCACCGTAGGCCGCGAGCGCCGTCTGGTCGCGCTCTGCCTGCCGGCGCGCGAGGATCGCGACCGGCCGGTCCCACATCAGGAACGCCTCGACGGCCCGGGGCAGGTCGCCCGCATTGGCCGGCCGCACGACGCCCGCGTGCGCGAAATTCGGCGCGCTGACGTTGAAGCAGAGCGAGCAGCAGGCGTCGAAGAACGGCTGCGGCACCGGCCCCGCGAGGGCGGCGCGCACGGCGGCCACGGTGGGCGCGAGATCGACGGCGAAGAGCGCGTCGGCCTCCGCCTGGGTCAGGACGAGGTCGGGCGTCACCCGTGGCGGACCGGCCGCGCCGGTGTGGCCGCGGCCGATCGTGAGCGTGCCGACGCTGTCGCGGTAGGCGCGCAGCCGGCAGCCTTCGCGCGCCGCCAGGGCGGCGCGTCCGAGGGGCGAGAGATCCATGGGGGCTCCTGTCCGGCGGGCGCTTCCGGGGGCGGGGCGCGCTAGAGCGGTCTCCGCCGAAGTGGATACCGGTTCGGCGCAAGAGAGCGCGTCAAAACAAAGGCTTAGAGCCGTGCCCGATTGCAACGCGATCGGGCACGGCTCTAGTTCGCGCATTCCAGGTCGCCGGTGAGCAGCGGCTGCGTGCTGGCGCCGGGCGTCGAGCCGTCCGCGTTGTAGATGTAGACGCTCGGATCCGCGAAGCCGATCCGGCCCTGGACGCTCAGCCCGGTCGCCCGGTCGAACCCGGTCAGCACCGTGTCCTTGAACGGCGCGCAGGGCAGCGAGGCCCGGATGTAGCCGCTGCCGCCGGTGACCTTCACGTCCAGGCGAATGCCGAGGATCTCGCGGCCGAACCGGCGGTAATCGGCCGCCGCCGTGGCGCTGGTGGCCGCGCTCGTCCCGCGCTTCAGCTCCGGGGTGTAGCCGGTGCGGGCCTGGTTGACCGTGAAGCCGACATTGCCGATCGGGTAGCCCTGGTCGTCCGTGATGGTGATGCCCGCCCCGGCCTCGTAGACCGGGCCGGCCTCGCCGCTCTCGGTGTTGTACTTGGCCACGACGTTGCGGGTGCTGGGATGCGCCCCGCCCCGGGCGACGAGCCCCGCCGCCGCCGAGACCGTGCCGAAGCGGTTGGCGCGGGCGGACGAGGGCAGCCCCCAGAGGCCGCCGCGCAGCTCCAGGCCGTGGCCCGTGCTGCCGATATGGTCGCCGCGGGTGAACAGGAACTCGTTGGTGTCGGCGTTGCCGATCTCGAAGCCGGTGCCGGCCTCGGTCAGGGTCAGCACGTTCAGCCACTGGCTGGAATTGGTGTCGAGCCACGGCGAGCCGGGTCCGATGCGCACGCCCTGGGCGTCGGCGCTGGCGGCGCCCTGCTGGGTGACGCGCAGATTCCAGACGTTCTGCGACGTGTCGAGGAAGGAGGTGGCGGCGTTGCCGCAATTGCCGACCGTCACGGTGGCGCCGGTCGTGCCGCCGATCCGGGCGGCCGGCAGGCTCAGCACGTCGCCGAGCACGTAGTCGCGCCCGCCGGTCCTGATCGCGATGGCCGAGACCGCCCCGTCGGCGACGGTGATGTCGGCCGTGGCGCCGGCGCCCTCGGTCCCGCCGGCATTGCCCAGCGGCACGTCGGTGTAGGTGCCGTCCGTCCCGCCCGATCCCGGCGTGAACGCCGCCCAGACCGTGCCGGTGAGCGAGCCGGTGACCAGCGGTCCCTTCGCCTCGTCGACGTCGATGTCGACGCCCGGCCCCGTGGTCTCGCGGACCAGCAGGTCGATATTGGAGTATTTCAGGCCGCGCACGTAGAGGCCGGAGCGCGCGGTGCCGCCGCCGTTGAGCACGAGGCCGGAGATCCGCACGCCCGAGACCGGCGTCTGCGGGGTGGTGCTGCGCAGGTCGAGCATCAGCGCGCCGGGCCGGCCGGTCCAGCGCAGCTCCGTGCCCGACCGGTCGAAGGCGCCGACGCCCTGGCCGACGATTGTGACGTGGGACAGGTTGGACGCACGCAGGGGCGTCGCGCACCGGGCGATGCCGGGCGGCAGGGCCAGGGTGCCGCCGCCGCGGCCGACCAGGTCGGCGAAGGCGGCGTTGAGCGCCGGGCAGACGTCGACCGACTGCGTCCAGGGGCGGTTGTCGCCGGCGGCGGCGTAATGCCAGCTCGTGCACCCGGAAGGCCTATGCGGCGGCGCGCGACGGCGCGATGGCGGCCCTGGCGACGAAGGGGGAACGTCCCGCCTCCGGCTCCTTCATCGACGTGCCGCAGCGCTACCTCGCGAGCGCGCCGTTCAAGAAGCTCGATGCCTCGACGCAGGGCTGGCAGAAGCGCGCCCTGAACGCGATCGCCGCGAGCGACACGGGCACGGCGCCGCTCGCTCTAATGCAGCCGCGCCACGTGCGGCGCCTGCGGGATGAGAAAGCCGACACGCCGGCCGCCGCCAACACGATGCTGAAGGCGCTCCGGACCCTGTTCCAGTGGGCCCTGGAGGAAGACATCGTCGAGGCGGACCCGACCCGAGACGTGAACCGCGCCCAGTACGTCACCAAGGGGCACCACACCTCGACGCTGGACGGGGTCGAGCAGTTCGAGCGCCGGCACCCGCTCGGCTCGAAGCCGCGGCTCGCGTTCGCGCTGCTGTTTTACACGGCCTGCCGACGCGAGGACGCGACGCGCCTCGGCCCGCAGCACATCTGCGACGGCCGCCTGCGCTACGTCCAGGCCAAGAACGAGCACCGCAAGCCCCGTCTGGTCGACGTCCCGGTGTTCCCGGATCTCGCCGAGGCTATCGCCGGCCTGCCCTCCGCGCACCTGACCTTCCTAGTCACGGATTACGGCAAACCGTTCTCGGTGGCGGGGTTCGGAAACCGCTTCCGCGCGTGGTGCGATCAAGCCGGGCTTCCGCACTGCTCGGCCCATGGCCTGCGGAAGGCGACCGTGGCGCGCCTCGCCGAGCGCGGCTGCACGCCGCACGAGATCATGGCCGTCACCGGCCATCAGACGCTGGAGGAAGTGGAGCGCGACACGCGCGAGGCGCAGCGCCCGGGGCTCGCCGACAGTGCCTGGAAACGCCTCCCCGCGGGACGACGTGATCCCACCGCTGAAGCGGAATCGGACCCCACTTCCGGTAAACCACTGGCAGAGATGAAGAAAAATGCGCCGGTGGCGCGCCAGTCTGAACAAAAATGCGAACACCTATGTCATTGAGGTGGCGAGATAATTTTTAAGGCCCGGCTGCAACGCGGCACGTCACTGTCAGAGTGAGATCTCACCAAGCCGAAAAGTTTCCCCCGAAACCGGACGTTCCGCAATGCGCCCATCCCGGTCATTCGGTGAGCTGTCACGATTTCCCGCAAGCGGACACGACCATCAATGTTCGGAGGGCGGCTTACGGGGCGAACTAAAGGTACGGAAGCGGCCGCTGCGATGGCCGGACAGTCCTTCATCGTGTCTGTCCCGCGGCCGTCCCGCCGAGCTCCACAAGGATCTCTGACGTTCGCGATTTTGCGTTCCGGAAGCTAGAGGCCACCGCATGGAACGCTTATGATTCGTGGCTTGGATCGTTCCAGTAGGGCAGGCCCTATTGGATCGGCGATGCCATTGCGCGTCGTGCATGGCTACCAACAAGCGAGCCGTAGACGTGCGTAGCAGCTGCTTGCGGAAAGCGGCCATGACGCTCGCCTCTAGCGCGGGTCGGCGAACATGGCTCTGCCTGATAGGTTCGCGGTATGAAGCAATCGCATTCCCACCTGTGGCCGGGTGTGCCGCTGGCCCTCCTTTCTGCCGTGCTGTTCGGAGCCTCAGCTCCTGTCGCCAAGTTGCTCCTCGGCGTGATTCCACCTCAATTGCTCGCTGGGCTGCTCTACCTCGGCGCTGGCAGCGGACTGGCGGCCGTGTATGGCGCCCGGGCGACGCTCGGCGTCTCGGCGCCGGAAGCTCCTCTGCGCCGTCACGATCTGCCGTGGCTGGCAGCGGTGGTGCTTTTCGGCGGGTTGGCTGGGCCGCTGCTGCTGATGTTGGGGCTGGCGCGCACCTCGGCCGCCTCCGGCTCCCTCCTGCTCAATCTCGAAGGGCTAGCCACCATGCTCATCGCGTGGGTGGTATTCCGTGAGAACGTCGATCGGCGTCTCTTGCTCGGTGCGTTCGCCATCCTCATGGGCGCGGTCGTGTTGTCGTGGAACGGCGAAGGCGTGCGCCTCGATGCGGGTGCGGCGCTGATCGCCGCGGCCTGTCTGGCCTGGGGCATCGACAACAAACTGACGCGCAAACTCTCCTCGGCCGACCCGGTGGTGACGGCGACTATCAAGGGTCTGGTGGCTGGCGGCGTGAATGTCGCCCTGGCTCTCCTGCTGGGTGCGACCGTGCCGCCCATTGCTACGATCGGCGCGGCGGCCATGGTCGGGTTCCTTGGGGTCGGGGTGAGCCTCGTCCTATTCATGCTGGCATTGCGCCACCTCGGCGCGGCGCGCACCGGGGCATACTTCTCGCTCGCGCCCTTCATCGGTGCGGTGATTGCCGTCGCGCTGCTGAGCGAGCCGGTCACGATCCAGGTCGTCGTGGCCGGTCTGCTGATGGAGATCGGCCTGTGGCTGCACCTCGCGGAGCGCCACGAGCACGAGCACGCTCACGAGGTCATGGAGCACGAGCACATCCACGTCCACGACGAGCACCACCAGCACGAGCATGACGGTCCGGTGATGGAACCACACTCGCACTGGCACCGGCACAAGCCGCTGCGGCACACACATCCGCATTATCCCGATCTGCATCACCAGCACGGGCATCGTTAAGTGCAGGAGCCAATCCTGTAGCGCCCTTCAGAAGCAGGGCCGTTGCGTGCAGAACGTCAGCTGGCGCCCGCCGGCCTGAGGAGGTTGCGGAACTCAAGCGCTTTCTCTGGTCCAAAACCCGCGGCCGCGGCGAGAACCACCGCAGATACCGGCCGTGATCAGTCTCGTCGAAGCGAGAGAACCCGACCCGTTGCGACCCGAGCAATAGCCGCGAAGGCATGTGAGAATATTCGTTAACGAAACATCTTCATCCTGCCGCTCGACTCGATGTCAAATCGTTTGTTGTGAGCTACGTGGATGAACAAGGCAGTGGCTCCAGCCGAACTACGCTCCGGAGCCCCATCGCAGGCAAACTCCACCTCGAAGCCTCGCAGCGACCTGGGTACGATCGTTATCCATTGGCTGACGGTCGTCGCCATGGTGGCGAGCTTGTTCACCGGCCTGCGCATCTCGGCCGACGCCCGCACGGCCGTGTTCGCCAAGTGGATCGCGCCCATCCTGCCGCAGGGTGAAGTCTGGACCGTGCACTTCCTCGCGGGGCTCGCGCTATTCTTCTGCCTCAGCGCCTACGTCCTGTACCTCGTGCTCGGCGGCCTGTTGGATCGCAACGCGCCGCGCAGGATGCGTGCTATCGCGCTGCCCGGGTCCACAGCCACCGCTCGAAAGGCGCGCTGGGGCGGCGTCAACGTGCTGCTGCACTGGTTCATCTATGCCGTCGTGTTGATCATGACCGGTACGGGGATCGCCCTCTATCTGGGCTTCGGTGGGTGGGTCGTCTGGCTGCATGCGACCTGCGCCCTGATCGCGCTCGGTTACATCGCGATCCACATGACGACCCACTTCCTGTACGGCGGCTGGCAACAACTGCTCCGGTTGTTTCGTCCAGCAGCGCTCGTCGGACCCGCGGCTTCCCGCAAGCCCCTCCTGATCGCGTCCTTGGTCGGCATACCGGTGATTACCGGTCTCGCGGCCGTCGACGTCGCGACACGCGACCACCTCGACGTCCGACCGGTCAACCGCGCTCCGGATCTCGCGAAGCTCCTGGACGACGACGTCTGGAAAACCGCTCGTCCCGTGACGATCCGGACGATGCAGGGCATCAACCTGAAGGACGGATTGGGCGAGTCGACCGTCGAGATCCGTGCCGTTCGGGACGAGGCCCGCATCTACTTCGCGTTCCGGTGGGAAGATCCCTCCAGATCGACCCGACGCCTGCCGATGATCAAGCGCGAGGACGGATGGCACCTGCTGGGCGACAGCCCGTTCATCGACGACGTCACCACGTTCTATGAAGACAAGTTCGCCGTCATCTTCTCCACGAGCGACGCATTCGGATCCGGCGGTGTCTCCCATCTCGGGCCGAAGCCGCATCCCGACTTCCCCGGCTCGCGCAACGGGCGCGGGCTCCACTACACGGACGGCAATATGGTCGATATGTGGCAGTGGAAGGCCTCACGCGGCGGCCTGCTCGGGGAGGTCGATGACATGTATATCGGCTCGCCCCGACAGCCGACGCAGAACGAGGCTGCGCAGCTCAACCGGTATCAGGCCGGCTACTGGGGCGATCCGGGCGACACGCCCTACACGTATAATTTCAAGCTCATGACGCCCGCGGACTACAAGGGCGGCCCGGTCACACCACTGAAGCTTCCGAAGGATCATGTCGCCATGACCCGGGCGATGGGCACATGGAACGATGACCCCAACGCCGGGACGGACGAGGGCTCGAAATGGTGGATGCTGCCTCAGGACACCGTCGACTACACCGCTGAAGCGGACGCGAAGGTGCCGGTGGGAACGATCATGCCGGCGGTCTTGATCACCGGTAACCATTCCGGGGACCGCTACGATCTCAAGGGGGCGGCCGACTGGCGCGACGGCCATTGGACATTGATCGTCAGCCGAGCCCTGAAGTCGGAGAGCAAGTACGACGCCTCCTTCGTCCCCGGCACCCACCTCTACATGTGGGTCGGCGTCTTCGATCATACCCAGACCCGACATACTCGGCACACGCGGCCGGTCGTCATGGACGTACGTTGAAGCCAGATCCCGGTCGAAGAGAAAGCTTATGGATCGACGTCTGTTCGAAATGTACCGGGCGCATTCGTCTTGCTCGAAACATCTGCTTTGTGCATCTTACCGTCAATAATTTTTAGGGATCACCTGCGAGCGTCGGCCAGCCGCCGGAGCGTCGTCGCAGCCAGGACGTCAGGCGCCTCATCGGGGATCGGGAACACCGAGCTCACGTTGATTTCGCAGAGCACGTAGGTGTCCTCGCCGCTGGCATCCTTCGGCCCGAGCAGGAAGTCGGCGTCCCAGATGAGGGGCAGGTCGTCCGGCTTCAACCCGAGCAGGTTCGTCATCTCGGGTATCCAGTCCTGTTCGAGCAGGCATCGTAAGCGCTGGAACCGCTCGTCCTCCGGTCCGGAATAGAGGCGTGGCGGTGCCCGTCCGTGCTCAGGCGGCGCCAGGGCAGTGACGAGCTGGGTGCCGAACCCCGCCGCGCGCGTGCCGCTGACATAGCAGCGGACCATCCCCTCCTAGTGCCGCGTCTGGAACGGCTGGTCGACGAGGGTGAGGCCCGCCGCGAAGTCGGAGGCGCGCTGCGCCAGGAATGCGTCGAGCGGCACGGTACGCCGGCTCCTGTCGCTCGCTTCCTGCACCAGGACCTCCTCCGCGCTGGCGGCGCGCTCTACCTTCCACACGCCAATGCCACCGTTGCCGCGGCTGCGCTTTAGCACCCGCGGCCCCTCGGCCAAGCGCCGGGGGAACGCTGCCGCGAGGGCGGCACAGCTTGCATAGAGGTGCGTATCCGTTCCCCAGCCCATCTCCCGCGTCCGGTACAGCACCTCCTTGGTGCCCATCCGGTCGATCACGTCAGGGTGGGCGCTGACGATGATCCCGGCGGCGGCGACCTCCCGCAGCAGCGCGTCGAGGGCGCCTCGGACCTCGCCGGTGTCCTTCGTCACGGGGTTCACCCAGACCAGCACCGCATCGACAGCCAGTAGCTGGGTCAGCAGGACGTTGGCCTGGCCCTCGACCCAGACGGCGGGTTCGCCGGCGAGCCCGTGCCGCTCCAAAGCGGCGAACACCGCCGCGAACCGGCTGGTCTCCGGACGCGCCGCGGCCCGAGCCTGGGCGTCGCCGCGCCAGTCGACGGCGACCTTGAAGGGATGCGGACCTGGAACAGTCATCGTCAGCACCGGGAGGATGGCTGGGGCGGCTCTAGAGCGAGAGGTGGGTGCGCTCGGTTTACCCCCCGCAGGGCCAGCGCTGCCGGAAGGCGAGGCTGGCCACCGCCAGCATGTCGGTCCGAAGCAGCGCCTCGTTGGCGTGCGCCCAGGTCATGTACGTCTTGGCCAGAGCCTCGATGGTGTAGTCGGCGGCGCAGATCCCGCCCTTGTCGCCGCCATCGCCGAAGGCCGCCAGCGTGTCGGCGACACCCATGAGGTAGGCGCTGCACCAGCCCGAGGCCTCGCCGCGCTCGGCGAGGCAGACGCGGTACAGGTCCCCCGACCGCCTCTCGCGGATGTCGACCGAAGCGGCCGGCGGCACCGCCGGGGCACTGGCACCCTGGCTACCCTGATCCAGGGTGCAAGACGTGCCCTCGCATCCGGCGGCGCTCGCTTGCGGAACCGTTGCCGGAAGGGAGACGGTGCTTGCGGCCGCCACGACGACCGCGAGGCACCGCCGCCTGGAGTTCACCGACATCGTCACCATGGCGACGCTCCTGCGCATCAGCCCTTCGCGACCTTCACCCGGTCGAGCGCGTCCCTCAAGCCCTTGGCCAGCTTGCCCGCGTCGTCGTTCGCCCAGAAGTGCATGAAGAACAGCCTGGGCTCGTCGTCGAGCATGTGGTTGTGCAGTGCCGTGACCTCGATGCCGTTCGCCCGTAGCGCCTTGATGACCGGGTTCACCTCGTCCACCGTCAGGACGAAGTCGCCGGTGATGGCTGCCTTGCCCCCGCCGGTCGGCTGGAAGTTGATGGCGATCGCCGAGCCCATGGCTTCGGGCACGGTCATGCCGTGATCCTTCGGGGTCTCGGAGCGCGGCACGCTCACAGCGTAGACGCCGCCGTTGACCTTGCCCTTGCGCCCGATGGCCACGTCGATGGCCGCCGTGTCGAGGTCGAGTGCCTGGTCCGGCGCGGTCGCCTTCGCCGGCACCGGTCCCTCGCCGGCAGAGGCCGGTTCGGTTTTTCCGGAAGGCGGGGAGCCACCGGCAGTCTCGCCGCCGAAGGGTGTCCGGCTGGCGCCCAGCGCCCCGGCCAGGACGGTGGCGAGCTTGCCGGGCTCGCCGTGCCCGGAGATGTGCATGTAGAGGGTGCTCGGCGAGGCCCGCAGCAGGTGGTTGTGGATGGCGGTGATCTCGACCCCGTTCTCGACGAGGCGCTTCATCACCGGGCTCACCTCGTCCTCGGTCAGGACGAGGTCGCCCATGACCATGACCTCGTTCCCGCCCCCGTGCCGCACAAAGGCGAGCCAGGAGCCCAGGGCGAGGGACGGCTTCAACTGTACGCCGTCGAGGGTGACCGTTAGGTCGGTCCGGGGCAGGCCGACGCGGTAGACCCCGCCCGGCATGGCGGTTCCGGGTTTGCCGAGCCCGGTGGCGATGGCGTCTTGCCAGGGCTCCGCGGCCGACGCGCCGGTCGCGAGGACGCCCAGGAGGGCGATGGATGCAAGCAAGCGGCTCATGGTCGTCTCCTACTCTGGGTTTCTTGTTTGTCAGGGCCGGCGTGCCGGCGCCTGCAGCACGCCCTCGTCCGGTAGGGTGCCGTCGCTGCGCCGGAATTCGACGCGGTTGCCGACCATCCAGACCTGGACGCAGCAGTCGGCCTCCAGACAGAGCCCGTTTCCGTCGATCCGCCACCGTGCGTCTCGCGCCCGTCCGAGGGACACGACGTGCAGGCGACCACCCGGCTCGAAGCGGTAGGCCCAGTGCACATCGTCGGTGACCTCCTTGCCGACGAGTCGCGCCCGGATCTCGGAGGCGGTCAGTTGGCGGAACGCCTCGCCGGTGGGCGCCGAACCTGACGCCAGGACGAGCAGGGTGACCGCCGCGGCGCGTCGCCCGGTTCCCATCACACAAGACCTCCCAGATGCAGGGCGACGCCGGCCGCGGCGCAGGCCGCGAGCGTCTGGACCATGCCGACCGTGAACCGGAACACCGCCAGGACCGCCGCGGCCGCCAGGACGAGCGCCCACGGGTTGAGGCTCGACGGGACTGGCACATCGAAGCCGATAGGCCCGACTGCGAACGGTCGCGTCTCGGCGAAGACAGTGTGAAGGGCGAACCAGACCGCGAGGTTCAGGATCACGCCGACCACCGCCGCGGTGATGGCCGAGAGCGCGCCGGCCAAGGCCCGGTTGCCGCGCAAGCGCTCGACGTAAGGGGCGCCGACGAAGATCCATAGGAAGCAGGGCGCGAAGGTCACCCAGGTGGTGAGGAGCCCGCCGAGCGTGCCGGCGAGGAGCGGCGGCAGCGAGCCCGGTGCCCGGAAGGCCGCCATGAAGCCCACGAACTGGGTGACCATGATCAGCGGACCCGGCGTAGTCTCGGCCATGCCGAGGCCGTCGAGCATCTCGCCGGGCTTGAGCCAGCCGTAATGCTCCACCGCCTGCTGGGCGACGTAGGCGAGCACCGCGTAGGCGCCCCCGAACGTCACCATCGCCATCTTCGAGAAGAACACCGCGATCTTGCTGAACACGTCGTCCGGCCCGACGGCGAGGAGGATGGCGACGACCGGCACCAGCCAGATCGCACCCCAGGTCAGCAGCATCCGCAGCGTGTGTCCGGTGGCCGCACGTTCCTGCGGGAGTTCGTGGTCGTCGAGGAGGAAGGGGCCTTCGACGGCCTTGCCGCTACCCCCGTGCCCGCCGGCCTTGAACTGCGGCAGTCCGGCCCGGCCGCCGAGATAGCCAATGACGCCGGCCGTCAGCACGATCAGCGGGAAGGGCACATCGAGGAAGAAGATCGCCACGAACGCCGCCGCCGCGAGCCCGACCATGACGGGACCCTTGAGCGCTCGCTTGCCGATGCGGATCACGGCCTGGAGCACGATGGCCAGCACGGCCGCCTTCAGCCCGAAGAACAGGCCGGCAATGAGCCCGACGTTGCCGTAGAGGGCGTAGATCCAGCTCAGCGCCATGATGGCGACGATGCCCGGCAGGACGAACAGACCGCCCGTGACGAGCCCACCGCGGGTGCCGTGCATAAGCCAGCCGACATAGGTCGCGAGCTGCTGCGCCTCGGGGCCAGGCAGCAGCGTGCAGAAGTTCAGGGCGTGCAGGAAGCGGCTCTCGGAAATCCAGCGCCGCTCCTCGACGAGGATGCGATGCATGACGGCGATCTGTCCCGCCGGGCCACCGAACGAGAGCGCGGCGATGCGGGTCCAGACGGGCAGCGCCTCGGTGAGGGTGATGGGCGCGGGCGGTACGACCGGAGTCTCCGCCGCGCGTGACGCGGCATCCATGACGGCGCTGCCCATGATCAAGCCCCTGGCCGAGGCTTGTTGATCGGCCAGTTGTGACCCTCGTCGGTTGCGTCACGGCACCAGCGGTAGAAGGCGTCGTAGAGCAGCATGCCCGCATCGAGCTGCGCGAGATCATCGGCGTAGATCCGCGACAAGCCGAGCGAGGCGGCGAGCAATCCCGCGGCCTCGGGTGCGAGGTCCGGCCGGGCGGTATCGGCGCCGCGAACCAGCGTGGCGAGGTGCAGGAGCGGCGGCGTGGCTAACCCTAGCTCCTGCACCATGACGTCGAAGGTGCACAGCTCGCCCCGGTGGCTCCAAAACGCGTCGGGCGCGTCGATGTCGAACGCCTCTCCGTTGAAGCGTCGCGCCACCTCCTCGACCTCGGCGGTTGGAACGAAGAGGAACACCGCCTCGGGATCGACGAAGCGCCTGATCAGCCAGGGGCAGGCGATGCGGTCGACCTTGGGGCGAGCGCGCGTGACCCAGACAGTTCGCCCTTGAGCATCGCAGTTTTGTAGCTTGTCGGCGGGTACCATCGGCAGCCCAGCCTGTGCCCACGCCGTGGTGCCGCCATCGAGAACCTCGGCGGGAATGCCAGTCGTACGCAGCCAGGCAGCAACTCCGTGGCTGAGCTTCTGACCCTGCTGGCAGATCACGACGGCGGGCCTGCCGCGCAGTCCAGGTGCCCACTCAGCGACAGCATCCCATTGGCGCGGTCTCGATCCTGGGATCAGGCGCGGCTCCTCCGCGAAGTCGCGAGCGGTGCGCACGTCGATGAGGACCGGGCAGGCGGGCGTGCCGACGAGACGAGCGAGTTTGTCGACGGGGATTGCGTTAGGCGTAGGCATGGCGCGTCCTTGCAGCGAATGCAGATTGGACGCGATTCTTCAGCCGGAGCCTCGTCGGGAGATCGCTTCCCGAGCGCCCATTCACCGCCGCCGAGAGCACGATGTCAAGCGGAGACCGCTTGGTTCGTAAGCGCGCCTTATGCGAACGCTACAGCTGAGTTCCAGCTGCACCGTTCCGCTGCGCTTGCCCTATTGGAACGCTGCACTCCGCGCCCGCATTGGAGCGAAATATCGGGTTGCGGTTTCCACCCGGAACCGAATTTGCCGAACGGCAGGCGAACGGCCGCTTTGTCCGGAGGCTGTCCACGGTCCTACCGGCAGGGTTGGGTCGGTAGGAGGCCGTCCGATTTTCCGACAAAACGGCTTCGAAGGGGACCAGGCGCTTTCGGCCAGACTACGCCATGCCGGATCGCCGATGGGCGCAAAACCGGCCGTTCGGCTTCGCGCCCATCCCGGTCATTCAGAGCAACGAGGCGAAAGCTTCTAAGTGGACATGAGGGCCTTGTCTTTTGCCATGGCGGTTCGCGGGGGAACACAAAGCTGCAGACCGCGCGGGGAGGAATGCCGGGATTAGCGTTCAGCGGGATGCTTCCGGCCGGCGACGCGCAGAGCGATGCCGGTGAGGATGACTGACGCAAATAGGATGAGCGGGAGTTAACTTCTTATCGCGGATGCCGGCGGCGAGCCCGATGTCAAGAACCGGCGTCGCTAGCACCCCGAGGGAGGCAGCAGTGGCGGCTACCCTCCTTCTTGGAAGCGGACGTCCACACATCCCCAAAACCAGGAACAAGTTGGAAGAAGCTGAGGCCTACAAAATACCTGGGACGGAAGCCGAACACCTACCTGCGGAAGCGACCACCACCGTGGAAGCCTCGGCCGCCTCGAAACGCTCCCCCCCTGTAGACACCGACACGCCGCCCATAGACGCCCCGGCCGCCATAGACCCGGCCGCCGCGATATCCGTAGACCCCACCGCGGCGATAACCGTAGACCGCGCCGCCCCGATAACCATAGACGCCTCGCCCGCCATAATAGGCCGGGCCGCCATAGTAGCCCCCGTAGACGTTCCGCCGGCAGCCGCCATACGGGCCGCGGTGGAAGCCGATGCCGCAGCCTCCGGCCGCCTCGGCCACGCCGACGCCGAGCCGTCCCTTCTCCAATGATCCTAAGCTGAGCCAAGCTCCGAAGAGCAAGGCGGCGAACGCCACCAACCTCATGCGTCGCATCCCGTACACTCCAGCGTGAGCCGCGGCGGGCCAGAGGGCGGCCGCGCCGGCGCTTCTTCCACCGTTCGCGGCTCATCATGAGGCGCGAGGCGGGGAACGGACTAGAGCGCCACGTCCGGCGGGTGTCATCGCTGTAACAGTAACAATGATGACTTTGGGCCTCACGACGGTCGAGGATCGGCCCAGGGCCGAAGGGCGGCCGAAGTCGAGGGAACAATGGTGTCCCGGTCCGACGAAGCGTCCCCAGGGGGCCTCAAGGTTCGCTGGGCCTGCCGGGCTCTTTCCCTCATCGAGCTGAGGAAGCGTGCATGGACATCCGCAAGTGCGGTGCCGAGGCCATCGGCACCTTCTGGCTCACCTTCGCCGGTTGCGGCAGCGCCGTCATAGCCGCCGGCTTCCCTCAAGTCGGCATCGGCCTGCTCGGGGTCTCCGCTGCCTTCGGCCTGACCGTAGTCACCATGGCCTACGCCATCGGGCACATCTCGGGCTGCCACCTCAACCCGGCCATCACCATCGGGCTCGCGGCGGGCGGGCGCTTCCCGACCCGCGACATCGCCCCCTACGTCATCTCGCAGGTTGTCGGCGGCGTTTTTGCCGCGGCACTGCTCTACGCCATTGCGAGCGGATCACCGGAGTTCGACCTGGCAAAGGGCTTCGCGGCCAACGGCTACGGCGAGCACTCGCCAGGACATTACGGCCTGGTCTCGTGCCTCTTGGCCGAGGTGGTCCTGACCATGATGTTCCTGTTCGTCATCATGGGGGCGACGCACGGCAAGGCGCCGGTCGGCTTCGCGCCGTTGGCCATTGGGCTCTGCCTAACGCTCGTCCACCTCGTCGGCATCCCGGTCACCAACCTCTCGGTCAACCCGGCGCGGAGTACCGGGCCGGCCCTGTTCGCGGGAGGCTGGGCCATCGGGCAGCTATGGCTGTTCTGGGTCGCTCCCCTCGTTGGCGGGGCCCTGGGCGGGATCCTTTACCGCTGGCTCAGCGAGCAGCCCTCGGCGCAGGTGACCGGCATCGCGCCGGCCGCTCCGGCCGAGTGAGCGCCATTGTGGAAACAAGCGACGCCACCCGCGGAGCGAAGCCGATCATGCGGCGTGCCGCTCTATGGCTTGAGTAGGTCACGGACCCGGTGAGGCGCCAACCCCTCGCATAGCCAACCATCCCGTTCTCGGCCGCCCAATCAGCGAAGGGCGTCGACGCCTCTACGAGACGTGATCACGAGAGGACATCATGAGCGACGAGACATCGTGGGACGGCCAAGGCCCAAAAGCTCGAAAAGGCGCCCGCCTTAGTCGCCGCCATATGCTGCTCGCCGGAACGACATTGGCAGCGTCGAGTCTGTCGGCCGGCAACACCCTCGCTCAGACCCAACCCGCCCCCTCACCGGCGCCAGCCTCTCCTTCGCCCTCGCCGGGCAGGCCTTCCGGCGCGGCCAAGCCGAACATCTTGGTGATCTGGGGCGACGACATCGGCATCGCGAACATCAGCGCCTACTCCAATGGCCTGATGGGTTACGAGACCCCCAGCATCGACCGCATCGCCAAGGAAGGTATCAAGTTCCAGCACTACTATGGCGAGCAGTCGTGCACGGCGGGCCGTTCCGCCTTCCTCACCGGGCAGCACATCATCCGGACCGGCCTCAGCAAGGTCGGGTTCCCCGGCGCTCCCATGGGCATGAGCCAGCTCGACCCCTCCATCGGCGGCCTGCTCAAGAACCTCGGATACGCCACGGGCCAATTCGGCAAGAACCACGTCGGGGACCGGAACGAGTCCCTGCCGACCGTGAATGGCTTCGACGAGTTCTTCGGCAATCTCTACCACCTCAACGCCGAGGAGGAGCCGGAACTCCCCGACTACCCGAAGGACCCGGCCTACCGCGCCAAGTTCGGGCCGCGCGGGGTCCTGAGGTGCAAGGCGACCGACGTGGATGACCCAACGGTCGACCCGCGCTTCGGCAAGGTCGGCAAGCAGACCATTGAGGACACCGGCGCGCTCACCAGGAAGCGAATGGAAACCATCGACGACGAGACCTCGGCCGCGGCCATCGCCTACATGAAGCGGCAACAGGCGGCGGGTAAGCCGTTCTTCGTCTGGTTCAACGCGACCCGTATGCACCTGCGAACGCACGTCCGCGCCGATCATCGCGGCCGATACACGCATGGCGACAGCGAGTACATCGACGGCATGCAGGAGCACGACGACACCGTCGGCACCCTGCTCAAGGCTCTCGACGACATGGGCGTCGCGAACGACACCCTCGTCGTCTACTCGACCGATAACGGCCCTCACATGAACACCTGGCCGGACGGGGCCATGACGTGGTTCCGCTCGGAGAAGAACACGAACTGGGAAGGTGCCTTCCGGGTGCCGTGCCTCGTGCGCTGGCCGGGCACGATCAAGCCCGGCACCGTGACCAACGAGATCATGAGCCACAACGACTGGATCCCGACCCTGGCCGCCATCGCCGGCGAGCCGGACCTCGTAGGCAAGCTCAAGGCCGGCTACGCAGCCAACGGCATCACCTACAAGGTTCACCTCGACGGGTACGATCAGTCGGCGTTCCTGAAGGCCGTGAGCGGCACGGCCGGCAACAACAACGGCACGAAGAGCGCCCGCAGCATATTTTTCTACGCGGACGACGACGGTCTATTAGTCGGCACACGGCAAGGTGACCTGAAGTACGTCTTCTCCGAGCAGCGCATGCAGGGGACGATGGGCCTGTGGGCAGAGCCCTTCACGACCCTGCGGCTGCAGAAGATCTTCAACCTGATGCAGGACCCGTTCGAGCGGGCCGACATCACCTCCAACACCTACTGGGATTGGAACCTGAACCACGTCGGGTCCGCCTACGGCATGATGGATGAGGTCTTCCAGTTCGTGGCGACCTTCAAGGACTTCCCGCCGCGCTCGTTCCCGCCGAGCTTCAACCCGGCGAACATCCTGGAAAGCACGTTGGACACCATCAAGCAGAAGGAGGCCTTCAGGAAGGGCTTGGACCTCGACAAGATCCGGGGCGGCCTGAACAGGATGATCGACCAACGCATCCCAATGCCCGGTTCGCAGTGACGGGCTGCCCCGGTTCCCGCCCGTACCCCGGAGTGAGCGATGACCGATGCGCCCCTGCTCGACGGACGGAAGACCGAACCGGCGACGTCGGATGAGATGGTTTTCGTGCCCGGCGGCACCTTCCGGATGGGCTCGGACCGGCACTACCCCGAAGAGGCGCCCGTCCATCGTGCGAGCATCGACGCGTTCTGGATCGACCGGACGCCGGTCACGAACGCGCAGTTCCGCGCCTTCGTGCGGGACACGGGACACGTCACGGCCGCCGAGACGCGGCCGGACCCGAAGGACTACCCCGGAGCCCTGCTGCACATGCTCCAGGCCGGCTCGCTCGTATTCAAGCCGCCGAAGGGGCCGGTGGACCTGGGGGACTGGGGCTCGTGGTGGCGGTTCAGGTTCGGTGTGCACTGGCGCAAGCCGTACGGGCCCAGCTCGTCCATCGCCGGCCTCGACGCGCACCCGGTGGTCCACGTCGCTTGTGGGGACGCCGAGGCCTACGCGGCGTGGGCTGGCAAGGAATTGCCGACCGAGGCCGAATGGGAGTTCGCAGCGCGCGGTGGCCTGGACGGAGCTGAGTTCGCCTGGGGCGACACGCTCACACCCGGCGGGCGTCACATGGCCAACACCTGGCAGGGCGCCTTCCCGCACCAGAACCTGGCCGAGGACGGCTTTGAGCGCACCTCACCGGTCACAGCCTTCCCGCCGAACGGCTACGGCCTGTTCGACATGATCGGCAACGTATGGGAGTGGACGGCAGACTTCTACGTCCCGAGGCACCCGGCGGAGGCCCCGAAGGCCTGCTGCATTCCCCAGAACCCCCGGGGCGGCCGGGCCGAGGAGAGCCACGACCCGAGCCAGCCCGAGATCCGGATCCCGCGCCGCGTGGTCAAGGGCGGCTCACATCTGTGCGCGCCGAACTACTGCCGGCGCTACCGTCCGGCCGCGCGCCATCCCCACCCGGTCGACACCTCCACCAGCCACATCGGCTTCCGCTGCATCCGGAGGAAGGACCCATGACATTTCCGATGTCACTCAATGGAAAGGCTTCGGGGTCGCACGGCGGCCATCTGGGCCGAGCTAAGGATGCGCGACGTTCGAGAGGTGATGCCAGCGTCACCCACCGCTTCATCGCCGCGGGCTTGTTCATTGCGTTCGTTGCGCCGAGCGGCGCGGCACCCGCGCAGCCCACGATGCCGCCGGCTGACGAGGTCCGCGAAATCGCCACCGACGCCTACGTCTATGCCTATCCGCTCGTGCTCATGGAGCTGACCCGGCGCAAGACGACGAACGTCCTGCAGGCGACCACGACGATGTCGGCACCGGTCAACCAATTCGCACACCTGGCCGCCTTTCCGGACGCCAAGTTCACGGCGGTCGTGCGGCCCAACGCCGATACGCTCTACTCCGTGATGTGGTTCGACGTGACCAAGGAGCCTCTGGTCATCAGCATTCCGGACTCAGGGGGCCGCTATTACCTTTTGCCGATCCTCGACATGTGGACGGAGGTCTTCACCTCGCCGGGCTCACGTACGACCGGCAATGGGGCCCAGACCTTCGCGCTGGCAGGGCCGGACTGGAGTAGCACCATCCCCGAAGGCATCGACTTCGTTCGTTCCCCCACCGGCATGGGCTGGGTGATCGGCCGGACGAACACGGCTGGTCCCGCCGACTATGATGCCGTGCATCGCTTCCAGAGGGCGATCAAAACCGCGCCCCTCAGTGCCTGGGGCAAAGATGAGCCTCCACGCCCGGGCTCGGTGAACCCGGAGTGGAAGAGCGAAAAGCCGCCTGTCGAACAGGTGGAGGAGATGGATGCGCCAGCCTTCTTCACGCTCTTCAGCGAAATCGTGAAGGCCAACCCACCGCACGATGTCGACTACCCGATCTTCGACCGCATGCGGCGGATCGGGATCGTGCCGGGCGAACCCATCGACTTGGCTCGATTAACACCAGAGGCCCAGCAGGCGATCTCAGAGTCGAAGGCTCCAGCCCAGGAGCGGATCAAGGCCCAGTTCCGTGGCTCAGGCGAGTTCGTGAACGGATGGCGCACCAATTACACCGCCATTGGCACCTACGGAGCGGACTACACGCACCGGGCCGGGGTGGCCTATGCCGGGCTTGGCGCCAACACCATCGAGGACGCGCTCTATCCCACCGCCCTGGTGGATGCGGACGGCAAGCCGTTCGACAGTGGCCGGCGCTACGTCATCCACTTCGACAAGGGCGAGCTTCCACCCGTCCGGGGCTTCTGGTCCCTGACGATGTACAACGAGCGTCAGCTCTTTGCCGAGAACGCCATCGGCCGCTACGTCATCGGCGACCGCGACAAGCTCACCTACAATCCGGACGGCTCGCTCGACCTCTACGTTCAGCGCGACAGCCCGAGCGAAGACAAGGCGGCGAACTGGCTGCCGGCACCGGCAAGCGGCCCCTTCACCATGAACCTGCGCCTGTACTGGCCGAAGCCGCAGGCCCTCGACGGCACATGGAAACCGCCCGCAATCAAGGCAGCGGGTGCTCCATGAAGCTGGCGTTCGCCGTCTTGCAGGATAGCAGCTCGGTCCCTTCGCCAACCCACGGCTTGGCTCGCCTGCTGTCAGACGACGTTCGAATGCTCCGCGGCTGCTTCGTCTGAGCCGACGCGATCCTCGATTACGTCTCCATGGAGACCTGAGATGCGCATTCGCCCGGTCACCAGAGGCATGTTGGCCGTCCTCGTTTTGGTGTTCCCGACCGCAGCCGGGGCTCAGACGTCTGCCCCGCCCTCGAACGGCTGGGATAATGCCTACTATCAGATCTTGGCGGAGAGCCTGCGCCGGACGGGCGCGGGCAAGTGGGTCTACACCGCCGACGGCCACGCCATAGGCAGGATCGCCGATGTCCGGACAACGCCGGACGGCCAGCACGAGGTGGCCGTCGTCCGCGTTCGCCGCCTGATGGGCGGCGGCGCGGTGGCCCTTCCGTTCTACCGCTTGTCCCGTCGGAAGGATCGGATCGTCTCGAAGGATGACCGGGCGGCACTGATCGCGATGGAGCGGCTCGACGCACCCCCCGTAGGAAGGCGCTGATGCGTGCCGGGGCCTGGAGCGTTGGCTTTGTGCTCGCGGCCATTGCCCTCCCACCTTGTGCCGGGGCCAAAGGCGGGTCGCACGATGGCGGCCGTACCCGGGTAATCTACGAAGCCCCGAAGAAAACCTCCTACCGCGAGATCTACGACGCGATGCGGGAACGGCGCGTCCTGGAGCGGGTCGGGGGCATCATCGGCCTCGTGCGGCTGCCCACCCGCCTGACCTACCGGCTGAAGGAATGCGCGGGCGAGCTCAACGCCTGGTACGCACCCGAGACCCATAGCGTCACCGTCTGCTACGAGCTCATCGACAGCATCGTGAAGGCCGCGCCGCGAACGCGGTCGCCTGCCGGGGTGACCCGTCAGGAGGCGATCCGCGGCCCGGTCTTCCAGATCCTGCTGCACGAGAGCAGCCATGCCCTGTTCGACCTCCTCGGCGTGCCGATCCTCGGGCGCGAGGAGGATGCCGCCGACCAAGTCGCCGCGCTGATCCTTCTGCACCTATCGCCGGCCGACGCCCGCATGGTTGTCTCCGGAAGCGCCTACTTCTTCGCGACGCAGGCCAAGGACGAGCCCGTCGACCAGGGCGCCTTCTCGGACGTGCACGGCCTGTCCTGGCAGCGCTTCTACAATCTCGCGTGCCTGGCCTACGGCTCGGACAAGCGGCGCTTCCGTGACCTTCTGGTCAAGGACTACCTGCCGAAGGAACGGGCCGAGGGCTGCGAGGAGGAGTACGGGCAGGTCGCCTTCGCCTTCGCGAAGCTCATCGTCCCTCACCTCCGGGTTCGTCCAAAGGCTGGTGAGCGCCTCCGGCGCCTGTTCCGCTCCGCGTTCCGGTGAGGGAGCCCGACCGATGCCGTTCATCGACATCTTCGCCTGGGTCGTCCTGCTGGTGGTGGTCGCCACCCTCGTCGCGTCCTTCGTGGCGCTCGGGGTGATGCCGGGCCGCATCGCGCGCGGGCGCGGCCATCCCTGGGCGCAGGCGGTGGCCATCGGGAGCTGGGCCACCTTGGTCTTCGGGTTCGTGTTCTGGCCGCTGGTCCTCATCTGGGCCTACGTCGACATTCCGGCCAAGCGGGAGACGTCCCAATGATCGTCTTCCTGCTCAACGCCTATGTCGCGCTCCTCGTCCTGTTCGTCTGGCTCGGGTTCGTCCGCCTGAACCTGTTCTGGAAGCTCTCGCCCGTCCTCGTGCTTATCGCCCTTCTCGTCGGGCTGTTCATCCCGATGCAGTGGGGCGCGCCCGCCGGCCCGGCGGCGGTCATCCGCAACTCGGTCCAGATCATTCCGTCCGTCGCCGGCGAGGTCGTCGACGTGCCAGTCATGGCCAACGTGGCCCTCAAGGAAGGCGAGGTCCTATTCCGCATCGACCCAATCCCCTACCGGGCGCAGGTCGAGGCCATCGAGGCGCAACTCAAGTTCTCGGAGCTCAGGCTCGCCCAGATGTCCGAGCTCCAGGGGCGCGGGACCGGCCGCGCCTTCGATGTCGAGCAGCGCCAAGCCGAGGTCGACCAGCTGAAGGCACAGCTGGAGGGCGCCAAATGGAACCTCGACAAGACGACCGTGCGCGCCCCGGCCGTCGGCTACGTGACCAACCTCACGCTCCGGAAGGGCGCCCGCGTCACCGCTCAATCACCCGTGATGGCCTTCATCGACACTTCGGAGACCATCCTTGGGGCGGAGATCCCGCAGATCGACGCACGGTACATCGAGCCCGGGCAGCCGGTCGAGGTCACGTTCAAGACCTTCCCGGGCGAGGTCCATGCTGGTCGGGTCGAGGCGGTGCTGCAGGCCATCGCGACGGGGCAGGCACAGTCTGGTGGCCTCGCGGTCGCGCCGTCGGAGATCCAGGCGGCGCCGTTCGTCGTCCGTATCTGCCTGGACGACCAGGATCTTGCGAGACGCCTGCCGGCCGGAAGCACCGGTACTGCCGCGATTTACACCGAGCATGTTCAAACCGCGCACGTCATCCGGAGGGTCGTCCTCCGGCAGGCGGCGATCCTGAATTACGTCAACCCGTTCTGAGCGTGGAGGAACGTCATGCGGAGGATCGTTCTTGCGTCGTTCGTGTTCGCCGCGGCGCTGTCTTCCGCCGACGCGCAGACCTTCTCATTGGAGGATCTGACGCGCCGCGCCATCGAGCGCCGGGCGGTCGAGACCGTCAACTGGGGCATCACGGCCGTGAACTTCGACCGCATGTTGCAGGCCGCGATCCATGACGCAGGGGCCGGCGTCAACCAAGTGGTCTATTGGTCGAGGTTCCTGGACTCGAACAACCAGACCCTGACCCCGAATCCGGACACGATTTACCTGCAGCCGTTCTTCGACACGCGGGATGTCGGACCCATCGTGATCGAGATCCCCCCGGCGGAGGGAGGCTCGATCACCGGCACCATCATGGATGCCTGGCAAGCCGCGCTCGAAGACGTCGGCCCGGCGGGCGTCGACAAGGGCAAGGGCGGGAAATACCTCATCCTGCCGCCGGGCTTCGCAGGTACCGCGCCGAGCGGCTACATCGTCCTGCCGTCGATGACCTACCAGGGCTATGCCCTGCTGCGCTCGGCCGTGAAAGGCTCAAGCGACGCCGACGTCGCCGACGCGGTCGTCTACGGCAAGCGGATCAGGCTGTACCCGCTCTCGCAGGCCGGCAGCCAGCCCGAGACCAAGTTCGTCGACGCGGCCGGGCGACTGTTCGACTCGCGAATTCCCTACGACCTGCGGTTCTTCCAGTCTCTCGACCGCTTCGTGCAGGCCGAGCCCTGGCTGGAGCGCGACAAGGCGATGATCGATCCGTTGAGGTCGGTCGGCATCGAGAAGGGCAAGCCGTTCGCGCCGAACGATGCCACGAAGCAGATCCTCGAAGGGGCCGCCAAGGAGGCGCAGGCATGGCTGAGCGCCCGGTACGAGACCGCTTTCCCCCCGTACTTCCCGGGTCGCCAATGGGCCGTTCCGGCAGCCCCCGAGCTGATGGAGGTGGCGTCGACGTTCTACGAGAAGCCGAACACCTACACCGTCGATGCGCGTGGCCTGACCGATTACTGGGCATTCAGCACGGTCAAGCACCTCGGCGCTGGCCAGTTCTACCTGATGGGCATCAGGGACAAGGATGGACAGCCCCTTGAGGGCGCCGGCACCTATCGCCTCACGGTGCCGGCCGATGCGCCCGTCTCGCAATATTGGTCGGCCGTCGTCTACAGCCGCGAGACGCACACGCTGATCCGGGGCGCCTCGCGGCTGAGTCGGTCGTCCTTGAACCCCGAGCTGCAGAGGAACGGCGATGGCTCGGTGGATCTCTATTTCGCTCCGAAGGCGCCAGCGGGCAAGGAAGCGAACTGGGTGGCCACCGACCCGGCGAGCCGCTTCGAGGTTCTGTTCCGGCTGTACGGCCCCCGGAAGCCTCTCTTCGAGAAGACCTGGATCCTGACCGACGTCGAGAAGGTCGATTGAGGAGGCGGACGCGATGAGAACGAAAGTGGTTGCTGCCCTCGTCGCGCTTGTGATGCTTCCGGCAAACTTCGCGCTCGCGCAGACCGCCGGGCCCGCAGCGTTGTCACCCGAGCAGGCACGCGAGCAGGCACGCGAGGAGAACGCGTACGCCATCGGCCTGCAGGCGTACCTCTGGGGCTACCCGCTCAGGTACTACGCCCTCAGCAGTCCGAAGGCCGTGGCGGTGGGCGGGGCCTTCCTCAACGACTTCAGGAAGTACACCGAGCTGAAGACCGCTAAGGACCGCTTCGTCGTCACCCCGAACAACGTGACCATCGACGCCTACGCCGAGCTTGATCTCACGGCTGAGCCGGTCGTGCTCGTGGTTCCGCCTCTGGCGGAGCAGCGGTGGTACATCGTGCAGATCGGCGACAGCTTTGACGAGATCACCCGTAACATCGGTGGGACCAAGGGACCCCAACCCGGCGTGTACGTGGTAACGGGGCCGGACTTCGCAGGCGCGGTGCCGGGCGACATGACGCAGATCAAGAGCCGCACCAAGATCGGTGTCGCGGCGGTCCGCATCCTCGCGAAGGGCAATGCCGACCTGCCCCACGCCGTCGAGGCTCAGAAGGGCTTCCGGCTCATGCCCCTGGCGGCCTACCTGCGTCAGGGTCTCGCCTACGTCCCGCCCGAGCCCCGACAGCAGATGGCGATTTATGACGGCAAGGCACCGGCTGACCTCCGCGCCTTAGACGAGCTTGGGTTTGCCATGAGCAAGCGTCTGCCCGCCTCGGCCGACAGCGACGACAGCTTGGTGGCCTCCTTCCGGCAGGTTGGGCTCAGCGTCGGCAAAGGGTTCGAGTGGCAAGCCCTCGACGAGCCGACGAGGCGCGGCTTGGCCCGCGCGATCAGCGCTGGCGACAAGATCATCGACAGCAAGTGGGCTGCCGCCGGCGTAACCGTCAACGGGTGGAAGTATACCTTCGCGGGAGGCCGGGCTGGGTATGACGCGGGCCTCAGGGCGGCACTCGCCAAGTATGAACTCGGCGCCCAGCTCTCGGATCAGGTCCTCTACCCAAACACCGGCGTGGATGCCCGGGGCGAGACGCTGACGGGCGAACGGAAGTACGTCCTGCACTTCGAAGCAGGCCAGCTTCCGCCAGTCTCGGTCTTCTGGAACATGGCGATGTACGCGTCCGACATGCTGTTCGTGGAGAACGAGTTCGGACGTTACAGCATCGGAAGCACGACCGATGGCCTGAGGAAGAATCCCGATGGCTCTCTGACCATCCTCATCCAGAAGGACCGCCCGGCCGACACCGCGAACTGGCTCCCCGCCCCGGCGGGCGGCTTCAACCTGACCATGCGCTTCTACGGTCCGGAAACGCCGATCCTCGACGGCTCTTATCGATTACCGGGCATGATGCGGGTGCCTTAAGTCCGGCAGCAATGTGGGACGTCTGAGAGACGCGACACGAGGAGGGTAGAAGTGCAGCAACCGCCGCGAGCGGGAATGCGAGCGCGGTCACCGAGCCGACGACCCGGGTGACCTCGTCGACTGGAACGTCCTTGAGCATCGTCTTCCGAATGGAATGCGAGCAAGCGGCGGTCGTGTTCGCCCACCTGTTCATGCCCGCATTCGTGAGAGGATCGGTTGGGAACGGGGCCTCGGGCTGCACCCCTGCATCTCACTGAGAGCTGGCCGATCTCGTACGACGTGGGACGCCTACCGTTCTACCAGCCGCCCCAAGTCAAGTCTGTTACCGTAACAATGCTCGAAGCCCCCCGGCCGTCGCCCTTCGCGGTGTGAGTGTGGCTACCGGGACATAGACCGGTGCGAACTCAGGGCCGCAACTTAACGTGGATTGGCAGGGCCCTTCCCCGGATGCCGCTCGCTCACCCGGTATCCAGGGCCCAAATGACATCGAGAGGGCCAGTCATGGGACCCTGCGCGCGTCGCCTCGCCGGCGGCTTGATCCTTGGAGCTTTGATGGCCTCCTCGGCGGCCGAGGCTGCCGAGGGCGGCCTCAGCTTCTACATCGAAGGTCAGGCCGTTCCCCTCGGGGGCGTCGTGCCGCCGCCGGGCCTCTACTTCGACAGCGATACCTACTTCTACAACGGCAAATTCGGGGGCAACCGGACGACGCAGCTCGGGGGCAACATCGTCGGAAACGTCAACGCGAACATCGTCGCCAACTTCGCGACCGCCCTCTGGGTTACGCCGGTCCAGGTCCTCGGCGGCGATCTCGCGTTCGCCTTCGTGATGCCGTTCGGCGAGCCGGCCGTGCGCGCCGGCGTGCTGCTAGACGGCCCTCTCATCAACCGCGCCCGCGGCGGTCCGCTTGGTGCGAGCGTGAGTGACGCGACCCTGAACCCTGGCGACCCCATCGTGTCGGCGAGCCTCGGCTGGCATTCCGGCAACTGGCACTGGAAGCTGGCGGGCGTCCTCAGCATCCCGGGCGGGGGCTACGAGCCCGGAGAGCTCTCTAACATCGCTCTCAACCGCTACATCGGCGACATCTCGGCCGCCGCGACGTACCTCGACCCTGCGCTCGGGATCGAGCTCTCCGCCGCCGCCGGCTTCACGCTCAACGGGACGAACCCGGCGACGCGGTACACGTCGGGGGACGAGTTCCACGTCGACGTCTCGGCCTCGAAGTACCTGACCAAGGAGCTGTCGGTCGGCGTTATCGCCTCGCATTACCAGCAGTTCACGGGCGATAGCGGTCCCGGTGCCCGGCTCGGGCCGTTCAAGGGTCGGGTCACGGCGGTTGGCGGGACGGTCGGCCTGACCGCTCCGTTCGCTGGCATCCCGGTCTCGGCCCGCATCAAGATTTTGCGTGAGGTCGAGGTGGAGAACCGCTTCCAGGGCACCATCGGCTTCCTTGAGGTCTCGTTCCCGCTCTGGGTGGCACCACCGAAGGCAGCCCAGGAAGCCAAGCCGCTGATGGCCAAGTTCTGACCGCGCGGCAGGGCTCTGCTGGAACGAGGTTGGCGGGAACGCCAAGAAGGGAGCGCTCGGGAGCTTCTCTCAACGCGCCAGAGCTGTAACCGTTACAAGCCTTCAGAGGGCTTGCCGGCGCCTCGGCCGACCTCAGAGGACGACGTTCGCGACCCGGCGAGCGACCGCCTCGGCCCGCGTGTTTATCCGTGTGGCCGCCGGCGGTTCCTCATCTACTTGATCGACGAAGTCCGAACCACGAATCTCTCCGCTGCGCAGGTCGGAGAGCGACCAGGCATAACGTCGACCCTCGGCTATCCCGTGCACGGAGATTTCGAGTGCGAAGACCGCCGTGGAACACCCGAGAAGGTCCTGGATGGTCTGGGCAGCAGCCCTGCGCTCGGGATGCGGGATGACGAAGACCCGGAACCCGTGGCCTGCGGCGGCCCGAACAACCGCCTGCACGTACATCTCACCGGTCGCCATCGCGCACCGGTCACGCCGGTTGGTCCGGTGGATGACGACCAGGGAGATCCTGGCCATGTCGGGTGGGACAGGAACCGCGTCTGGTTCCTGCTCGACCGGTTCCGGGACCGACAATGGCACCGGTTTGGCGAGCTCGAATTCGGGGATGTACGAGCCAGGGCGTAGGACGATGCGGAACGGGTCGTTCGCGCCAGGACCTTCGTAATACGCCGCCAGTGCGGTCCTAATCCGGGTCGCCTCGATGCGGACGATGGGATCCGTGCTCGGATCGAAACAGGGGCCGCGCCCGAATACGTCCACGCCGATGGCGTAGGCCTTGATGCGTTCGGAGCGCCCGCACAGGGTCTCGTGGACCACGAAGGCCAGGAAGCGGCGATTTCGTTCGGACAGGCGGAGGGCGCCTCCATCTACGAGGGCGCGCACGGCTTCCTCGACGTCAAAACCCGCGAACGTAGCGGATGCAATCGGTGACGACGGGCCGGTGTCCATCGGAACCCCCGCAAACTGCGACCGAACCGGGAGATACTGCCTGCAACTTCAGATCAGCCCACGCGCTTTCGCGAAGCGAGCCTAAATTCATGTTAAAGGCTTACACCGCTTTGCGGAGTATGTCTTCCTCGACCTCGCTGGCAAGCGCTCGGTATTCGTGCGTACGATCCGCTGCGACCGGCTCGCTCGATTTGGACCAATACTCCGCCGCCTCGCACGCTGCCTCGTAGGCCTCGCACAGTTCCAGGAAGTAGGGATCATCCGCGGCCTTGCGGCGAAATGCAGCTCGGCGCTCCGGATACCGGAGCATGAGCCTCGCCAGGCCGCGTCGTTCGGAACAACCCATCGCAGTCTCTGGGTAGGGAAGCTGTCCTCGCAAATCGGTGACCCGCCATCATGCGCCGTGATGGCGCGCGCGGGGATTGTTACGGTTACGAAGCCGAAAGGGTTTCTGGGGACTGACCTCGACTATCCCGCTGCCGGTCGATGATTGTGCACGGTTCGGCTTCCCCCTGAAACAGGTTCTCCTGATCGTCGACGTCCAGCCGTACTTCGGGCCGTCCGATTGGCAAGTTCGGAAGACGGCTATCGACCGTAGACGCGAAGCGCACTCAGACGTCGGGTTGAGCTGCTTGGAAGGTCCGCTTCATTAGGTTCAGGCGCTGAAAGCAGACCAGCCGCTTTCGGCCAGATCACGCCACGCTGGACCACTTATGCTCGCAAAACCGGCCATTCGGCTTTGCGCCCAATTCAGCCATTTGTCGGGGTCAACCGCGTTCCCGAAAGCAGACGCTCGTTCCACGTGAGACCCAGGCTCTCAGCACGTGTCTCATGAAGGCTGATTGGTCTTCTTGAAGTGTGGATCGGTGTCGAAAGATGAGCCCTTCCCCAAATCTGCTTAAGTCATTGTATTTTTCGAAAAATTATCTGAGAAGCAGGGTCGCAATCGGCGCCGATCGCGACCCCGATCAAAGCTTATATGTTCTCTTTTCATCACACAGTTAACGGCAATTATGCGAGGGTCACGGTTCGACGCCTATCCACAATCGACCTCGTTTCCCGTCCCGACTCGAGCGGACCTTGATTGCTTCATTGCGAATAGGGGCAATTGCCGCCATCTCTATGCAGGCAAGAGGCCGTGGACGCCATCGGAGCAAGAGGCACATATGGACGACCTGCCACCGGAGGCTTGCAGTTGCTCCGCCCTTAGGCAGGCGGCCAGGCACCTGACGCGTCTCTACGACGGCGTGCTGGCGCCCACGGGCCTCGGCCTCAACCAGTATTCCATCCTGGCCAAGGTCGACCGCCACGGCGAGCCGTCCGTCCAGCAGCTCGCCGCGCTTCTGGTCATGGATCGCTCGACCCTGGGCCATCTCCTGCGACCACTGGAAAGGCGCGGTCTCCTGACCGTCTGGCCATCGACGAGTGATGGCCGGAAACGGGTCGTGGCGCTCACCCCGGAGGGGAGCGCGCTCCTCGGCTCGGCCAAGCCGTTCTGGAAGTCCGCCGAGGAAGGCTTCCATGCCAGCTTCGGGCAGGATGAGGCGGCCGGTCTCAGAAGCCTGATGCGCCAGGTTACCACGACCGATCTCCCGGATCCGGCGGGTACGACGCGCTAGGCGTGTCGTTGCCGGACAACGGGTGGAGTCGGTTTGTCTCAGGCGTTTCCGAGCCTGTTCTGGTAGACCGAGAGATGCGTGTAGGCGGCGGCCAGCAGCGGCGTCTCGATGCCGGCCCCCGCTGCGGCGCGGACGAGGTCGCCGATGATGTTCTCGACCTCGACCGGGCGTCCCTTCAGGAGGTCTCGGTACATCGAGGAGGTAAGGGGTGAGCCCTTGGCGGTCAGTTGATCGCGCGTTGCAGTCAGAAAAGCCTCCGAGGGGCCGGTGCCTATGGTCCGGACGGTCGCGACGGCCTCGTCGAGGACATCGAGCGCGAATGCCGTACCGCCGGGCGCGGCCTCGATCTCCCCGATGGGCCCGCGCATCAGGCAGGTCACGGCACCGATGGTCGCCAGAAGGATCCACTTCTCCCACATCTCGCGGCGGATCTCATGGGACAGGCGTGGCTGAAAGCCGCCCGCCTGCATCAGGTCGTGCAGTGCCTCGATGCGTGGCGTCGTGCCGCCGTCAAGCTCCCCGTAGGCGAGATCCTGAAGTGGCGTGAGGTGCACCACGCGTCCCTCGTCGTCGAGAATGGTCGCGATCTTGAGGGCGCAACCGACCAGGTTCCTGGGCGAGAAACGCTCCGCCAGGATCTCCATGTGCCGCATGCCGTTCAGCACCGGCAGGATCATCGTTTCCGGCCTCACGGCCGGGCCGAGGTCGTCGAGCGCCGCATCGAGCTGGAAGCCCTTCACCGATAGCAGGACGGCGTCGAAGGTTTCGTCCAGGGTGTCGGCGGTCACGAGCTGCGGCTCGACGGTCGCGTCGCCGACTGGGCTGACGATCCTGAGGCCGTCGCGACGCAGCCGTTCGGCGCGGCCCCGTCGAACGAGGAAGGTCACGTCCCGGCCCGCTTGGGCGAGCCGGCCCCCGATGTAACCGCCGGTTGATCCGGCACCCACGACGAGCAGGCGCATGGTGTTCTCCTGTTGAGCGACAGCGAGTTTACGCCGTGGTGCCGGTCACCTGTTCCGCGAGGGCGGCGAGCTTGGCATCGAGGCCTCCGGCCGCAGCGAGGCACGCTTCATCCGCGATGTTGCCCATCAGCGTGGAGGGCACGTCGTAGGCGAGGCGCGTCGTGCCCGAGGCCTCGTCATGGTAGATGACGAGCCGGACGGGCACGTTGAGGCCGGCCCGGATGTCATGGCGCAGCATCGTGATGGCGATGAGCGGGTTGCCGAGGGTGTACATCATCACCTTGGCATCTTGCCCGTAGAGCTTGAGCTAGTCGCCGTGGTCGAGCGTGAGGAAGCGGGTGAAGCCGCTCGGTCCAAGATGCTCCTCAACGCGGCTCCGGAACTCCCCCTCGTCTCGCGCACCGCCTGGGAGTGCCGGCCAGCCGGCCTCCTCGATTGACCCCACGGCGTGTTCGAAGGCGGCGACGACCTTCTCGAACGACCGCGTGGTGACGTGCTCGATGTGTTGGACCCGCAGTTCCTGGATCATCTTCGTTCGTCCGTGATCACGCGTCCGGGCAGGGCACCCGTCGGATCAAATATGTGCAATTACCCCTATTCGACAAGCCGATTTTGAGCGGCTCGTATCGATCACGCCACCTCACTTCGTCCCGGAGGTCTGTCCGAACCGCCAGCCGGCCGACATTGTGCGCTCTGGCACGCCGACGAGGAAGACCGGACAGCGGCGGCATTGACGTCCGTCTCGCATCAAAATAAATGTCTCACATAATGAATGTTGCGGTCGGGAACGGCCGTGGAGGAGCGGTGCGATGGACCTCAAGGCCTTCCTTGTGCTGACCCCGCTGTCGCTGGCAGCATGCTCGCCGGCCGAGACCGCAGTGCCCCCGGAGCCGCCCCTAGTCCAGACCATCGCGGTCGCCCCGGGCGTCGGCGCCGTCGCGCGCTACACCGGTGTCATCCGCGCCCGTACCGAGAGCAACCTCGGCTTCCGGGTCGGCGGCAAGATCTTCGAGCGCCTCGTCGACCCGGGGGACCACGTCCGGCTCGGGCAGCCCCTGATGCGTCTCGATCGGACCGACTTCACCTTGGCCCTCAACGCGGCGCGCGCCTCGGTCGAGGCGGCCCGCGCGCAGATGATCAAGGCCAAAGCCGACGATGAGCGCAGCCGCAGGCTCGTCGGGGACGGCTGGACCTCGAAGCAGACCTACGACCAGAACAAGGCCGCGGCGGACGCGGCCATCGCCCAGTTCGCCAACGCGGAGGCCCAGGCGAGCCAGGTCGCCAACCAAGCCGGGTATTCCGAGCTCCAGGCTGATGCCGATGGCGTTGTCATGGAGGTCCCGACTGAGCCAGGTCAGGTGGTCGCCGCCGGCCAGACCGTCGTCAAGCTGGCGCGTGATGGCGCCCGCGAAGCGGAGGTGTTCTTGCCGGAGGCGAGCCGGCGCCTGGCGCAGGGCGCGGCGTCGGCGACGCTCTACGCAGAGGGCGAGACCACCTATCCGGCACGGCTGCGAGAGTTGTCCGCCACCGCCGACGCGGCCACCCGCACCTACAGGGCACGATACATCCTCTCGGGCGGCGGCGAGGACGCGCCCCTCGGCGCGACCGTGACGCTTCGGCTCAAGCCGGCGGAAACCGGACGCGCCACATCGGTCGAGGTGCCGCTCGGGGCCCTGTTCGACCAGGGGCAGGGTTCAGCGGTCTGGAAGTTCGATGCTGCAACGCGGACCGTCTCCGCCCAACCAGTCTCGGTCGCTCGCATGTCCGAGGAAGGTGCCGAGGTCGTGTCCGGCCTCAGCCCGGGCGACCGCATCGTGTCGCTCGGCGCCCATCTCCTGAAGGCCGGAGAGACGGTGCGCCAAGCCCCCCCGAGCCTGACGGGAGTCGCCCGATGAACGGCTTCAACTTGTCCGCGCTGGCGGTCCGGGAGCGGGCGGTCACGCTCTTCCTCATCATCGCGGTGACCGCCGCGGGCTTCTTCGCCTTTCAGAAGCTCGGCCGCGCCGAGGATCCGGCCTTCACCGTGAAGACCATGTCGGTCTCGGCCGCCTGGCCCGGCGCGACCACCTCGGAGATCCAGCGGCAGGTGGCCGACCCGCTGGAGAAGCGCCTGCAGGAACTCGTCTACTACGACCGCGTCGAGACCACGGTCCGCCCCGGTCTCATGCTGATGAAGGTCTACTTCAAGGACAGCATGCCGCCGGCCAAGCTGCAGGAAGAGTTCTACCAGGCCCGCAAGAAGCTCTCCGACCAGGCCTCCAGCCTGCCGCGGGGCGTGATGGGCCCGTTGTTCAACGACGAGTTCTCGGACGTCTACTTCGCTCTCTACGCCCTTCAGGCCCAAGGCCTGCCGCACCGGCACCTCGTGCTCCGCGCCGAGGACCTGCGCCAGCGCCTGCTGCGCGTGCCCGGTGTCGAGAAGATCAACATCCTCGGCGAGCAGGCGCAGAAGATCTTCGTCGAGATCTCCTATCAGCGCCTAGCCACCCTCGGCATCACCGGACAGCAGTTGCTCGCGGCCTTGGCCAACCAGAACGACGTAACCCCGGCCGGGTTCGTCGAGACCGCCGGCCCGCGCGTCTACCTGCGCTTGGACGGCGCCATCGACGGTCTCGACACGATCCGCAACCTGCCGGTGGCGGTCGGCGACCGCAGCCTCAAGCTCGGCGACATCGCCGAGGTGAAGCGCGGCTACGAGGACCCGAAGGTCTTCGAGATCCGCAACGACGGCGAGCCGGCCCTGATGCTCGGCCTCGTGATGAAGCCGGGCTTCAACGGCCTGGCGCTCGGCGAGGCGCTCAACGCCGAGGAGGTGGCCATCCACCACGAGCTGCCCGCCGGCATCACGTTCGCGAAGATCACCGATCAAGCGAAGGTCATCGACGACGCCATCCACGAGTTCATGGTCAAGTTCTTCACCGCCCTCTCGGTGGTCATCGTGGTCAGCCTCGTGGCTTTGGGCTTCCGGGTCGGCATCGTCGTGGCGCTGGCGGTCCCGATCACGCTCGCGGCCGTGTTCGTGGTGATGATGGTCACCGGCCGCGACTTCGACCGCATCACGCTCGGCGCCCTGATCATCTCTCTCGGCCTGCTCGTGGATGATGCAATCATCGCCATCGAGATGATGGTGGTGCGTATGGAGGAGGGCGTCGACCGCGTCGAGGCCGCGACCCATGCCTGGAGCGCCACCGCGGCGCCGATGCTCACCGGCACCCTCGTCACCATCGCGGGCTTCCTGCCGGTCGGCTTCGCCGCCTCCACGGCTGGTGAGTACGCCGGCAACATCTTCTGGGTGGTCGGCTTCTCGCTGATCATCTCCTGGATCGTAGCGGTGACCTTCACGCCCTATCTCGGCGTCAAGCTCCTGCCCGACATCAAGAAGGTGGAGGGCGGGCACGAGGCCATCTACGCCACCAAAAACTACGAGCGCCTGCGCCGCGTGGTCCGGGCCTCCGTCGACCACAAGTGGCTGGCGGCAGGGATCACGGTCGGGCTGTTCGCCCTCGCCGTCGTCGGAATGGGCAAGGTCGAGAAGCAGTTCTTCCCGAACTCGGAGCGGCCGGAGCTCATCGTCGAGGTGACGCTGCCGACCGGCTCCGCCTTCTCGACGACCGAGGCGAGCGTCAGGAAGGTCGAGGCGGCCGTCCGGCAAATGCCGGAGGCGCGCGAGATCACGAGCTACATCGGGCAAGGCATGCCGCGTTTCGTCCTGTCCTTCGACCCCGAGTTGCCCGACCCAGCCTTCGCGCAGATCGTCGTCCAGACCTCCGACGCCGCGTCCCGCGACGCGCTCCGGATCAAGCTGCGCAAGCTCGTGAGCGACGGGCTCTTCCCGGAGGCTCGGGTGCGCGTGTTGCAGATCGTGTTCGGCCCGCCCATCCGCTTCCCCGTGGCATTCCGCGTGATGGGACCCGACCCCGACGTCATCCGCGGCATCGCCGAGCAGGTCCGCGACGTCATGATGGCGAACCCCAACATGCGCCTCGTCCACCTCGACTGGGGCGACAGGACCCCGAGCCAGCACCTCGTCCTCGACCAGGAGCGCCTGCGCCTGATCGGCCTGACGCCTAAGGAGGCCGGCCAGCAGTTGCAGAGCTACCTCAACGGGACGCCCGCCACCCAGGTCCGCGAGAACCTGCGCTCCGTGGACGTGCTCCTGCGCAGCCCCGGTCCCGAGCGGCGCTCGCTCGGCGACATCGGCGACCTGACGCTGACCACGCACGACGGCAAGCAGGTGCCGCTCTCCCAGGTCGCGCATCTAGAGACCCGTAACGAGGACGCGGTGCTCAAGCGCTACAACCGCGAGACCTACATCCGCGTGCAGGGCGACGTACTCGACGGGAAACAGCCGCCGGACGTCCACGCGCAGATCTTCCCCGAGCTCGACGCGATCAAGGCGAAACTGCCGACCGGCTACCGCATCGACACGGCCGGCGCGGTGGAGGAAAGCGCGAAGGCGATGAACGCCCTGGTCGCGGTCTTTCCGCTGATGCTGATCGTGACGCTGACGGTCATCATGCTGCAGGTCCGTTCGTTCTCGACCATGTTCATGGTGTTCGCCACCGCGCCGCTCGGGCTCGTCGGCGCCGCCCCGACGCTGCTCGTCTTCCACCAGCCGTTTGGCTTCAACGCGATCCTCGGGTTGATTGCGCTGTCGGGCATCCTGATGCGCAACACCCTGATCCTGGTGGATCAAATCCACCACGACCGGGCCGCGGGGCTGTCGGACTACGAGGCCATCGTAGAATCCACGGTGCGGCGGGCGCGTCCCGTGATCCTGACGGCGGCGGCCGCGATGCTGGCCTTCATCCCGCTGACGCACTCGGTGTTCTGGGGCGCGCTGGCCTACGTCCTCATTGGAGGCGTCGGCGTCGGCACGCTCCTGACGCTGCTGTTCCTGCCGGCCCTCTACGCCCTGTGGTTCCGGGTCAGACGGGCGCCCGTCGCAACTTGCGTCGCATCCGGATCCGACGCGATGCCGGTTCAGGCGGAGCCTTGATCCAGAGACACGGGTCGATGTCCCGATGGCGAAACATTCTGGGATCGCGCGTTCAGCGACCGAACGCGCGGTGCATCGGCCGGCTTGCGACCAAGTCCCCCTACGCAGGCCGGCCGATAGTCGTCTCGAAATCAGCTCGCCCCACGCGGCAGCATCGGCCTGCCTTGCACCGATCGCACTTCTTTAGATGACACAATACATCTATATGCACATCACGAAAGCCGGAGGATCAGGCAATGCCCAGGGTCTCGCAGGAACAGGCCAAGATCAACCGCCGACGCGTCGTCGAGGTCGCCGCGTCGCTGTTCCGGGAGCGTGGCATCAATGGCGTCGGCGTGGTCGACATCATGGCGTCCGCCGGCCTCACGCACGGCGGCTTCTACGGTCAGTTCGCCAACAAGGAAGCGCTCGCGGCCGAGGCGTTCGATACCGCGCTGGATGAGGACTACCGCGGGACCGTCGATACCATCATCGCCAACTATCTCTCCCTCGCGCACGTCCGGTCACCCGGGATGGGCTGTCCACTCGCCGCACTGGCGAACGACGTCGCGCGGGAGCCGCGGGGCGGCCCCCTCCGCGCGCGTTTCACACAGGGGGTCGAGCGCATGGCCTCCATCCTCGCCGGCCTGACGCCCAGGGCAGCCAAGGAGCGCCGCAGGCAACGGTCGCTGGCGACGCTATCGACGATCGTCGGTGCCGTCGTCCTGGCGCGGGCTGTCGACGACGAGGCGTTGGCGACCGAGCTGATCGAGGCGGCGCAGACTTCCGTCTCGGCATGACATCCATGGGACCGGGCCGGCCGTGACGGCTCGCGCTTGATGGCAGTGCGTCCCTGACGACCTGAAGGAATGCCGGGACCCGGCCTGTCGGGATCCATCTGTGCCGTGCGCCGCCCCCGCGCGCACGAGCTCTGCGAGAGGACATACATGCGCGAACGGATCGTGGTCACCGGTATGGGCGTCGTGTCCCCCCTCGGCTGCAGCGTCGAGGGCATGTGGCGCAGGCTCGTCGCATCCGGGTCCGGGCTGCGGCGCCTGCCGGACGACCTCGTCCCCGACATCGACGCAAAGGTCGCCGGGCTCGTGCCGTCCAGGGACGAGGACCCGGACGGGTTTGATCCGGACTTGCTCATCCCGGTGAAGGACCGCCGCAAGATGGACCGCTTCATCCAGTTCACGCTGGCGGCCGCGGACCAAGCGCTTCGACAGTCTGGCTGGATCCCTTCCTGCGAGGCGGAACGCGTCCGCACCGCGACGATCGTGGCCTCCGGCATCGGGGGCTTCCAGAGCATCACCGACGCGGTGGAGACCGTACGCTCCCGCGGCGCGCAGCGCCTGTCGCCCTTCACCGTTCCGTCCTTCCTAGTCAACTTGGCCGCCGGCCACGTCTCCATCCGGTACGGCTTCAAGGGACCGCTCGGCGCGCCCGTCACCGCCTGCGCGGCGAGCGTCCAGGCCATCGGGGACGCCATGCGCCTCATCCGCGCCGGCGAGGCGGATGTCGTCGTCTGCGGCGGCGCCGAGGCCTGCGTCACCCGCGTGGCGCTCGGAGGCTTCGCGGCAGCGCGCAGCCTCTCCACCGCCTTCAACGAGACCCCGTCCGAAGCCTCGCGCCCGTTCGACCGGCGCCGCGACGGCTTCGTCATGGGCGAGGGCGCCGGCATCCTCGTGCTGGAGACGCTGACCCATGCGCAGGCGCGCGGCGCCGCTCCGTTGGCCGAGTTGGTCGGGTACGGTACGAGCGCCGACGCCTATCACCTGACCGCCGGCCCGGCCGATGGGAGCGGGGCGCGGCAGGCGATCACCACGGCCCTGGCCATGGCGGGGCTCGAACCCGCCGCCATCGGCTACGTCAACGCCCACGCGACCGCGACCGCGGTCGGCGATGCCGGGGAATTGGCGGCGCTCAGATCCGTCTTCGGCGAAGGCGGCCCGGCGATCTCGTCGACGAAATCCGCGACCGGTCACCTCCTCGGGGCCGCCGGTGGCCTGGAGGCGGTCATCACAGTTCAGGCGCTGCGCGAGGGCGTCCTGCCCCCCACGCTCAACCTCACCGACCCCGACGAGGCCGCAGCCGGCCTGGACCTGATCGGTCCGATGGCGCGCCGGGCACCCGTGGACTACGCGCTGTCGAACGGCTTCGGGTTCGGGGGCGTGAACGCGAGCATCGTCCTGAGACGGATGCCCACGGGGAAGGAGGCCTTCGCGCCCGGAAGTTAGTCAGGCGCGACTGGAACCTCATGGCGGTTGACGCGTCATCCATACTCAAATAGATGTCAGTCATAATATTAAGTTGGACGTGGGTCGCTGTATGGACCTCGTCCTGACTGGCCCGGCACGGTATGGGAGTTCGCACCCGATGAGCAGCGTCAACCTGGCCGCTGACCGGACATCGTCCGACGGCAACACGAGCATCGACGTGCCCGAAGCGCAGGGTGAAACCGGTCGCGTCGGCACCGGTTCTGGCCTGGACCTGCTCCGCGCCATGGCCGCGAACGAGATCCTGTCGCCGCCTGCGATGGCCCTGCTCGGCATCGAGTTCGTCTCGATCAGAGACGGCGGCGCGACGCTGCGTCGGGAGCCGGGCGACTACCTCTACAATCCCGTCGGGCCGGCCCACGGTAGCGCCGTGGCAGCCCTGTTAGACCTGGCGCTCGGCTCCGCGATCCAGTCCGCCCTGCCAGCCGGACGGACATACACGACGCTGGACACCCGGATCAGCTACCTGCGTCCGCTCACGGCCGCGTCAGGGACCCTGACCGCGGTGGCGCAAACCCTCGACATCGGCGAGCGGCGGGCGGTGGCAGAAGCGCACCTCACCGATGCCGACGGCCAGGCCTGCGCCACGGCAACGATGACTGGCCTCGTCGTGGAGAAGCCCCACGAAGTCTCCCCGGAGAAGCCTGACCGGACGTGGGACGTCTCTGATTGGTTCAAGATCTCCTGACCCCTCGCTCACCCTGGCTTTGGAGGCCCGACCATGCGTGACATCGTCCTCTGCAACCCCGTTCGGACCGCCATCGGCGGCTACGGCGGCAGCCTGAAGGGGATCACCGCGACCGAGCTCGGCGCGGTCGCGATCCGCGAGACGCTCCGTCGTTCGGGGCTCGACGCGGGCAGGCTCGAAAGCGTCACGATGGGCAACGTCGTCCAAGCCGGGAACCGCATGAACCCGGCCCGCCAGGCCGCAGTGAACGGGGGCGTGCCGGTCTCGGTGCCGGCCATGACGGTGAACCGCGTCTGCGGCTCCGGCGCCCAGGCCATAGCGACGGCGGCGGACGAGATCCGGCTCGGCCACCACGACGTCGCGGTCGCGGGTGGCATGGAGAACATGGACCGGGCGCCGTACCTGATGGAGGGCGGGCGCTGGGGCCACCGCATGGGCCATGCCCTGATCCTCGACAGCATGTTGAGCGACGGGCTCAATGACGCCTTCTCAGGCGAGCACTCCGGGTGGCACACCGAGGACCTAGCGACGCGCGCCCAGATCGGCCGCGATGCCCAGGATGCCTGGGCGGCCCGCTCCCAGGCGCGGTTCGAGAAAGCTCGGTCCACCGGCGCGTTCGATGCCGAGATCGTTGCCGTCGAGATCAAGGGTCGCAAGGGGGTGGAGACCTTCGCTCTCGACGAGGCGCCACGGCCGGAGACCACCGTCGACACGTTGTCGAAGCTTAAGCCCGCCTTCCGCAAGGACGGGACGATCACGGCCGGCAACGCGCCCGGCCTGAACTCCGGTGCGGCGGCGATGCTCGTGGCCGAGCGGGGTTTCGCCGAGGCCAACAACCTGGAGGCGTTCGGGCGGCTCGTCGCCTACGGCATCGGGGCCTGCGAGCCGGGCCTGTTCGGCCTGGGTCCGGTGCCGGCCGTCCGCCAGGCGCTGGAGCGTGCCGGGTGGTCGCTCGGCGACGTCGAGCGCTTCGAGATCAACGAGGCTTTCGGGGTCGTGCCCCTGGCCGTCGCCAAGGAGCTTGGCCTGCCCGAGGACATCGTCAACGTCGAGGGTGGCGCCATCGCACACGGCCATCCCATCGGCGCGACCGGCGCGGTTCTGACGACCCGCCTGCTCCATTCCATGCGTCGCGACGGCATCCGGTGCGGCCTGGTCACGCTCTGCATCGGCGGGGGACAGGGCATCGCGCTCGCGGTCGAGGCCACCTGACGGGCCTATTCCAAGCTGCGCTTGGCCTTACGGGCTTCGGCGAGGTGCTCCGGACCCGAACCGCCCCGCCACCCGGCGAACGAAGAGGTCATGCCATGATACGCATCGAGACGGCCCGGCACGCGCTCAGGATTACTGTGCTGTCGCTGGCGATTGCCTGGGCGGCCTTGCCCGCGGCCGCCGCGGATGGGCCGACTGCGATACGGCTGCCGGACACCACCCATTTCCCGGAGAGCGTGACGTCCCTCGCCGACGGCACGCTCTTCGTCAGCAGCATCGCCGATGGAGGCGTTCTGAGGATCGCGGGCGGCGGGGCGGCGACGCTTTTCCTGAAACCCGGCGAGCATGGGACGCGGTCGACCTTCGGCCTCCTGGCCGACGAGCGGCGCGGCAACCTCTGGGTCGCCTCGAACGACGCCACGGCCATCGGCGCACCCGGACCGGCTGCCACGGAAGGCGGGTGGGTCAAGGCGTTCGACCTCGCGACGGGCGCACTCAAGATGAGCGTCCGGCTGCCGGGCGGGAAGGCCCTGGCGAACGACTTCGCCCTGGACGGGGACGGCGCGCTCTACGTCACCGACACGTTCGCCCCCCGGATCCTGAGGCTTAAACCGGGCGCCACGGCGTTCGAGGTCTTCGTCGAGGACGACGCGCTCAAGAACGGGCTCGACGGCATCGCCTTCGGGACCGACGGGAACCTGTACGTCAACACCTTCCTGGGCGGGGAGATGTTCCGCATCGGCGTGACGAACGGCGTCACCGGCCCGGTCACCAGGCTCGGAACGACGCGGGCCCTGAAGTTCCCGGACGGGCTGCGCCCGTTCCGTGACGGCTTCGTGATGGTCGAGGGCAGTGGCGCCTTGAGCCGGGTCACCGTCTCGGGCGACCAAGCGCGGATCGAACCCATCGCGCAGTTCGCCGGCCCGACGGGCGTGACGGTCGTGGGCCACAGGATCTGGGTCGCCGAGGGCCAGCTGTCGCTGCTCTCCGCGGCGTCCAAGGACGGCCGGGAGGCGCCGAGCTTCCACCTGCGCTCCGCCGACGTGAAGTAGGCGCCCCCCGGGACTCTGGAAGCGTCACGCATTCCGGCCGCTCCAGAACCCGCCGCACGCAAGCGAGGACATGGCCATGATCGGGTCCACGGTTCGGAAACTGCTCTCGCCGGCTACTTGGCGAAGCCTTCGCGAGGGGCTCGGAGCGATGGAGGCCGCCCTGGCCACGACCGAGGCGGAGATCCACGACCGACGCATCTCGCGACTCGAAGCCGAGATGGCCGAGTTGCGCGCTCGGACCGGCCTCCCGCCTCTTGCCGCCCAGTCGAGACCGGCGGGGTCGTCATGCCCACCGTGAACGGTTCGCCCGCCATCGACGAGGAAGCACCGACGTTGGGCGGCATCGGAGGCCGGGCTCTCAACAAGCGCGAGATGGTCGCGAAGGTCTGTTTGCCGAAGGGAGCCGTTGTGATGTCGCAAGTAACGATCGATACCGTGGAGGATGATGCTCGGAAGTACACGCGCCGCTGGCTTCACTCCGGGGACATCGCCTACGCCACGCTGAAGGATGGGACCCGGGTGCGCTACGTCCGATCCGGCGAAGGGCCACATCTCGTCTTGACGCACACAGTGCGCACGCAACTGGACATCTTCCAGTTCGTGATCCCCCTACTGTCGCGGCACTTCACCGTCTACGCCCTCGACCTGCCGGGATTTGGCTGGTCCGACCTCCTGCCGGAGCGCCCGAAGGATGAGCCGACGCTCCGGGCGCAGCTCAGGGAGTTCCTGCAGGTGCTCGGCCTCCGCCGTCCGATACTGGCCGGCGAGTCGATAGGCGCCACGCTCTCGCTCTCGCTGGCGGCGGAACTCGGGGACGGGGTAGACCGCGTCGTGGCCTTCAACACCTACGACTACCTGCCCGGCCTGGAGCGGGCCAACCTCCTCGCGTCGGTCATCATAAAGGGCGTGCGCGCCCCTCTGATCGGCCCGGTGTTCGCGTCGAAGGAGAACCGTTCGATCACCGGCGGCATCCTCAAGGGCGGCTTCGCCGACCCGAGGAAGCTGCCCGACGACCTGCTCGACGAGATCTCGCGTGTGGGCATGCGTCGGGATTACGGGAAGGGCATGCGGCGGCTGCTCAAGGCGCTTCCGAGCTTCGTCGCGGCCCGTTCGCGATACGGCGCGATCAAGGTTCCCGTGACACTCGTTTGGGGCGACCACGATTGGTCCTCCCTTGCGGATCGCGCCGGCGTCGAGCGAAGCGTACCCGCGCCGAAGGTGATGACCCTCGCAGGCACGGGCCACTTCAGCGCGCTTGAGCGCCCTCAGGACTGGGCGAGCATCATCATTTCCGCGGCGAAGAACTGAACGTCGAAAGCTCGATATGTCCGATGCCACCATGGTCTCGCCGGTTTCCTGCCGACGGCGGTCATCGAACGCCGCGAGACGGAGGCGACCACCCGGCGACCTGACGGTGCGCCATGAGGCGACGAGCAGGGGCCGTATTTCAAACCGCTCCCGGGAGGTTCGCGGATCTCTCGGGCGACCACCGGCCCATCGCGCCGAACCGTGTTGTTCGGCAGTGGAGCCTTCGTGCTTGCCGGTAACACCGCTCATGGTGCCAGGCATTCTCTAGGAGGAGCAGGAGACCCGATGAAGAACCCCGAGATCTCGTCCGTTCCCGTCACGACCGAGCACGTCACGATCCGGTCAGCGAAGCCGTTCGAGGCGGTGCGGGCGGCGTTGGAGGCCGCGTTGTCCTTGATTGACAATGCCTACGTTCAGCTTCTGGCCGCCGGAAAGGTTGATGCGGCCCGCGATCTTCTGGGGAGGCAGGCACCCCTCTCGATCTTCGGCACGCGAAATCATGGCCAACTGCTGCAGGTCGCCGGACTGCAACGCCGGGCGATCCAGTACGACATCGGCAACCCGCTCACGGCTTCGATGATGACGCGACACGTCCTCTCGTCCGCGCTCTACGCCCCGATCAGGGTACTTCTGAGCGAGGATCAGGACGGACGCGCCGTCTTCGAGTACGACCGGCCGAGGAACAGTTTCGGTCAGTTCGGCGACAAGGACGTCGATGCGGTGGCGGGCGAACTCGACGGACGCCTGCGGGAGGCGCTGGTGGCTGCGTCCACCTGAGACGTGAAGCGTCCAGGGAAGACAGGGCCACACGATGGTCTCGGACGGTTCCGGCACGCAGGCGCCGGCGAGCGTTCGTGACGCGATCCGGGACCACCGGTCGTGACGTGTCCTGGTCTCTGGCCTGTCGACGGCGCGACCGGGTCACGGTCGGGGCCGCGACGATGGCTCTGCACGCCGGTCCCATCCGGCGCGCCTCTGGCGATGTCCCACGCGCCGATCATGGCTCAAGAGCCCTCGCCACCCGGAGGCCGAGGGTGGCGCCTCAGCGGTTCACCACGCTGCCGGCCTCGGCGACGACGGGCCGGGATGCGGCAGCGGGCGGCACCACGGAGGGCGTGGTCGTCAACTCCGAGGTCGGATGCACCGCCGCCGTGGTGCGGGCCTGCTCACGATAGAGCGGCGGCATGACGTGGATGCGGTCGTCCGCCGATGCCGCGCCGGCCAGGGTGGCGGTCGCGGCGGCGGAGAGAACGAGCGAGCGCATGTTCATGGCACCATTCCTTTGAGATGCACAGGGCTGGAGCCCCGGTTCAATTGAGATATGCTTTGCCGAATGCCGAGGTCCCAGCGGATGTCATTGACGTACTCATCAATGACATCCGTCTTGCTTGCGGCGCTTGGCGATCTTCGGTGGAGACGTTTCAGTAATTCGGAGCGTTGAGCCTCGCGCCCCAGACGTTGATGGTCCGGCTTGCCTGTCTGTCACCCGCGGTCGCGCTCGCGCCTGACGACGCCGCCAGGCCCGAAGCGTAGGCACGTTCGGGAGCGACGAAGGTTTTGGCAGTCGCGGCCCGGTTGCCGGACGCCGCGGCGGGCACGCCCAGGGATGAGCCCGGGACATTGAAGGTGTGTCCCCAGGCCTCGAACGTCTGTGCCTCCTGGGCCAGGGCCGGAGCGGCGATGGCGGCCAGGCTGACGGCGACAGCTGCGGCTGCGAGGGCGGATCGAACGGTCATCGGGGTTCTCCTTGTCAGGTGAGCGTCGGCAGTGGCGTGATCCCTGTGGACCGGCTCCTCGACTCGCTGCGATTACGTTGATATAAACCTTATTTCACGCACCGCTGTGCGCTGTCGCACATTAGTTGATATCAACTCTTTTGGCGGGACTGGTGGATTTCCGCCATCAGAGATTGCAAGAGGCGGCGATGATCCTCATATTGTTGGTATCAACTTTTTCTGGGGAGCTTCCCATGGCGCCCGGTGCCGACCTGACCCCCACCATCGCGGCGGCTGTCGAGCAAACCTGCTTCAGCTTCGCGGCCCAAAGGGCGGCGCGCGCCATCGGGCGTCGGTATGATGCCGCCCTCCGTCCAACGGGACTGTCAAACTGGCAGTTCACGTTGCTGATGATGCTTATCCGCGACGAGGCACCGACCATCGGCGCCCTCGCGCACGACTTGGCGTCGGACCGCACGACCATCACCGCCAACCTGAAGCCCCTGGAACGTCGCGGGCTCCTCGCGATCCAGCCCGACGCCGAGGACCGGCGCATCAGGCGCGTCGTGCCAACGGACGAGGGCCGAGCGCTCCTGGCACGGGCGTACCCCCTATGGGAGAACGCCCAGGCGGCCTGCGCGGGCCAGCTCGGCAAGGTCGGTCAGAAGGCTTTCCGTTCCGCCGTTGACGCGCTGTCGACGTGAGCAGGCCCGGCTGTCCCAACTCGTCTAGCTGATCCGGAATGCCCTGATCGGCGCAAGCCTTGCGCTCATACGGCACCAAACCCTTACCGTGCCCTCAGCGGTCCGAAAGGTCGACAACCAATCCCGGACGAACTCCCGAAGCCTCGTCTGCCTGCCCTCGGGTGTCGAGCAGGGTCCAAAGGGTCGTCAGCCCGCGCGCGAGCACGGGGACGGAGACATCTAACACGGGAAGGGACATGCGGACTCTGCCAAAGGATCTCGAACGAGGGGCGGGCAAGGTACCGAGGGTGCCCCAGCACGCGGGCGGCTCACGGGCGCTCACCGCACTAAGTTGACGGTGCTTGTCATCGGGCGTGCGAACGCGGTGACCTCAGGAGCGCGAGCGGGAGGAGGCAAGCGAGCGTCAAACCCGCCATCAACCACCACGTGTGCTCGAAGGCGACCAACCGAGCAGCTGGCGTGCCCGGCGTGCCCGTCACAGCGACGAAGATCGCCACGCCGAGAGCGAGGGCGGTCTGGCGTGCCATGTTCAAGACGCCCGAGCCGGTGGCGAAGGACGAGGGGGGTAGCGCGGCCGTCCCGGCGCCCATCAGCGTCGGGAAGGCCAGCCCGACGCCAACGCCGAGGAACGTCATGCCGACAAGCGCTGCGGGAAGGTTGGGGTCGAGCCCCGGCACGAGAGCCCACCAGATCAGGCCGCCGGCGAACAGGACGATGCCGAGCGCCACGACGGCCGCCTGACCGATCCGGGCGATCAGAGGGCCCGCGACCAGAAGCGACGTTACTGGAACGAGGAACGGCCCCGGCGCGATGGTCAGGCCGGCCTTGAGTCCCGACCAGCCCCAGCCCTCCTGAAGCCAGAGCGCAATCGACAGCAGCATGGCGCCGAAGGCGACAGAGTATGGCGCCAGGATCAGCGCCGCGCCGGTGAACGGTACGATGTGGAACAGCTTCGGGTCGACCAGTGGGTTGTCCGACCGCAGGCAATCGACGACGAACAAGGCCAGGAGGACAACCGCCGAGGCGAGCGTCAGGATGGTGGCGCCCGATGCCCAGCCCCACTCAGCCGAGCTCATGATCCCGAAGGTAAGGAGGCCGACGCCGAGCGTGACGAGCAGCGCGCCCCAGGCATCCGGCCGGCGCACGGCGTGACCGGGGATGGACGGCAGCTTCCGTATGCCGATGACGAGTGCGAAGACGCCGATCGGCACGTTCACGATGAAGATCCAGCGCCAGCTCCACGCCACGAGCAGGCCGCCGATGACGGGGCCCAGCGCCGCGGCGAAGCCGCCGATGGCCGTCCAGGTCCGCACCGCGTGACCGCGCCGCTCGGCCGGGAAGGTCGCGAGCAGGAGGCCGAGCGACGTCGGCGTCATCAGCGCGGCGCCGGCGGCCTGGACAATGCGGAATGCCACCAGCATCCCGACGCTCGTCGCCGCGGCACAGGCCGCCGAGGAGAGCGTGAACAGCGCCACGCCGAGCAGGAAGCTGGCGTCGCGGCGATAGCGTTCGGCGAGCCGTCCGAAGAACACCAGCAGCGCCGCGTAGACGATGGCGTAGGCATTCAGGATCCAGGACAGCTGCTGCAGGTCCGCACCCCGGAAGTCCCGGGCGATGTCCGGCAACGCGACGTTGACGATGAACAGGTCGAGGTTGGCCAGCACGATGCCGACGCAGACGATTGCGAGCACTTGGTTCGGCCGAGCCATCCGCGCCTCCGCTGGAACGGGCGACTCGCCTTCGGCGATGGGGTCGACGGAACTCGCGGCGAGCTCACCAGGGTGCATCGTCGTCTCCAATTACCACTGCCCGACGGGACATTTCATCGGGATCGTCGACCGGCGGCGCGCTGCAGCTCGGTGCATCGAAACCGGGGCGGGCGGCCCGGCCCGGATCGCCGGGATCCTCGCTTCCACAAGGCCAGCACACTCCTGCGTGCCGGCCTTGCGCGAGGCGAGACCGCGTCGGCGGAGCATCGACGCGTACCCATGCGCGACGGATACGCGCCGCCGAGCCGCAGGCCTTGGACCGGTGCCGAGCATCACCTTCAGGCGACCTTCGTGTCCCCCGGACCACGGCGCCGGCGGAACGAACTCAGGCCGCGACCGGGGTGCGATAGCGTCCGGCGACGTCCCGCTTCGACAGGTTCGGTCCCATCGCCAGACGGGCCTCGTCGAAGGCTTTCCATTGGCCCTCATCCGGAAGCGGTGGGATGGTCACGATCTCGCCGTGGTCGAACCCGACCAGGGCGGCGTCGACCAGGTCGTCCACCCCCATCACCATCTCGGCGGGGAATGCGTCGATGTCCTTGCCCGACCGCTCCCAGATCTCGGTCCGGGTCGCACCCGGGAGCACGGCCTGGACCCGCACGCCCGTGTCCTTCGTCTGGCTTGCGAGGGACAGAGTGAGGTTGAGCAGGTGCGCCTTGGATCCACTGTAGACGCCATCGAACATCTCGGGTGCGAGCGCGAGCACGGACGCGATGTTGATGATCCCGCCGGTACCCCGGGCGACAAAGGCCTTGCCGGCCGCGGCCGCGAGAAGCGTGGGGGCCGTGATGTTCAGGGCGATCAAGCGCTCCAGCGCCATCGGATCACTGTCGAGCAGGCCGCCGTGCAGGGACATGCCCGCGTTGTTGACGAGGAGCGTGATCGAGGGATCGTCCGCAAATTTCGCCTCGACGGCCCGCAGGTCCTCACGATTCGTGAGATCAGCCCTCATGACCTCCACGGTTCGCCCCGTGGCCTGCTTTAGCCTGGCGGCCAGGGCAACCAGACGCCCTACGTCGCGCGCCACCACGACGAGATCGTAGCCACGGGCGGCGAGACGGTCCGCATAAACCGCTCCGATCCCGGACGACGCTCCGGTGACGACCGCAGTCCCCTTCGCTTGCATGCTCATGTCGATGTCTCCCGGCGCCCGTGCCGGACGTCGCTTGCAAATGAGTAGCGAGTCGCTATTCTTTTGCAATGGACATCGAAAAACTTTCATCAAGCACGTGCCCAATCGCACATGGCTTAGCGCGTGTCGGTGACATCTGGAGCATGCTGGTCCTGCGGAATGCATCCGCCGGACAGACGCGCTTCGACCAGTTCCGGACGAGCCTTGGGATCGCACCCAACATCCTGTCCCGGCGCCTCAAGGCGCTGACCGATGCCGGCCTCTTGGAGAAGCGGCGCTACAACGAGCGGCCGCCACGAGACGAGTATGTGCTTTCGGTATCCGGCCGGGACTTTCTTCCCGTGCTGTTCGCGCTCGGCGAATGGGAGCGTCGACATCATGTTGGAGGACCTCTGAGCCGCATCGTTGACGCCAAGACCGGCGAAGAGATCACGGCGGTCGTCGTCGACGCGCAGACCGGCGAAAGATTTGCGGATCGTCCAACGCGGCTCCTCCGCCCAGGCGATGGGAACGTGTCCGCGATTGACACTGCGTCGACGCCGGCTCCGGCCTTACGGCCCCGATGACAGCTACGACGGACGGGCTGTTGTTGCCCCTTAAAGACCGGACAGGGTCTCCTGGGTTAATCGGGCGATGAACTCGCGCGGCGAACGGTAGCCGAGCGCACGATGAGGATGAAGGTTGTTGTAGTGCGCCAGCCAGACAGGAAGCTGGCGCAGCACGCTCTCGGCATCCGGCAGGGCCGAGACACGCACGTAGTCGCGTTTCAAGGTTCGCACGAACGCCTCGGCCATGCCGTTGCTCGGCGGGCTCTCCAGCGGCGTCGTTCTCGGTACCAACCCGAGGTCGCGGGCGAAGCGGCGAGTGTCGCGGGCGACGTAGCAACTGCCGTTGTCAGTCAGCCACTCGATCAGGCTTGGCAACTGGTTGACCGGCCCGAAGCGGTGTTCGACGGCGGCCACCATCAGGTCGCGGACGTCCTCGCCCGTGATGCCCGCCGTGGTCGCCACGTAGCTCATCGCCTCTCGATCACAGCAGTCGAGCGCGAAGGCGACCCGAACCCGCTCGCCGTTCTCCGCCGCGATCTCCAGTCCGTCCGAGCACCAGCGCGTGTTGCGCGCGGCCACCGCCACCTTGCCCTCGTGACGGCGCGTCTCGGCTCCCCCCGCATGTCGCTGGAGCAGGAGGCCGTGCACCTTCATGACCCGGTAGACCCGCTTCACGTTCGGCGCGGGCCGCCCATCCCGCTCGGCCTGCCGGCGCAGAAGGGCATGGACGCGCCGATAGCCGTAGGTCGGCAGATCTGCGATGAGCGCCTGGATTGCGGCCAGTAGCTCAGCGGCGGGTGCAGGCGGACGGCCGCGTCGGCCCATGGGCTTCCGGGCGGGGTAGCCCTGTCTGGACGAGGCGAGGTGCGGGCGCGACACACCCAAAGCCGAAGCCACCGCGCTCACCGGCCGTCCCCCGGCCACGAGGTCACGCGCGAGGGCAACTTTTTGGGGGCGGCGACCCGCTCCATCGCCTCGCGCAGGATCTCGGTCTCGAGCGTCTTCTTGCCCAGGAGCCGCTGCAGCTCGCGGATCTGTTGCTGGGCAGCACGAAGCTCGGAGGCTGGTACCACCTCCTCGCCGGCACCGGCGGCCGTGAACGCGCCGCGCTCCATCAGCCGACGCCACGTGAACAGCTGGTTGGCGTTCAGCCCGTGGCGGCGGGCGACGAGCGAGACGGACTGACCGGGCAGATAGGTCTCCTCGACGAGGCGCACCTTCTCCTGCGTGGTCCAGTGCCGACGCCGCTGGACGGAGGTGATCACCTCGATGCGCTCGGCGTGGGGCGGGTCGTTAGAACTCACCATACGGTCGGTCATAGGCACACACTTCCACAAGCGTGAGCCCCTGTCCGGTCATTTAGGGGGCTACTTCACGGGCTGCGCTCCAGCCCATCGCGCATGGCCATCCCATCGGTGCAACCGGCGCGGTGCTGACGACGCGCCTGCTCCAGTCCATGCGTCGGGACGGCATCCGCCGTGGACTGGTCACCCTCTGCATCGGCGGGGGTCAAGGTATCGCGCTGGCGCTGGAGGCCATTTAATCCGGCAGCCGGCCCAAGAGGGCGCGCACCGGTCGGGGCACGCAAACCTCGTCGACCCGCCCCGAAGCCTTCCTGGCCATCCCCAACTGCCAGCCCTCGCCACCGCCCCGCTGCTGCACGAGGTGGGACCCCCGAAAAGACCGAACGCCGATGTCGCCGTCGAGCCCGCACCGTCCCGCCGCCGAGTCGTGGAATGGTCCGACTCCGGCCTCATGGCACGCACCGGGTAGGACCTGGATGGTCTCTCGTTCGTGCGTGCCCTCATCGCCGGCGAGGTTCCGCCGCCGCCGATGATCGCGCTGCTCGGCATCGACATCGTCTCGGCCGAAGCGGGTTGCGTGACGATGCGGATGGAGCCGGGCGAGTACCTCTACAATCCCCTAGGCTCGATCCATGGTGGCGCGACCGCGAGCCTGCTCGATACCGTCATGGCCTGTGTAAAGGGTGGGTCGAGCGGGTCACCGACAAAGGCATTCCAGCAGGTCGACACGGCCGAACCCGACGCTTAAAATTCATTCCTGCGCCGAACGGCCGACCTCCCGCATTCGACGGATTCGAGCCGCCGGATCGACCTTCCCCATCGGGGCGCCTGTCAAGGTATCAGTCGCATTTCTCGTAGCCTGGTGAGCTGCCTCAGGAAGCTATCGTGGGTATCCAGGCTTTCGCCGAAGCCGGCGTGGCGGATCTTGATCGTGCTCAGGGTCGTGTCATCGGAAAAGTTCAGCATGTAATCAAGGAACGCCCAGTTCGCGATCTGCCCGTAGGACGTGGGGACGAGCCCGTGCCTGGCGACGATCGTGTCCCAGAGATCCCCTTGGCCGCCCATCTGCTCGGTCAGCGACATCGGCAGCGGTTCGGCGACCGGAATACCGTAGAAATCGGCGAGGACGGTCCAGAGCTGGCGCCAGCGGAACTCGTCGCCGTTGGTGATATTGAAGATCTCGTTCCGCGCCGTCGCCGCACCGAGCGCCCATATGGTCGCCCGTCCAAGAACCTCCGCGTCCATCGTCTGCTGCAGGGCCGACCAGCCGGCCGCGCTGCCCGGGAAACGCAGCGGGACGCCCCGTTCCCGGCTCATGGCCGCATAGGTCGCCAAGCCCGTCACCAGGTTCATCGGCGAGTTGACGCTCGGACCCATCACGACATGAGGGCGCAGGACCGTGAACGCGCCGCCGGTGCGGTTCGACCACTCGGCGAGCATGTCCTCCTGCTGGTGATAGTGGATCGGCGCCAGGATGCGGGCTTGGCTCTCCTTCGCCGGCGCGTTGAACGACCCGAGATGGAAGCCGTACGACTTGGCGCCGCCCATCAGCACGACATGTCGGAGGGGCGTGTCGCGGTTCGAGAGGCCGTCGAGCGTGTTGGCCATCATCCGACGGTTTGGTTCGACGCCTGCGGCCATCGTCTCGCCCTCGACGTACGCCGCGAACACCAGGTCGGTGACGCCGCCGAGGGCGGAAAGCGCGGCCATCGCGGATGGCCTATCGAGCAGGTCGATGCCGACGTGGCGAGGAGCTTCGCGCCCGACGAAATGGTAACCCGGGGGCGGACGACGGGCCGCGGTCACCACGCCCCAGTCCGGATCCCGGAGCGCCGCGTCGATCACGCCCGTGCCGAGCACCCCGTAGGGCCCAACGACAAGCATCTCGTGGGTTGTACCGTTCTCGATGGGCGACGTCATGGGGGATCTCCTTCTCGGACAGGCGCACCCGCATCGGGTCGATCGCCTTGGCGCACCGGTTTCGGAACACCATCACGGCAAGTTAGCCCCGACGATTATTCGCGGTACCTATGGAGATGGAGCTTCTCTTATTCCCGGAGGTCTCGAATGACGACGATCCTGGAAAAGACGACGGGACTCATCGCCTTCGTCCGCACTGCCGAGGCTGGCTCGTTCAGCGCTGCCGGCCGCGTGGTAGGCTCGACCCAATCCGCCGTATCGAAGAGCGTGGCCCGGCTGGAGCGGCGTCTCGGCGTGCGCCTCATCCAACGGTCGACCCGCATCCTCAGCCTCACCACGGAGGGACAGGCCTATTACGAGCAGGTCGCCCCGCTGCTCCGTGCCATCGAGGATGCGGAGGACGTCGTGCAGGCCGCGACCACCGCCCATGGCCAGCTTCGGGTCTCGGCGCCGCAGGAGCTCGGACGCATGCTGATCTCGGCCTGGGCGGCCGAGTTCGTGCGGCGCCATCCCGGCGTGCACCTTGAGCTGAACATCAGCGACAGGAAGGTCGACCTCATCCGGGAGAGCTACGACATCGCCGTGCGGATGAGTCCGTTACGCGACACCGAGATGGTGGCGAGGCCCCTTGGGTCCTGTCGCTTCATGCTCGTCGCCTCGCCCGCCTACGTTGAGCGGCACGGGCGGCCGGACACGGTGGACGACCTGCAAAAGCACGCCTGCCTCCGCTATCTGCTGGCCGGGCGACCATGGCCCTACACGTTCGGTGATGTCGCCGTAGTGCCGGACGGGCCCTTCGCTTCAGACGACAGCGGGTCGCTCCGCCAGGCCGCCCTGATGGGCACGGGGGTCGCCTATCTGCTTCGGATCGCCGTCGCCGACGACCTGATGGCGGGGCGCCTCGTCGAACTGCTGCCGGGGCTGCCGACGGCCAGCAACACGGCGTATGCCGTTCACGCGTTCGGCCGGCGACTGCCGGTCCGCGCCCGTCTGTTCATCGAGTTCCTGTCCGAGCGTATGAAGGGCGCCGATACGTGACCGTCACGACGGTGTCGGTCCGTCCACGCCGCACCGTGCCCCTATCCGGGTCGGCGATTTGTGGCGCGCGCGACCAGGTCGTCGACCCGTGACAGGAACAGCCTCAGGACCTCCGGCGAGTGCTCCTTGCGATATCCGAGGACGAGGTCGATGCCCGGCGGCTGGCCGATCGTGGCCAAGGGGCGGCTGACGACCGACCAGGGCAGGAAGTTGCGAGCGTAGGCCGGCAAGAGGGCGACGCCCCTGGTGGACGAGACGAGCGACATCGCCATCGAGAGATTGTCCACCTCATGCGTCGGCGTGATGTCGAGGCCGGACCGCGCCAGGCATTCGTCGATGATCAGGCGCAGGGTCGGGGCGGTCCAGGCCACGATGATGTGTGGGTCATCCGCCAGGTCTTCGAGGCGGATCGCATCCCGTGTCGCCAGGCGATGGTCACTGGGGAGAATGACGATCAGCGGATCCTTCGTAAGGGGGACGAACGCGAGGTCCGGCATGTTCGCCTCAGCCCTCATGAAGGCGACGTCGACCTTGCCCTCCATCAGCGCCGCGGCGAGTTCGGGCGAGGTCCGGCTGGATATGGTGACGTCCACTTCCGGCAGCACGTCGCGCAGCACGCTGATAGCGCCCGCCAGCCAGTCCACTTCGTAACCCGTTAGAAAGCCCAGCACGAAGGCGGCCTTGACCGGGCGCGCAGCCTTGCGTGCAGCGTCCTTGGCCGCCTCGACCTGCGCAAGGGCCAGGCGAGCATGTTCCAGAAAGGCGCGGCCGGCCTCCGTCGTCACGACACCGCGCACACTGCGGTCGAGCAAAGCGACGCCGACCTCGGCTTCAAGGTCCCGGATCTGCCGGCTGAGCGAGGGCTGCGCGGTGTGCAGCCGTCGTTCGGCGGCGAGCGTCAGGCTGCCCTCCTCGGCAACGGCAACGAAGTAACGCAGGTGCCGCAGTTCCAAGACACGGCTCCATGCCTGCAAGGTATGCCCACCGTCCTACAAAGTCTTTTCCGCGACCGCCAGAACCACCTAGCCCTCTCTCCACCGGCGCCGGATACCGCGGCGCCAGGATCGGGACGGGGTGCCTCCGGCACACGGCGTCCGGGGTCCGGATGGAGGCTATCATGAGCAAGCAAGTCGTTCTCGTCACCGGCGGCCTCACGGGTATCGGCCGCGCCGCCGCCCTCGGTTTCGCCCGGGCGGGCGGCACCGTGGTCATCTCCGGGCGGCATGAGGATGCGGGTCGTGCCCTCGTCGCGGAGCTGGAGGCGACCGGCGCCGATGCCGCGTTCATCATGGCGGACGTCCGCAGTGATGAGGAGGTCGCCAACCTGGTCGATCAGGTGGTCGAGCGCTTCGGTCGCCTCGACGCGGCGGTCAACAACGCCGGCACCGAGGGCCGTCCCGGACCGGTCACCGAGCAGACGGCGGAGAGCCTAGCCGCGACCTTCGACACGAACGTCCTCGGCACGCTGCTGAGCATGAAGCACGAGCTGCGCGTCATGCAGGCGCAAGGATCCGGGAGCATCGTCAACGTCTCGTCGACCTACGGCCATGCCGGGGCGGCTGGTGCCTCGGTGTACGCGGCCAGCAAGCACGCGGTGGAGGGACTGACCAAGTCGGCCGCCCTGGAGGCGGCGGGCTTCGGCGTGCGCGTGAACGCGGTGGCCCCGGGGCCGACCGACACCGGCATGCTCGATCGCTTCACGGGAGGCGCGGAAGGCAAGGCCGGGCTCGTCTCCACGGTGCCGATGCGACGCGTGGGGACCACCGACGAGGTCGCGAACGCCATCGTGTTCCTGTCCTCGGATCGATCCTCGTTCACGACCGGCCAAATCCTGTCCGTGGACGGGGGTAAGTCCCTGGTGTGATCCCACGGCGCCACCGAGAACAAGGAGATGACATGGAACAATCAGCCCAGAGCGGCGGCAAGCCGATCAAGGTTCCCGGTCCGGACCACCCAATCGATATCGTACTCAACCCGAACCGCGTGGTCGTCACCGTGGCTGGTCGGGTGGTAGCCGACACCCACGAGGCCCTTACCCTGCGCGAGGCCGCCTATCCGCCCGTCCAGTACATCCCGCGCAAGGACGTCGACATGACGCTTCTCGCGCGGACCAATCATTCCACCTACTGCCCCTACAAGGGTGATTGCGTCTACTTCAGCGTGTCGCATGGCGGCGAGCGCTCCGTGGACGCCGTGTGGTCCTACGAGGCCCCGTACGCAGCCGTAAAGGCGATCAAGGATCACCTCGCCTTCTATCCCGACCGCGTGGATGCTCCCGTAGACCGGCCGGTGTCTTAACGATCCTCGTACCTCGGCATCCCGTGCCGGCTCAGCTGCATGCTCCCCGAACTCGCAAGGGACACCGCGGGAGCATCGGCGAGGGCGGCCGGTCGAGCGACCCCTTCAATCGTCAGGAGATCTGTCATGATCAACCTCACCGGGAAGACCGCTCTCGTCACCGGCGGCTCGCGCGGCATAGGCCGTTCCGCCGCCCTGGCGCTCGCAAAGGCCGGCGCTCAGGTGCTGGTGCATTACGGGCGCGCCGAGGCGGAGGCTGCAAGCCTCGTCGCCGAGATCGAGGCGGGTGGTGGTCGCGCCGACAAGATCGGCGTCGATCTCCAGCAACCGCAGGGCGCGCACACCCTGGCCGAGCATGCGCGGACCATCGTCGGCGAACGCCTCGACATCCTCGTGGCCAACGCCGGGATAGCCACGGCCGCGACCATCGAGGAGACGACGGTTACCGACTTCGACGCGCACTTCGCCGTGAACGTACGGGCGCCGTTCTTCCTTGTGCAGCAACTCTTGCCGATCCTCGGCAGTGGCAGCGGCATCGTTTTCACCGGCTCGGTCGTGGCCAACACCGTCGTCCCGAACCTCGCGGTCTACGCGGCCACGAAGGGCGCCATCGATACCTTGGTGAAGCACCTCGCCGCCGCGCTCGGTGGGCGCGGGATCCGCGTCAACGCAGTCGCACCGGGCGTGATCAACACCGACATGTCGCACTTCGCCAGGACCGAGGAAGGACAGGCATACATCCTCGGAATACAGGCCCTGCAACGCATCGGGCAGCCCGACGACGTGGGCGAGGTGATCGCGTTCCTCGCCTCGGACGCGTCGCGTTGGATCACCGGGGAAACGGTGCGAGTCGACGGTGGGTCCAAGCTTTGAGGCGGTTCAGCGGCGCGAGCCCGGACCCCGCCCGGGCAGCGAGGCGGGTGATCGCCGCCGCACCGTCATATCGGTCGATCACGGATCCACTTGCTCATCGAGTGCCAGTTCCCGCCTTCAGACCGGCGTCGTTGAACGCGTCTTGGAACTCCGGCGAGGTCAGGAAGCGCAACTCGGATTTGAGTGCGACGGCTCGCTCCATGCCGAAGACCGCTTCGAAGCGATCCTGGGCTCCGCGCCACAGCCGCGCCGTCTCGACGAGCTTGGCCTCTCCCTTCTCGGTCAGCGTGATGCGTCGGGCGCGACGATCCCGCGGATCGGGCACCAGTTGAAGATACCCGTCCCGCGTCAGCGGCTTCAGCGTGTGGCTGAGGCCGGACAGGTCCATGACCGCCCGTTCGGCGAGTTCACGCATCGTCGGCGAGCCCATCTTCCGAACTGTCGCGAGCAACCCATGCTGCGTGGCGCGCAAGCCGCTCGGCGCCAGAGCGTCGTCGTAGAGCTGGCCGATGCGGCGCATGGCCTGGCGCAGGACGGCGTTGCTGCAGGTGCTGGGATCGTCGGTCATGGTCGCGTCCTATCGCGATCGCTCGGTCGGGTACACGCGCCGCTGCGGACGAGCGTCGCGCTTTCCCGACGAAGGCTCGGCGGCTGGCTTGACCCGTCCGCGCAGGAACGTGCATATGCAAGTTATAGAAACTTGCATATGCACCTATATCCACTCGGTTCCGGCTTCATTCAATCGCGGCGTTGCCGCGGGTCCGCCACCTGTCGCCGTCGAGGTCACACGATGGACGCACGCACACGAGCGCTGCTGCACGATCCGGTCACGCCGACGTTGCTGCGCCTGGCAGCCCCGAACGTCCTGATGTCGGTGGTGCAGGCCTCGATCGGCCTGATCGAGACCTACTTCGTGGCCGAGCTCGGCACCGACGCCCTCGCCGGCATGGCCCTGGTCTTCCCGATCCTGATGTTCGTGCAGATGGTCTCGGCGGGTGCGGTCGGCGGCGGGATTCTCTCGGCGATCTCACGCGCGCTCGGCGGCGGTCGCGAGGACGAGGCGAACGGACTGGTATGGCATGCGGTGGCCATCGCGGTGGCCCTTGGCATTTTCACCACGGCGTTGGTGCTGGCGTTCGGACCTGAGCTGTTCCGGGCGATGGGCGGCACGGGCTTATCCCTCGATGCGGCCACGACCTATTCCGCCGTGGTGTTCTCGGGAGCGTTGCTCGTCTGGCTGTTCAACGCGCTGGCCGCGGTGATCCGGGGTACCGGAAACATGACCCTGCCGGCCACGGTGACGTGCGGGGGAGCGGTCGCGCTCGTTCCCCTGTCGCCCGCCCTAATCTTCGGCTGGGGGCCGATCCCACAGCTCGGCATCTTCGGTGGCGGCGTCGCGGTGCTCGCCTATTATGCGGTCGGCGTGGCGATCTTCGCCACCTACCTCTGGTCGGGGCGCGGCGTGCTCCGGCCACCCCTGCGCCCACCGGCGCTGTCCGGTGCGGCGCTCGGCGCGATCCTCCGGGTCGGCGCGGTCTCAGCGCTGGTCACCGCCACAACCAATGTCACGATCGCGACGGCGACCGGTCTCGTCGGACTGCAGGGACCAGGAGCAGTCGCCGGCTACGGCACCGGGGTACGCCTCGAATATCTCCTGGTCCCGATCGTGTTCGGTTTCGGCGCCCCGCTCTCAGCCATGGTCGGCACGGCGGCGGGCGCCGGCGACATCGGTCGGGCACGACGCTCGGCCTGGACCGGGGCGATCATCTCGGGATGCGTCACGGAGGTGCTGGGCATGGCCGCAGCCGTGGCGCCCGATGCCTGGCTCCGCCTGTTCGGCGATGACGCCACGATGCTGGCGACGGGAGCGGCGTACCTGCGCATCGTCGGCCCCTTCTACGGCTTCTTCGGTTTCGGCCTGGCGCTGTACTTCGCCGCGCAGGGTGCCGGCCGCGTCGGTTGGCCCCTGGCTTCCGGCATCGTCCGGGTCCTCGTGTCCCTCGGCGGCGGGGCCCTGGCGCTCCACCTCGGCTGGGGAACGAACGGCCTCTTCCTGGCCCTCGGCCTCGGACTGGCCGCGATGGGGACGGGCAACGCCGCGTCGCTGGCCTCCGGCGCCTGGCTTCCCCCGCGTCGCGCATCCCGGCCCACTACCGTCCAAGCCGACGACTATCCCGCCACGGCGAAATTCTAGGAGGCGCATCATGCAGACCCTCACGATCAACGGCACGCGGCACGACGTGGATGTCGAAGGCGACACGCCCTTGCTCTTCGTCCTGCGCGACACCCTCGGGCTGACCGGCACGAAGTACGGCTGCGGCATCGGTCAATGCGGGGCCTGTACCGTGATCCTCGACGGGCAGGCCACGCGCTCGTGCCAGATCCCGACGGAAAGCGTCGGGAACGCCAAGATCACGACGATCGAGGCGATCGGGCAGGACGCGGTCGGCAAGCGCGTCGTGGAGGCATGGGTCGGCGTGCAGGTGCCGCAATGCGGTTACTGCCAGTCCGGCCAGGTCATGGCCGCCACCGCCCTCCTGCAGCAGAACCCGAGACCTACCGACGGCGACATCGGGCAGGCGATGACGAACCTGTGCCGGTGCGGAACCTACAACGCCATCGCCGCCGCCGTGCGGCAGGCCGCGGCTTGAGGAGCGACGCACCATGAACGATCTCACCCCCCTGCGCCTCACCCACGCAACGCCGGCCGCGAGCCAGAAGCCGATACGCAACCTCTCCCGCCGCGGCTTCCTAGGCGCCGCGAGCGGCGCCCTGATCCTCAGCGTCGGACTTCCGGTGGATCCCGCTTTCGCTCAGGCGGAGGGCGCCGCGGCCATCGCCCCGAAGCCCGGAACGCGGGTCGCCGCGTTCCTCGAAATCCGTCCGGATGGCACGATCAAGCTCCTGAGCCCGTTCGTCGAGGGTGGGCAGGGCATCAACACCGGTCTCGCCCAGACCATCGGCGAGGAACTCGACATCGACCCGAGCCGGTTCGTGGTGGAATGCGCGCCGCCCGGCCCCGACTACGCCGTCGTCAACGGCCTGCGTCTGACCGGTGGCAGCTTCTCGACCCGATCGAGCTACGCCGTCATGCGCCGCCTCGGCGCCACCGCCCGGGAGATGCTGCTGCGCGCGGCCGCCGCCCGGCTCGACGTGAAGCAGGAGACGCTCACCACCGATGACGGCAGGGTGGTGCACAAGGCGTCGAACCGCAGCCTCGGGTACGGCGAACTGGCCGCGGCTGCCCTCACCCTACTGCCGCGCGAGGACGTGCCGCTCAAGGATCCCAAGGACTTCCGCTACATCGGCAAGCCGGTGGCCCGCCTCGACATGCAGGACAAGTCGACGGGCAAGGCCACTTACGCCATCGACCTCAAGGTCGAGGGCATGCTCCACGCCGCCGTGCAGCACGCCCCCCACCTCGGGACCGAACCAGAGGCGCTGACGGATGAGGCAGCGGTGAAGGCGATGCCGGGCGTGCACTCGGTCCACCGCCTGCCCGGCGCCGTGGCGGTTGTCGCCGACAGCTGGTGGCGGGCCCGCAAGGCGGTAGAGGCCTTGAGCGTCGCCTGGACGAAACCCGCCGCCGACGGCCTTGCCACCGTCTCGGGCACGTTCTCGTCGACTGCCATGCTGGCGGCCCTCAAGGCCACGCGCGAGCCCGGATTATCGGCCGAGGCGGAGGGGGACGTCGCCGGGGCGTTCGCCAAGGCAAGCCGGGTGGTCGAGGCGGAATACGACGCGCCCTACCTCGCCCATGCGCAGTTGGAGCCGCCCTCGTCCATCGCCCGCTTCAATGCGGACGGCACTCTCGACGTCTGGCTGCCGAACCAGATGCCGGAGCTGTTCCAGTCCGTGGCTGCGAAGGTCGCAGGGCTCCAGCCCGATGCTGTGCGCATCCACTCGCCGATGCTCGGCGGGTTCTTCGGGCGCCACTTCTACTACGGCTCGTCTAACCCGTTCCCGCAGGCGATCCTGCTCGCCAAGGCGACGGGCCGTCCGGTGCGGGTGCTGTGGTCGCGCGAGGAGGAGTTCGGCATGGATGCGGTGCGGCCCATCGGCTTCGCCCGCTTCCGCGCCGCGCTCGGGGCCGACGGGATGCCCCTTGCGATCCAAACGACCGCCGTGGGCGAGGGGCCGATCAGCCGCTGGTTCGGCTCGATCTTCAAGGCGCCGGTCGATTCCTCTGTGGTGGAGGGCCTCGACAAGAAGCCCTACGCGATCGCCAACCGACGCCTCAACTACGTGAAGGTCGCGCATCCCGTTACCATCGCCTTCTGGCGCTCGGTCGGTCACTCCATGAACGACTTCTTCTACGAGAGCTTCCTCGACGAGTTGGCCGATGCGGGCTCCAAGGATCCCTTTGCCTTGCGCATGGCGCTGCTGAAGGACAGCCCACGCCACGCCACCTTGCTCAAGGCCGTCGCCGACCTCGCGGGCGGCTGGAAGCGCGGCCCGTTCCAGGCCGCGGACGGGACCCGGCGCGCACGCGGCGTCTCCATGGCATCGCCCTTCGGCTCGGAGACCGCCACGATCGCCGAGGTGTCGCTCAAGGATGGCGAGGCAAAGGTTCACGACCTGTGGATCGCCATCGATCCGGGCAGCATCGTCAACCCGGCCATCGTCAAGCGCCAGGTCGAGAGCGCCGCCGCTCTCGGGCTCTCGGCAACCTTGCTAGAGCAGGTGGTCTATGAGGGCGGAACGCGGCAGGCCCGCAACTACGATACCTACCCCATCCTCGACCGGGACCGCATGCCGCGCGTGCACGTCACCATCATCGAGAGTGGCGCCCCCATGGGCGGCATCGGCGAGCCGGGCCTGCCCGGCGTTCCACCCGCGGTGGTCAACGCGGTCGCCGCCCTGACCGGCCGCCGCGTGCGCAGCCTGCCGCTCGCCAAGGAAAAGCTTTCGGGCGTTTAGTGCACAGGCTGGTGCAGGTTGCACACACTCATCGAGACTGGGGATCGATCGTCCATGGACCGCCCCAGCATCGAACAGCGATGAGACGACGTCGGCGAAGAGAGGCGAATCGATCAAATTCGGCGGTGAAATCAAATCCGGCGGAAATCAACGAAATCGATATCTGCCCCTGTCTGGATGCGAGACCTCCTTGGCGCGTGCAACTACCTTGAGAGCTTTCGGGAGTGCCTCCGGGTCCGGCGGTTTGGTGACCGGCTTGGCGAGCTCAGGCTTCGCCTTCAGCCGCTCGCGCAGGACCCTGTCGGGTGAGCGGCCCTTCAGGACGCGCTGACGGCGGCCGTTGTAGGCGACGTTGAAGCCGGTCAGCAGCGTCTCAAGATCCTGGTGGCTCCAGAGCGTGATGCCCAGCACCTCGCGCTGCACGCGGCCGTTGAAGCGCTCAACCATGCCGTTGGTCTTCGGCGTGTAAGGTTTCGTCGTGCGATGCTGCACACCGTGCCGCTTGCAGGCGTGCTCGAAGGCGTCGGCCGTGAAGCACGAGCCGCGGTCAGTGAGCACGTGCGTAACCTTGAAGGGAAAGGCGCCGAGCGCCTCGTCGAGGAAGGCGACGGCGGAGGCGGTGGTCTCGTCGTCCTTGACGGCCAAGTGCACGTAGCGCGAGGCGCGGTCGATCGCGACGTACAGGTAGCGCTTGCGCAGGACGCGATCACAGTCCTGCAGCTTGGGCAGGTGTTTTACGTCGACGTGGATAAAGCCGACCTCGTAGTCCTTGAAGCTGCCGTGCGGCTTGCGGGCCTTCTCAGCGGGCGGCAGCCGGTTGAGGCCCTCGGCCTTGAGGATGCGGTAGACCGCGTCCCGGTTCAGGTGTGAACCGCCCCGGGTTTCCCGGAGGCTCCAACTCTTGAGAGACTGGAGCCATGACGAAGCATACCCCACCGTTTTCCCCTGAGGTCCGCGAGCGGGCTGTCCGGATGGTCCGGGAGCATCAGGGCGAGCACAGCTCACCCTGGGCCGCGATGCAGTCGATCGCCGCCAAGATCGGCTGCTCGGGCGAGACGCTGCGG
>NZ_NPKS01000023.1:0-103877 GCF_008329595.1 Methylobacterium sp. P1-11
CGCAGAAGCGGCCGGCCCTCGACCTCCAGGCCGATCATGGTGAATTCGCCGTTGCGGAAGCGGAATGCCGGATCGCGGGTGGTGCGGAACGAGAACAGGCTGTCGGTCCAGTGATGGACCGACAGAACGCGCGCCTCGTGAAACTTGCTCATGGCTCTGTCTTCCTTGCTCAGGCGACCGCCGGATCCGCATTCCCGAACGCTTCGAGCAGCTTGCCGTCGCGGCCGTCCCACGCCGCCGCGTCGTCGGCAGGCTCGGTCTTCTCGGTGATGTTGGGCCAGAGGTCGGCGTACTTGGCGTTGAAGGCCTTCCAGCCTGCCATTCCCGGCTCCGTATCGGCCTTGATTGCATCGGCCGGGCACTCCGGCTCGCAAACGCCGCAGTCGATGCACTCGTCCGGGTTGATCACCAGCATGGTGTCACCGACGTAGAAGCAGTCGACCGGACAGACCTCGACGCAGTCGGTGTACTTGCAGTGGATGCAGTTCTCGGTGACGACGTAGGTCATGGCTTTCCCCGTTGGCGCGGAGCTCAGAGCAGCGCAGCGAGATCCTGGCCTTCGAGATCGATGGCCAGGCCCTTCATCGCCTCTGCGCTGACCTCTCCGCCCATGGCGCGGATGCTCTCCTCGCGGATCAGCGACATCAGCCCCCGGCGCAGACCGAGGAACTCGGAGGACAGGGTCAGGGCTGGTTGCCGCGGGCGGGGCAGCGGCACCACGATCTCGGCCTTGATGGTCCCGGGACGGGCGGTCATCACGTAGACGCGGTCGGAGAGGAAGATCGCCTCGTCGATGTCGTGAGTCACGAACAGCACCGAGATCTTCAGGCGCTGCCACATGTTGGTGAGGATCTGCTGCATGATCAGCCGGGTCTGTGCGTCGAGGGCTCCGAACGGCTCGTCGAGCAAGAGGATGCGCGGGCCGGTGGCGAGGGCGCGCACGATGCCGACTCGCTGCTTCATTCCGCCCGACAACCGGTCGGGATAGTAATTTTCGAAGGCAGTGAGGCCCGCGAGGCCGAGGAGCGTGCGAGCCTGCCGCTCGCGCTCGCTACGCCTGAGGCCCTTCATCTTCAGGCCGAACTCGACGTTCTCACGGACAGTCTTCCATGGGAACAGCGAGTATTGCTGGAAGATCATGCCGCGCTCGGCGCTCGGCCCCGCGATTGCCTCGCCGTCAACCGTGACCTGTCCCGAGGACGGCTTGAGGAACCCGGCGAGCGCGTTGAGCAGGGTCGACTTCCCGCAGCCCGAAGGACCGATGATCGAGATGAACTCGCCGGGCCGCACCGTGAGCGAGGCGTTCGAGACGGCCTCTACGGAGCCTTCCATCGTCTCGTATCGCAGGCAAAAGTCGCGGACCTCGATCAGGCCCCGGCTCGATTCAGCCATGGCAGGCTCCTCACTCGATGCTATGCGATGACGGCGTTCAGCTCAGCGGGCGGCGGCCCAGGGCATGACGAGGCGTCCGACGAGGCGAATCGCGAAGCTGGACCCGAGACCGAGCAGGCCGATCGTGAGCATGCCGAGGGCGATGTCCGGGTACTGGACCAGGGAATAAGCTTCCCAGGTAAAGTAGCCGATGCCGAACTGGCCTGAGATCATCTCGGCGGCGATCAGTGAGACCCAGGCGACGCCCATGCCGACGGTCAGCCCGGTGAAGATCTGCGGCAGCGATGCGGGCAGGTAGACCTCGCGGAAGATCGCCGGCTCGGTGGCGCCCAGGCAACGGGCGGCGCGCACCAGCACCGGATCGACCTGCGCCATGCCCTGCAACGTGTTGATCAGGACGGGGAAGAACGATCCGAGGAAGGTGATGAAGACGATCGAGCCCTCGTTCGTCGGCCAGAGCATGATCGCCATCGGCACCCAGGCGATGGCCGGGATTGGCCGCAGCACCTCGCAGATCGGGAAGGCGATCTCCCGCAGCAGGCGGTAGCGGCCCATCAACAGCCCGAGCGGCACCGCGATTGCTCCGGCCAGGAGGAAGCCGAACAGAATCCGGCGGCACGATATGAGGACGTGATCGCCGAAGACGGGGCTGCGCAGGGCGATGACCGCACGGCCGAGCACGTCCATCGGGGTCGGGATGTTGAGGAACCGCACGTAGAGCGCGACGCGGTTCGCGGTCAGATATTGCCAGAGCGCGACGAATAGGACGAGCGAGACGAGCCCGATCAAGGCGGCGCGGAAACCGGCCCCGTGCAGGCGAAGCCAGCGACGGGCACGGCCCCCGGCATGCTTGGCCGGAACCGCAGGCGGGGAGAGAACCGTTCGCTCGGGTTCGGCTTCGGGGGCGGGCCGGAGGGCGACAGCTTCCATCGGATTAGCCTCCCGTCACGGCGGCCTTGAGGGCCTCGTCGAAGGGCATCACCTTGCCGCCGTCCCTGGCGGCAGCCTCGGCATCCTGCTTCAGGAGGAAGGGCGCGATCCCGCCCTTGCCGTCGACGACGTAGAACGCTTCCCGGGCGAAGAGCTTGATGCCGCGTGCCGTGTCGAACACGTAGGCGACATCGGCGGCCTGCCCCTTGGCCTTCATCTCGTTCAACGCGCCGAGCGCGCAGGCGGCACTGGAATAGGGCTTGATGTCCCCGCCCTTCACCCAGATCTCACCCGCTTTGCGCGGCTCGGTGATCGGCTTCCTGCAGAACGTGTCCTCGCCGCTCACCTCGTAATTAGCGGTGCTCGCGCGCTGCTTTTCGTAATCGAGGCTGCGTTCGGCGAAGACGTTGCGCAGATACGTGTCGTTGACCCAGGGGCCGACGTCGAATTCCTTGATCCGGTCGAGCTTCTGAAGAACCTTCACGTCCTCGCGGGCGGCGTCGATCAGCGGCGGCTTGATCGTGGGATCGATCGTCATAATCCCGCCGGGACCGAGGAAGATGTAGACCACTTCCTTGTCAGTGCCGGTCCAGGAGGCGATCTGCTCGGCGGCGCGTTTCGGATCCGCTTTGACCCAGGCATCGGCATCCAGAACCGCTTTGATGTAGGCTTCCACGATCTCCGGGTATTGCCTGGCGAAATCGGTGCGCACGACAACGCCGTGCCATGTCGGGAGTTTGGTCTCGACGCCGTCGAACACCTTGCGGGCGAAGCCGCGGAACGGCAGCAACTCGGCGAAGGGCACGAAATCGGCGTGGGCGTCGATCTTCTTCTCTTGCAGATTGGTGGAGCCGACCTCCGGGCTCTGGCTGACGAGGCGGAAATAGGTCGCCGGGTAGCCCTTGTCCTGTAGAGCCTTCAGGACCATCCCATGGGCCGCCGAGCCGAACGGCACGCTCACCACCTTCCCCTTGAGGTCCTCGAAGGAGAAGTAGTCGGACTCCTTGTTGACGACGATGCCGTTGCCGGAGCCGTAGATATTGTAGGCGGCGACCGCGATGAGCTGCGACTGGCTCTCGGGATTGTTCTGGAACGTGGCACCGTTGACGACGAGCGGATAGTCGCCCATCGCGCCGAATTGGAGCTTGCCGGCCATCATCCCGTTCGTCACGGGCGGGCCGGAGGTGAAGTTCTGCCAATCGAGCTGGATGGTCTTGCCGGCGTATCGGCCGGTCTTCGGCAGATACTTCTCGAGAAGCTTCAGCTGGCGGATCACCACGCCAACGGTGGCGGTGTTGGTCGTCGTGTCCTGCGTACCGATGCCGACCGTAAGGGTTTCTGCGCGAGCCGGGGCGCCGGACCCGATGCCGGTCAGCGCGAGAAGTGCGAGGGCGGAAACTGATCCGAGTCCGGGAAACCGTCTTGCCATCGCCCGCTCCATCGTTTCGATCCGATGTCGCACCGACATCGAGTGCACAGTCGGACTCTTCGGTGATGGCGTTCAATTGCAGAGGGACGGTGAGCGTCGATTAGTTGCGTAAAATGGCGAGGCGTCACCGGATGTGCTGCGCGATTGTGCGGAAAGCTTCTCGATTAGGCGCATTCCTCGCCGCCGCGCATCTGAGCGAGGATTTCGGGGCGCAGGATGACGATCTGCGTGCGCCGCGTGGCGACGACGCCCTGCTCCGAGAGTCGCTTCAGGCTGATCGTTACCCATTGCCGGGTCGCGCCGACCATGTGAGCGAGGTCGGCATGGGTGAAGGTCGCCGCGATTACCGTCCCGTCCTCTCCCGGCACGCCGTAGAGGTCACCGAGATGCAGGAGCAGGTGGGCCAACCGCTCGGTGATGGAGCGGGTGCCAAGCATCTGGGCAAGGGTCGAGTAGCAGCGCCCCTTGAAGGTCAGCCCCTCGATCACTCCGATTGCGAGGGCGGGGACCTGGGTCACGAGCTGCCGGAGGGCCTTGCCCGGCAGATGCAGCACCGAGGAGTTGCTCGCCGCCATGCCGGACCATTTGTGCAGGCCGGTGCCGAACACGTCGGGGCCACCCACGAAATTGCCCGGATACCAGTACGCCAGGGTGATCTCACGGCCGGAGGGCGCCGCGTAGAAGACCCGGATGCGACCGCTCTCGACGATCCAGATCCCGTCGTTCGGCGTCTCCTGCGTGAACAGGGTCGCGCCGCGATAGAGCACCCGACGCCGCCCCTTCTCCATGATGAGAGCGACCTCGCGCTCGGCCAGCCCATCGAGTAGCGGGCGCTGTCCGCTGTTTGATTGCGGGGCGGCCTCGGGGAGCAGCAGGGCGCTCGCTTGTGCGGGCAGCCTCGGCGGGGATAGGCGAAGTGGCCCCATGGACTGCATGGTCGGCTCCTGCGCGTCATATGCGGCAGCGCAGCAAACCGTGTACCAATTCTAAATTCAAGCGCGTTCCGCTCATCCGGACGCGGCGACCAACCTTTGGAAAGATCTGCGCATCAGGGACCTAGCAGGAGATGACGAGCCCCCTCCGCCGGGCGGAGGAAAGCCTGATCTCATCCGGGATCGTCCCGTCATGGCCATTCAAGCGAAGCCATGACGGAGAGTCGGTCAGGGGCGGCCCTGGCAGCGCCCGATCGCCCAGTGGATCAGCTTGCGAACATCGGGATCGGGATCGTTCGCGGAGGCTTCCAGAGCAGCGAGGGCACTCGGGTCCGCGATCTCGCCGAGGGCGGCGGCGGCCTCCTTGCGCAGATTGCTGATGTCGGAGCCGAGCGCCCAGCCCAGAACATCGACCGCGGCAGGGGCCTTGATCCGGCCGAGCGCGTTGGCCGCCTTCGTGCAGACCTGCCAGACGGGATCCTCCATCGTCGTGATGAGTGGCGCTGTCGCCTCGGGCAGCCGGATCTTGGCACAAGAGACCGCCGCCTCCTCGCGCACCTGCCAATGCTTGTCGGACAACCCGGCGATCAGCGTCGAAACGCCGGGCCCACCGGGGCGCAGGAACACCAGAGCCGCCATCGTCGCGCGGCGGACGGTCGGGTCGGGATCGCTCGCCGTGGCGATCAGGGCCGGCAGAGCCTCCTCGGCCTTCAGGTAACCGATGACACCCAAGCCCTCGCGGCGGACTTCCGGATGCGGACTCTGCAGGGCCTTCAGCGCTGCGGATAGGGCGTCAGGCAGGACGAGTTCGCGCAAGGCCCGCAGGGCGGAGGCCTTCACGAAGGGATCCGCGTGCTCGGCGCGCTCGATCAGGAGCGGACCGCATGCCGGTTCCTTCTTCTCGGCGAGTGTATCGGCGGCGGTGCGGCGCACGGCCTCGTCGGCATCCTCCAGGGAGCGCACCAGCCCCTCGACGACGTCCGCGCCGTCGTGCTCGTCCAGGGCCTTAGCGGCGGCCGCACGTACGGTGGCGTCCGGGTCGCCGAGACCCTTCAGGAGCAGGACCTTTGCCTCGGGGCCTACGGCCTCGGCGAGCTCCATCATCGCGACGCGCCGGACGCCCGCGTCGGCGCTGGCGCAACGCTCGGCCAAGTCGTCGAGGTCGTCGTCGAAGGAATCGAATACGGGACTCATGGTCGGCCTCAGCGCAGCAGGTACGGGATGTTGACCTTGACCGCGTTCGTCGGGCAATCGACCTCGCACGGCATGCAGTACCAGCACTCGTCGTACTTCATGTAGGCTTTCTGCCGGGTCTCATCGATCGCGAGGATGTCGAGTGGGCAGACGTCGACGCAGACGCGGCAGCCCTTCTCGGCGATGCACTTCTCGTCGTCGATGACGACCGCGGCGCTGCTGGCCTGATTGATGATCGGCATTGATCGATCTCCGGTTCGTGGGAGGTTTACTCGGCTGCAGCCGGAGTCTTGATGCGGAGCTGGTGGTACGCGCTCATCTCCTCGGCGGCGACCGGGACGATAAACGGATCGACCGCGCGCTTGGCGTGGGCCATCTGGCCCCGCGCGTCCTTGAACAGCACGGTGTGGCAGTTCCAGTTCGCGTCGTCGGTCGCGGGGTGATCGACGCGGAGGTGATAGAAGCCCCAGCGGCTCTCGGTGCGGTAGAGCGAGGCCGCGGCCGCCATGTCGGCGCAGTCGAGGATCGTCTGCATCTCCAGCGCCCGGTGCAGCTCGTGCGGGTCGCGGGCGCAGAGCAGATCGAGGTCCTCGCGGATCTCGGCAAAGCGACGCTGGCCGAGCTCCATCTTGGCCGTGACCTTCGGCGGCTCAAGATAGTCGTTCACAAGGCGGCGGGTCTTGAATTCCATCTCGTGCGGCGTGAGCCCGTCGGTCCGGCGGGTCGGGGCGAGGACGCGGGCCTGCTCGGCGGAGAGGTCACCGTCATCGTAACCGGTGGAGCTCGTTGCGGCGCAGTAGGCCGCTGCGTCCGCCCCGGCGATGCCACCGTTCACGAAGGCGCCGAGCATATAATTGTGGGGCACGCTCGCCATGTCGCCGACGGCGTAGAGGCCGGGCACCGTCGTGCGGGCGAACTCGTCCACGAACACGCCCGAGGCCGAGTGGCCGGAGCAGAAGCCGATTTCGGAGATGTGCATCTCAACCGGGCGCTTGCGGTAGTTGGTACCTCGGCGCTCGTGGAAGCGCCCGCGCGAGGGCCGCTCGTTCGAGTGCAGAATGGTCTCGATCTCGGAGATCGTCTCCTCGCGCAGGTGATCCATTTTAAGAAAGACTGGGCCGTTTCCGCCCTGCAATTCACGCCAGAACTCCAACATCATCTGTCCAGACCAATAATCACACTCGATGAACCGCTCCCCGCGATTATTGGCGGTGTATCCCCCGAATGGGCCGGTGACGTAGGCACAGGACGGGCCGTTATAATCCTTGATGAGCGGGTTGATCTGGTAGCATTCGAGGTTCGCGAGTTGCGCCCCCGCATGGTAGGCCATCGCGTAGCCGTCGCCGCAATTGGCCGCATTCTCATAGGTGCCGAACATGTAGCCGGAGGCGGGAAGCCCCAGCCGCCCGGCGGCACCGCAGGCGAGGATCACCGCCTTGGCCTTGACCACGAGGAACTCGGAGGTGCGGGTATTGACGCCGATCGCCCCGGCGATGCGCCCGTCAGCGCCCTTCAGGAGGCGGGTCGCCATGTACCGGTTGGTGACGCCAACCTGCAGGCGACGCAGCTGTCGGTAGAGGACCTTCTTGACGTTGTGACCTTCTGGCATCGGCAGCACGTAGGTCCCCATGTGATGGACCTTACGCATGTTGTATTCGCCCGAACCATCCTTCTCGAACTTGACGCCGAGCTTGTCGAGGTACTGGATCATCGGGAATGACCCCTGCGCGTAGGCCATCACCGCCCTTTGATTGACGATGCCGTCGTTGGCGACGGTGATCTCCTTCACGTACTGCTCAGGAGTCGCGTAGCCTGGAACGACCGCGTTGTTCAGCCCATCCATACCCATGCTGATCGCGCCGGAGCGCTTGACGTTCGCCTTCTCCATCAGGACGACGCGGAGCTTGGGGTCGGCCTCCTTGGCCTTGATGGCAGCCATCGGGCCGCCGGTGCCGCCGCCAATCACCAGGATGTCGGTCTCGATGATCTCGGTCTTCGTCGCGGATTCGAAGGCGCTCATGGCACGGTCTCGCGTCAACGGGGTGGCGGCGCTCGCGCGGTCGCGGAGCGGTCGGATCGGGGGTCAGGCGGCTTGACGTTCTGGAGCTTCGAGCGCGACGGGGGGCACCTCGGCTGCGAGGGCGCGCAGGTAGGACCAGGGGAAGATCCCGCGGGCATGGCCATCGCTGAAGGCGATGTGCACGGCGTAGCCGCCCATCGGCTCGACCTTCGTGACGGCGATGCCACCAAAGGCCTCGGGGAAACGGTTCTCGACGCGGTCGCGCGTGCACCACGCGCAGCGGCAGCGCAGCCGAAGGCGATCGGCGGGCAGCGTCGCGGCGCGGCCGTCACGCCATTCGAGGCGAAGGGAGAGCCCGCCGCGCGAAAGAGTGGCGGCCTCAGGGATCGCTTCCGGATCGAACGGAGGCGGGTTCGGAAGCCCGGTCGTCTGGTCTGCCATACGCTCCTCCTCTGATGACGTCGTCAGAGAAGCCGAGGCACGATCGATCGGACAGCAATTAGTTGCTCGGAATTCCAATCACGCCTGCCGCTGCGGAGCCTCGGCTCGAGGCGGACGTCGCCCGGCCTGCGTCGGCGAGAACGGGTCCGCTTTCCTGGCCGTTCGGCTCTGAAGCGGACCGGCCGCTTCCGGCCAGACTGCGTCATGCCGGATCGCCTGAGCGCGCAAGACCGGACGTTCGGCTGTGCGCCCACCCCAGCCATCCGGACCGCCCTCGGCACTTCTGGGAAGCGTAGGGGTGGACGCCCCCCTGACGGCATCGATGTGCCAGAGTGGGGGTGTTGCAACACCACTGCAGGAGGCGTCCACGGGTGAGGTTAGCACAGTCGGGATTGATTTGGCTAAATCGGTTTTCCAGGTTCACGGCTCGGATACGAGCGGCGCCGTCGTTTTCCGCAAGAAGCTGCGGCGTAATCACGTGCTGACGTTCTTCTCGACACTTCCGCGTTGCGTGGTCGCTATGGAAGCATGCGCCAGCGCTCCTTACTGGGCACGTGAGATAGCCTTGGTGGGCTGCGAAACGCGGCTCATCCCACCAGCCTACGTGAAGCCGTTCGTGAAGCGGCAGAAGAACGACATGGCCGACGCTGAGGCGCTTCTCGCGAGGCGGCGCTGCGGCCAACGATGCGGTTCGTCCAAGGCAAGAGCGCGCAGGCCCAGACCTCCGCAGTGGTGTTCCGTACGCCCGACCTGCTCGTGCGTCAGCGGACGCCGGGGCGGTCGGCCTCCTCGCGGAACAGCGCATCCTCCAGATCGAGGACATCGATGTCGGAGGTCAGGAAAACGCCGACATCGATGTCCTCGACGTCATGCACCATCGGCCTGCCCATGACGTTGAAGCTCGTGTTGAGGACCATAGGCACGGTGGTGGCCACGTGGAACGACCGGATGACGGCTCGGAGCAAGGGGTCGGACCACGACCCACGCTCTGTAGGCAGCCCGTACCGTCGCGGTTGCGCACGCCCTTGGATGCGCGGCCGAGCCGCCAGCGCAGGACCCGCTCCATGTACGGGCTCGCCGCGTGGTCCTCGAAGTGGTCCGGGTCGTGCTCGTGCAGGATGCTCGAGGCGAGGGGCCGGAACTCCTCCCGGAACTTGACCGAGGCTTTGATGCGGTCGCGCATGGCGGCCTCGCGCGGGTCGGCCAGGATGGAGCGAGCGCCGAGCGCGCTATGCCCGAACTCTGTCCGCCCCCGCGCCACGGCGACGATGCGCCCGGCCGCGGGGCGATGCCGAAACGAGCGAGGCGGGCCACCGCGTCCCCGTAGATCTCAAAGCCCAGGAAGGGGGAGGTGAACCGCGGCGGTGTGCGGTGGAAAGGAATGGGCCGGGAACCGAGCGTTGAAGATTCCGGCGAATCGTCCGTTCCTGCCGCGTCATGCACCACTTGAGTCGACCGACGGTGCGGCCGCGGCCGATCGGAGGCTGCGGGAGTTCCTCGACCCGCCCGATCTCCCGAAGACGACCTCATAGGCGCATCGCAAGGTCCTTTTTTTGTCGCTGCTTCCCACGTTGCAGCACTGCGGCTTCCGCGTCGCGACACCGGCGGCTCGATTCCGATGGTGCCCACGTCCCGAATCAAGATCGCGATGGGGCCGCCCGAGCCAGCCCGCTCGATGTCGGGGATCCGGCACGGAGGCTGATGTCATGGACGTTCGAAGGTCTGGCCGCGTCGAAGCGCCGCCTCCTGGGCCGGCGCATGCCGCCCTCTCCTTCGGCGCATGCCAGAATCTCAGGTGCTCCGAGGCAGGGCGTCTTGTTCGATGGCTTGCCCCCAATGCGTTGGGACGTCACGTCGAAGAAGGAGCCGAACGAAGGAACGGACTAGCGCTGCGTGCTTCGGTATGGGGAGAAGAACGTCCCCTGGATGGGGAGGCATGGGGAGAAAAACTGGGACGCTTTCTCGTAACCCATTGCCACCACTTACTTTCCTGACGCGAAAAATAAGTGGTGGAGCTGAGGGGATTCGAACCCCTGACCTCCGCAGTGCGATTGCGGCGCTCTCCCATCTGAGCTACAGCCCCGTCGAGGCGCCGGCCTTGTAGGCGCGGGCGGCTCAGCCTGTCAATTCCTGTTTCAACGTCGCCCGCCGCGCGCCGCTCCGGCGCTGGGTTGCGGGCGCCCCGAGGATAGCGCGCGAACCCGCATGAACGCCCTGATCTGGCTCTTCGACACGGTCGTCCAGCTTTTCATCTATGTCCTCATCGCAAGCGCGGTTCTCAGCTGGCTGGTGGCGTTCAACGTGGTGAACGTGCGCAATCCGATCGTCGCGCAGATCGGCGAGGTGCTCTACCGGCTGACCGAGCCGGTGCTGCGGCCGATCCGCAACCTGCTGCCCAATCTCGGCGGCGTCGACATCTCGCCGATCATCCTGATCCTGCTGCTGCTGTTCATCAGCCGCCTGCTGCACGAGTACGCCGTGCCCGCCACCTACGTTTACGCGCAGTAGGACCGACCGCCCGTGAAGACGAATCCCGGCCGCTTCTTCGAGGATTTCCGCCTCGGCGAGACCATTCGCCACGCCACCCCGCGCACCGTGACGGTGGGCGACGTGGCGCTCTACACGGGCCTCTACGGGCCGCGCTTCGCCGTGCAGTCGTCGGACGCCTTCGCCCGGGCGATCGGCTACCCGAAGAGCCCGCTCGACGACCTGCTCACCTTCCACATGGTGTTCGGCAAGACCGTGCCGGACGTCTCCCTCAACGCGCTGGCCAATCTCGGCTACGCCGAGGGCGGGTTCCGGCGGCCGGTCTATCCGGGCGAGACGGTCTCCACGGTGTCGGAGGTGATCGGCCTCAAGGAGAGTTCGAACCGGCAGACCGGCGTGGTCTATGTCCGCTCGGTCGGCTCCGACGAGCACGGCGAGACCGTGCTGAGCTATTGCCGCTGGGTGCTCGTGCGCAAGCGCGACCCCGAGGCCGCCATCGCTGAGGAGCACGTGCCGAGCCTCGCCAAGGTGGTCGACCCGCAGGACCTCGCGGGCGCGCTGCCGACGCTCTCGGCCGCCGCCTACGACACCGACCTCGCCGGCAGCCCGCACCGCTTCGCGGATTACGCGGTGGCTGAGAAGATCGACCACGTCGACGGCATGACCGTCGAGGAGGCCGAGCACCAGATCGCCACGCGCCTGTTCCAGAACACCGCCAAGGTGCATTTCGACGGGCTGGCCGCCAAGGACACCCGCTTCGGCCGGCGCCTGATCTACGGCGGCCACGTGATCTCGCTCGCCCGGGCGCTGAGCTTCAACGGGCTCGGCAACGCCTTCGCCCTCGCGGGCATCAATGCCGGCCGCCACGTGGCGCCGCTGTTTTCCGGCGACACGGTCTATGCCTGGAGCGAGGTGCTGGCGACCGCCGATGTCGGCCGCGCCGATGTCGGGCTCCTGCGCCTGCGGACGGTCGCCACCAAGAACCAGCCCTGCGGCGCCTTCCCGGACCGCGCCGGCGACGGATACGACCCGGCGGTGATCCTCGACCTCGACTATTGGGCGTTCGTGCCGAAATAGGCGGCCGTGCCCCGGCCCGCCGGCCCCGCCGCGCGGCGAAGTCGGCGGGGGCGCGTCTCAGCGGATCCCGCCGCCGACCACGCCCGCCTCGACCGCGAGCGACAGGCGGTCCGTGACCGCCCATTCGACGCCCACGCCCGCGACCGGCCGGACCGCAATGTCCTGGCGCGTGAACGGCAGCGATCCCGGGGTCGGCCCGACGCGCAGCGTCTGGTGCAGGGCCAGGGCGCCGGTCTTGGCGTAGACCAGCACGTCCGGCGCGACGAGGGTGCCGACCTTCACCTCCAGGGACCCGGCGAAGTCGTTGGTATAGGCGAGGCGCCCGTAGCCCGGCGTGAGGTTGCCGCCGAGCCCGGCCAGATAATCGAACCCGCCGCTGATGCCGTAGAGGATCGGGCCCTCCTGCCACATCCGGCCGCCCTCGAACCCGATGGTCGGCCCCGAATAGCTACCGAAATGCCGGGACGTGCTGACCGCGTAGCCGGTCGAGAGGCGGGCGTAGGAGCCGGTCCAGCGGCCATACGCGTCCTCGGGCATCTGCGGCCAGGCGAAGGAGGGCAGCGGCGCGAAGCCGATGGATGGCCAGACCAGCGCCTGGGCGGCGGCGGGGCCTGCCGGGAGGCAGCAGGTCCCGAGCACGAGACCGGCCGCGAGGCGGCGGAACGGACGGGAATCAGCGCGTCTGCTCATGCCGCCATCCTAGCCGAAGGCATCGGACCGCGACAGGCTTGGCCGTGGCCACCCGCGGGATCGTGCGTCGCGCCCGCCCCGCGGCCCGTCGCCGACGGGGGCTCAGATTTTTCCGTCGAGGCCCATCTGGTAGTATTTGTGTGTGATCTTGTCCTGGTTCTCAAGGAGCCAGTCGATCGAGGGCTCGTTGGTCATGGCCTTGCGGATGGCTTCGGTCATGCCCTTGCGCTGGATATCGAACAGCGCCTTGTGGTCGACGTGCTGGGCCTCGATGACGCCGGGGCTGAGCCAGACCGAGCAGATGATGCCGAGGTCGTTGGCCTTGTGCTTGGGGATGTAGCCCGCTCGCACGGCGTCGAGCACGCCGTTGGCGATGGCGAACTGCACCGTGCCCATCAGGATCGACGTGTACTTGCTCTCGGTCACGCTGACCTTGGAGACGCACAGCGTGACCGGGCGGACCATGATGTCGGTGTTGAGCAGGGCGAAGACGCGGCTGTGGCCGACGACCTGATCGCCGGTCAGCGTGGCCAGGGCGGTGCCGACCGGCCCGTCGAGTTCGCCGATGATGACCTCGGGCTCGGAGGCGGTGTTGGGCGGCCCGCCCGCAACCAGGGCCTCCCCGGCCCGCAGGATGATGCGCTCGTTCATGCTGTCCCTCGTGGCGGTCGGGCGATCCGGCTCTGCCCGACGGCGCGGCTCCTATCACCGGCTCGCCGCGCCTGTCGACGCGGGCGCGTCCACCGCGCGGTGCCTCATGGGTCGGCACGGGTGTCGTAGCGGTGCTGCGCCGCGTCGATGTGGTCCAGGTGCCGGAAGGCCCAGGCGCCCAGCGCCTGAACCGGTTCCGCCAGCGAGTGGCCGAGTTCCGTCAGCGCATAGTCGACCCGTGGCGGGATCGAGGGCGTCACGGTCCGGGTCACCAGCCCGTCGCGCTCCAGGTTCCGCAAGGTCAGCGTCAGCATCCGCTGCGAGATGTTGCCGATACCGCGCTTCAGTTCGTTGAATCGCTGCGCGCGCTCGCGCAGGAGCATGATGACGAGGACGCTCCACTTGTCGCCGATGCGCGACAGGACGCGCGAGACCTTCTCGCATTCGGGTCTGTGCCCGGCACCCGGCTCAGTCACATCCATGTAACCTCGGTATCAACGCTGTGCGTTCTTGCGCGGTCGAGACCCGACCGTATCCTGATCCGGTCACAAAGAGGAACCGGGTTACGCTATGAAACTCCTGCATCTCGACGCCAGCATCCTGGGCACCGGCTCGGTCTCGCGGGATCTGTCCGCGCTGATCGTCGGGCGCCTCACCGGGGACGCGCCGGCCGCCGTGACCTACCGGGACCTCGTCGCCGAGGATCCGCCGCACCTGACCCCTGCGACCCTGCCGAGCGCCCACCCGGCCTCGGCCATGGCCGGAACCCTCGACGCTGCCGGGCAGGCCCTCCGGGACGCCAGCGACCGGATGCTGGCGGAGTTCGTCGCCGCCGACATGGTCGTCATCGGCGTGCCGATGTACAATTTCACGATCCCGTCGCAGCTCAAGGCCTGGATCGACCGCCTGCTCGTGCCGGGCACGACCTTCCGCTACGGCGCCGGCGGTCCGGAAGGGCTGATGGGCGGCAAGCGCGTGATCCTGGCCCTTGCCCGCGGCGGCTTCTACGGGCCCGGCACGGCGTCCGTCTCGGCGGAGCACGCCGAACACTACCTGCGCACGGTGTTCGGCTTCATGGGCATCGTGCCCGAGCTGGTGCTGGCCGAGGGGCTGGCGGCCGGCGAGCACAACAAGGCGCAGGCCCTGGCGTCGGCGCGCGACGCGGTCGGGCAGCTCGCCGCCTGAGGCCGCTCGGCGGCGCAGGGACGATGGCGGCGGCACGAACCGCCGCCATCCGCCCGGTCAGTCGTGCACGACGACCTTGGTGCCGACGCGGACCCGGTCGTAGAGGTCGACCACGTCCTTGTTGGTCATGCGGATGCAGCCGGAGGAGACCGCCGCGCCCATCGTCTCCGGCTCGTTCGAGCCGTGGATGCGGTAGAGCGACGAGCCGAGATAGAGGGCGCGGGCGCCCAGCGGGTTGTCCTGGCCGCCGGCCATGTAGCGCGGCAGGTCGGGGCGGCGGGCCAGCATCTGCTGCGGCGGGCGCCAATCCGGCCATTCCTTCTTCATGGTGACCGTCTTGGTACCGGACCACGAGAAGCCCTGCCGCCCGACGCCCACGCCGTAGCGGACCGCCGCGCCGCCGCCGAGCACGTAGTAGAGCCGGCGCTGGCGGGTCGAGACCACGATGGTCCCGGGCTTCTCCTTGCCGGACCACGCCACGGTCTCGCGCGGGATCGCCTGGCTGCGGAAGATGTTGAGGAAATCCGCGATCGGACCCCTGTCCAGCGGGTTGGCGGCCGCCGCCGGGGCGCTCCCGAGCAGCAGGGCCGCGAGCCCGAATAGCGCGATCCGTCTCGACATGGTCTCCATCCTCCGTCCGTCGTGGCGCGGGCCTTCGCGGTGGCCCTGCGCGCGTCGGGCGAGCCGGCCCGGACTTCGCGGCAAGGTTGAGGCCGGTCCGTCAGGCTGCGCACTTCCAGGCGTGGCTGTGTGCTGTGCGCAACACCCTGCCGGCGGCGCGACGCCGTGGGTGATTGCGCCTGGCGACGGCCATGCTTATCTCAGAGCCGTGATCCGATCCGCCGCCTCTCTGGCCCGCCGCGTCGCGGGCCTGCCGGACCGCCTCGCCCGGGGCCTCGTCGTGCTGGCGCTGTTCGTCCTGGGGGCGGCCGCGCTGGTCGCCGCGCCCACGCGGGCCGAGGCCGTGCGGGCGGAGGGGCCGGCCTGCGCCGTCGCGAGCCCGCGCCTGTCGGTACTGTCGGGAACGCCGGACGCGCAGCCCGAGGCCAAGCGGTCCGTCTTCGGCCGCACCGATCTCTGCGCCGCCGATTGCGAGATCCTCACCGAATTGGGGCTGCCGCGCCCGGCCGTCGAGACGCCGCGGCCCCGCCATACGGTCTCCGCATCGTTCGATTACAGGTCCGACAGCGTTCCGGCGTCCGCCCCGGACGGTTCGCCGCTCCGGCCTCCACGCTTGGCCTGACGCGCGCCCCGGCCCTCTGGCCGGCGCGAGCGCGCCTGTTTTGATCTTCGCCCGACCGGCTTCGTACCCGGTCCCGAGATCTGCCTCGACGATGCGCGGGCTCCTGTTCCGCGCCAGCCTCAGCAGACGCATGCTTTCAGGAGCGTCGGTAATCGTGACCCGCACTCTGTCCGCCAGAACCCTGTCCTCGTTCCGCGCCTCGGCCCGGGCGACCGCCCTCCTGCCCGCTTCCCTGCTCCTGCTCGGTGTCGCGGCCTGCAACCCGAAGCAGGTCGCCGCACCGACGCCGCCTGTGCCCGAGGTCGGCTTCGTCAAGGTGGAGCCGCAGGCGATCCCCTACCTGCGCGACCTGCCGGGCCGCGTCGCGCCGATGCGCATCGCCGAGGTCCGCTCCCGCGTCTCCGGGCTCGTGGTGAAGCGGCTCTTCGAGCAGGGCAGCCAGGTCAAGGAAGGCGACATCCTCTACAAGATCGACCCGGCGCCCTACGAGGTCGAGCTCGCCAGCGCCGAGGCGTCGCTGGCCCGCCAGGAGGCGGCCCTGGTGCTCGCCCGCCAGCAGGCCGACCGGCTGGAACAGCTGCTCTCCCGCGCCACGGCGAGCCAGGCCCAGTACGACGCGGCCTTCGCGGCCAAGAAGCAGGCCGAGGCCGAGGTGGCCGGCGCCAAGGCGAGCCGCCAGAAGGCGCAGCTCAACCTCGACTGGACCGACGTGCGCGCGCCGATCACCGGCCGCATCGGCCGGGCGCTGCTCACGGAGGGCACCCTGATCGAACCCGGCGCCATGGGGGCGCTCGCCACGATCCAGCAGCTCGACCCGATCTACGTCGACATCACCCAGTCGGTGGGCGAGCTGAACCGCCTGCGCCGGGACCTCGCCAGCGGCGAGCTGGCGCGGCTGGAGGACAACACCGCCAACGTCCACCTGATCATGGACGACGGCTCCCTCTACCCGCTGGCCGGCCGGCTGCTCTTCTCGGACGTCACCGCCGATCCGAGCACCGGCCAGGTGACGCTGCGGGTGCAGTTCCCGAATCCGCACGACGAGCTGTTCCCCGGCATGTACGTGCGGGCGCGGATCAAGCAGGGCATCGATTCCGACGCGATCGCGGTGCCGCAGCAGGCGATCCAGCGCACCGACGACGGCCGCGCCGAGGTCTGGGTGGTGCGCGCCGACGAGACCGTCATGCGCCAGCCCGTCGAGGTCGGCCCGGTGGTCGGGCAGAACTGGCTGATCCGCTCGGGCCTCAAGGCCGGCGAGCGCGTCGTGACCGACGGCTTCCAGAAGATCACCGTGGGCGCCAAGGTGAAGCCCCTCGACCAGAGTCCGGTCCATGGCGAGACCGGTCCGAAGCACGATGCCGACGAGGCCCCCGACGCGGCAGGCGATCAGACTTCCGGCGACAAGACTTCCGGCGACAAGGCTTCGGGCGACAAGGCTTCGGGCGACAAGACGGAGGCCGCGCCGCGGGCCGCCGCCGTCCAGCACCGCCGCTGAGCCGGGGAGAGCGCGACAATGGCCCGCTTCTTCATCGACCGCCCGGTCTTCGCCTGGGTGGTGGCGTTGTTCATCTGCCTCGGCGGTGCGCTCGCCATCCCGAACCTGCCGGTGGCGCAGTACCCGGTGATCGCCCCGCCCTCCATCGCCCTGTCCACGGCTTATCCGGGAGCCTCGGTGGAGAGCCTCTACATCGGCACGACCCGGCTCATCGAGGATGAGCTGAATGGTGCGGCCAACATCATGAGCTTCGAGTCGACCACCGACTCGTTCGGCTCGGTCAACATCACCGCCACCTTCCAGCCGGGCACCGACCCGTCGCTCGCCTCGGTCGAGGTGCAGAACCGGTTGAAGCGCGTCGAGGCGCGCCTGCCCGCGGAGGTCCGCCAGCAGGGCATCCTCGTGGAGGAGGCTTCGGCCGCGACCCTCAACATCATCACCCTCGTCTCCAAGGACGGGTCGATGGACGAGGTCGGCCTCGGCGACTTCCTGATCCGCAACGTCATCAACGAGATCCGCCGCATCCCCGGCGTCGGGCGCGCGACGCTCTACTCCACGGAGCGGTCGCTGCGCGTCTGGGTCGATCCCGACAAGCTGCGCGGCCTCTCGCTCAGCGCCTCGGACGTGACCGACGCGATCCGCAACCAGAACGTCCAGGTCGCCTCCGGCTCGGTCGGCGCGCAGCCGAGCCCGACCCGGCAGTCGCTCACCGTGCCGATCATCGTGAAGGGCCAGCTCGGCACGATCGAGGAGTTCGGCGCCATCGTGCTGCGGGCCAATCCCGACGGCTCGAACGTGCGCCTGCGCGACGTCGCCCGGATCGAGCTCGGCGGCGACGCCTACCAGTTCTCCACGCGCCTCAACGGCGGCCCGGCCGCCGGCATCTCGGTGACGCTCGCCCCCGACGGCAACGCGCTCGAGACGGCACGCGCGATCCGCGCCAAGATGGTGGAGCTGTCCCAGTTCTTCCCGCCGGACCTGAAGTGGGACATCCCCTACGACATCACCCCGGCGGTGGAGGCCTCGATCGAGAAGGTGCTGCACACGCTCGTCGAGGCGGTGGTGCTGGTCTTCCTCGTGATGTTCCTGTTCCTGCAGAACATCCGCTACACCCTGATCCCCACCATCGTGGTGCCGATCGCCCTCATGGGCACCGTCACGGTGATGTGGATCTCGGGCTTCTCGGTGAATGTGCTCACCATGTTCGGCATGGTGCTGGCCATCGGCATCCTGGTCGACGACGCCATCGTGGTGGTGGAGAACGTCGAGCGGATCATGAACGAGGAGGGGCTGCCGCCGAAGGAGGCCACCAAGAAGGCCATGGGGCAGATCACCGGGGCGATCATCGGCATCACCCTGGTGCTGATCGCCGTGTTCATCCCGATGGCGTTCTTCCCCGGCTCGGTGGGCATCATCTACCGGCAGTTCTCGATCGCGATGGTGACCTCCATCGCCTTCTCGGCGCTGCTCGCCCTGTCGCTGACGCCGGCGCTCTGCGCGACCTTCCTGAAGCCGATCGAGAAGGGGCACGGCCACGCCAAGGGCGGCGTGTTCGGGCTGTTCAACCGGTTCGTCGACCGGGAGACCGCCCGCTACGGCCGCGGCACCGCGGCGTTCATCCGGAAATCCGGCCGGGTGATGCTGGTCTACGTCGCGCTCGTGGCCGGCACGGCCTACGCCTTCGTCAACCTGCCGGAAGGCTTCCTCCCGGTGGAGGACCAGGGCTTCTTCACGGTCGACATCCAGACGCCGCCGGGGGCCTCCTACAACCGCACGCAGGAGGCGGTCCGCAAGGTCGAGGAGCACCTGCTGGCTCAAGCAGGCGTCGCCACCGTGACCATGCTCAACGGCTTCTCGTTCTCCGGCCAGGCCCCGAGCACCAGCCAGGCCTTCGTGACCCTGAAGCCCTGGAGCGAGCGCGATGCCAAGAACTCGGCTGCCGCCCTCGTCGCCAACACGAACGCGGCGCTCAGCACCTACCGCGACGCCACCGTGGACGCCCAGGAGCCGCCGCCGGTCGACAATCTCGGCAACGCGGCGGGCTTCTCGTTCCGCCTGCAGGACCGGGCCAATCGCGGCTACGCGGCCCTGCTCTCGGCCCAGGAGCAGCTCCTGAAGCTCGCTTCGCAGAGCCCGATCCTCCAGAAGGTGAAGATCGAGGGCCTGCCGCCGACCCCGCAGGCGGAGCTGATCATCGACCGCGAGAAGGCGGCAGCGCTCGGCGTGAAGTTCGAGGACATCAACGCCACGATCCAGCTCAACCTCGGCTCGGTCTACCCGAACGACTTCCCCAACCGGGGCAAGATGCAGCGGGTCTACGTCCAGGCCGAGCAGCTCCAGCGCATGAACGCGTCGGACATCCTCAACTACGCGGTGAAGAACGCCACCAACACCATGGTGCCGATGTCGTCCTTCGCGGAGCTGAAATGGAGCATGGGGCCGAGCCAGATCGTCGGCTTCAACGGCTACCAGTCGGTGCGCTTCACCGGCGAGCCGAACCCCGGCTACACGTCGGGCGACGCGATCAGTGAGATGGAGCGGCTGATGCTCCAGCTGCCCAAGGGCTTCGGCTACGCTTGGACCGGTCAGTCCTATCAGGAGAAGCAGGCGGGCAGCCAGGCGAGCCTGCTGCTGGCGCTGTCGGTGCTGATCGTGTTCCTGTGCCTCGCGGCGCTCTACGAGAGTTGGGCGATCCCGGTCTCGGTGATGCTGGTGATCCCGCTCGGCGTCATCGGCGCGGTGGCGGCCGTGTACCTGCGCGGCATGCCCAACGACGTCTACTTCAAGATCGGGTTGATCACGATCATCGGGCTCTCGGCCAAGAACGCCATCCTGATCGTCGAATTCGCCAAGGATCTCTGGAAGCCCGGCACCTCCGTGGTGCGGGCGGCCGTGGAGGCCGCCACGCTCCGGTTCCGGCCGATCGTGATGACCTCGCTCGCCTTCATCTTCGGCGTGGTGCCGTTGGCCATCGCCACCGGCGCCGCCTCGAAGAGCCAGCAGGCGATCGGCACGGGCGTGATGGGCGGGATGATCACCGCGACCGTGCTGGCGGTGTTCTTCGTGCCGGTCTTCTTCGTCGTCGTGATGCGCCTGTTCCGGCGCAAGGCGGTGGCGGAGGGCGAGGCGGCGGAGGCGGAGACGCGGCACGAGCCGGCGCGGGTGGCGGCGGAGTGAACAGAAGCGTTTGCGCTTCGGTTCCTGCGAGGCCCGACGCAACCCTCTCCCGTGCGGGAGAGGGGACCCGCGCCTCGCTTTGGGAAGACCGCATCGCTGTCATGGCCCCTGGGCCGGAGCTCTCGAAGCCATCGACCGGAAACGGGGATGAGCCGGGGAAAACGCGTTTTGGAACACGCGTCATGTCACTCACCCGCGACAGGCTCAGCCATCGTCTTGTATACAGATGGTCCGAAGCTTGCTGACGCCGCGGTGGACACCGCCGGGGCTGCCGGCCGGTGGCGCATTCACGGTCCCGGAGATCCGCTTGTCCCGTTCAGCCCTGAAGATTCTCGCCCGCGGCGTGTCCGCGGTCGCGGTCGCGACGTTCGCGTTCGCCGCGCTGCCCGCGCAGGCCGCCAACGTGTTCCGCTTCGCCTTCCAGGGTGACCTGAAATCCCTCGATCCGTACTCCCTCAAGGAGAGCTTCACGGAAGGGATGCAGGAGGCGGCCTACGAGCCCCTCGTCACCCTCGACAAGAACCTGAAATTCGCGCCCGCGCTCGCCGAATCCTGGGAGACGCCGGAGCCGACCCGCTGGCGCTTCCACCTGCGCAAGAACGTCAAGTTCCACGACGGCACGCCGTTCACGGCCGACGACGTGATCTTCTCCGCCCAGCGGGTCCGCGCCCCGGGCTCGAACTTCACCACCAACGTGCCCGCCGACGCCGAGTTCGTGAAGGTCGACGACTACACCGTCGACATGGTGCTGAAGAAGCCGAACCCCATCGCCATCGCCCAGTTCCCGACCTGGGTGATCATGTCGAAGGCGTGGTCCGAGAAGAACGGCGTCGTCCAGCCGACGCCGCCCAGCGCCACCAGCCCGAGCTACGCCACCCTGCACGAGAACGGCACCGGCCCGTTCGTGATCGCCGAGCACCAGCCCGGCGTGAAGACCGTCTTCAAGAAGTTCGACGGCTACTGGGGCAAGGTCGAGTCGAACCTCGACGAGGCGGTGCTCACCACCATCGCCAATCCGGCGACCCGCGTCGCCGCGCTCCTCTCCGGCGAGGTCGACTGGATCGACCCCGTGCCGCTGCAGGACCAGCAGCGGGTCAATGCCAGCGGCACCGCCACCGTGATGGCCGGCCCTGAACTCCGCACGATCTTCCTCGGCATGGACCAGGACCGGGACGAGCTGAAGGATTCGAGCGTCAAGGGCAAGAACCCGTTCAAGGACATCAAGGTGCGCGAGGCCTTCTACCTCGCCATCGACGAGGACACGATCGCCAAGCGCGTCATGCGCGGGCAGGCGGTGCCCTCCGCGCTCATGATCGCCCCGGCCCTCTACGACCGCGGCGCCGAGTTCAAGCGCCCGGCCACCGACCTGAAGAAGGCCAAGGAGCTGATGGCCCAGGCCGGCTACCCGGACGGGTTCTCGCTCACCATGGATTGCCCCAACGACCGCTACGTCAACGACGAGGCGATCTGTCAGGCGGTGGTCTCGATGCTGGCCCGCATCAACGTCAAGGTGAACCTGAACGCCCAGCCGAAGGCCAAATACTTCGCCAAGGTTCTGGCGCCGGCCTACGACACCTCGTTCTACCTGCTCGGCTGGACCCCGTCCTCGCTCGACAGCCACAACATCCTCTACGAGATCGTCGGCTGCCGGAAGCCCGGCGACAAGTCGGGCCGTGGCGGTTGGAACCTCGCGGGCTACTGCGATCCGAAGATCGACGAGATCGCCGACAAGGTCGAATCCGAGACCGACAAGACCAAGCGCGACGCCCTGATCAAGGACGGCTTCGACGTCCTCAACGCCGACTGGGGCTACATCCCGCTGCACCAGCAGGCTTTGGCCTGGGGCGTCTCCAAGAAGGTCCACCTGACCCAGCGCGCCGACAACCTGCTCCTGCTCTACTGGGTGTCGAAGGATCCGCAGTAGGGGCCGGGCGTGCTCGCCTTCCTGCTGCGCCGGGTGATCCAGGCGGCCGCGGTCCTCGCGGTCGTCGGGCTTATCGCCTTCGCGATGTTCCGGTTCGCGGGCGATCCCGTGAACCAGATCGTCGGGCCCGACACCACCGTGGCCGAGCGGGCCGAGATCCGGAAGAACCTCGGTCTCGACGACCCGGTCCTGGTCCAGTTCGCCCGCTATGCCGGCAACGTGGTGCGGGGCCAGTTCGGCATCTCGTACCAGTTCCGGCAGCCGGTCTCGCAGCTGCTCGCCGAGCGCATGCCGGCGACGCTGGAACTCGCCTTCTGCGCCACGGTCTTCGCCCTGGTGGTGGGGATCCTGATGGGCGTGTACTGCGCGCTTCGGCGGGATTCCTGGATCGCCGGCCTGTTCCAGGCGGTCTCTCTGATCGGGATCAGCCTGCCGACCTTCCTGATCGGCATCCTGCTGATCTACCTGTTCTCGGTGACGCTGGGCTGGCTGCCCTCCTACGGGCGCGGCGACACGGTGCGGCTCGGCTGGTGGACCACCGGCTTCCTCACCGCCTCCGGGCTCAAGGCGCTGATCCTGCCCTCGGTGACGCTGGGCCTGTTCCAGATGACGCTGATCATGCGCCTGGTGCGCGCCGAGATGCTGGAGGTGCTGCGCACCGACTACATCCGCTTCGCCCGGGCGCGGGGGCTCACCACCCGCGCCGTCCACCTGCGGCACGCCCTGAAGAACACCCTCGTGCCGGTGATCACCATCGCGGGGCTGCAGCTCGGCTCGGTCATCGCCTTCTCGATCATCACCGAGACGGTGTTCCAGTGGCCCGGCATGGGCCTGCTCTTCGTCCAGGCCGTGCAGAACGTCGATATCCCGATCATGTCCGCGTACCTGCTGCTCGTCGCGCTGATCTTCGTGACCATCAATCTCGTGGTCGACATCCTCTACACGGTGGTCGATCCGCGCCTGCGGCTCTCGACCGGGCGGGCGGCGTGAGGGCGCGGCGATGAGCGGATACGATCTCGACGCGGGCGATGCCCCGCCGGTGCCGCTGCCGGAGGCGAAGCCCTCACGGCTCGCGCGCTGGCGGGACTCCGACCTGCTGGCGAACTTTTTGCGCTCGAAAACCGCTGTGGCGGCGCTGATCGCCACGGTCCTGATGGTCGCACTCGCCTTCGCGGCCCCCCTGGTCGCCCCGCAGAACCCGTACGACCCGGCCCAGCTCGACCTGATCAACTCCAACCTGCCGCCGATCTGGCAGGCCGACGGTCAGGCGCCCTACTATCTCGGCACCGACGACCAGGGCCGGGACGTGCTCTCGGCTGTGCTCTACGGCCTGCGCCTGTCGCTGATCGTCGGCGTGCTCGGGGTGCTGACCTCCGGCATCCTCGGCATCGCGCTCGGCCTGATCGCCGGCTACGCGGGCGGGTTCCTCGACACGCTCATCATGCGGGTCGCCGACGTGCAGCTGACCTTCCCGGCGATCCTGATCGCCCTTGTGGTGGACGGCGTCGCCAAGGCGAGCTTCGGCAGCGCCCTCGATGTCGGGCCGCTGATCGGGCTGATCGTGGTCTCGATCGGCCTGTCCTTCTGGGTGCAGTACGCCCGGACCGTGCGCTCCTCCGTGATGGTCGAGAAGGGCAAGGACTACGTCCAGGCGGCGCGGCTGATCGGCCTGTCGCCGCCGGTGATCCTGGTCCGCCACGTCCTGCCGAACGTCACCGGCCCGGTCTTCGTCATCGCGACGATCAACCTGGCGCTCGCCATCATCACCGAGGCGACCCTGTCGTTCCTCGGCACCGGCCTGCCCGAGACCATGCCATCGCTCGGCACGCTGATCCGCACCGGCAACCGCTTCCTGTTCTCCGGCGAGTGGTGGATCGTCGCCTTCCCCGGACTGGCGCTCGCCGGGCTCGTGATCGCCATCAACCTCCTGGGGGATTGGCTGCGCGACGCGCTCAATCCGAAGCTGCAATGACCGAAACCATCCTCTCCGTGCGCGACCTCACGGTCGCCTTCGACACCCGCCGCGGGCCGCTCACCGCCATCGACCGCGTCTCCTTCGACATCGGCCGCGGCGAGATCCTGGGAGTCGTCGGCGAGTCCGGGGCCGGCAAGTCGGTGACCGGCTCGGCGGTGATCGGGCTGATCGACCGGCCCGGCCGCATCGCCGGCGGCGAGATCCGCCTGCGCGGCGAGCGCATCGACAACCTCTCCCCCGAGGCGATGCGGCGGGTGCGCGGCAAGCGCATCGGCATGATCTTCCAGGATCCGCTGACCTCGCTCGACCCGCTGTTCCGGGTCGGCGACCAGATCGTCGAGACCCTGCGGACCCACACCGACCTGTCGGGCCGGGCCGCCCGCAGCCGCGCCATCGACCTCTTGGCCGAGGTCGGCATCCCGGCACCCGAGCGGCGCATCGACGGCTACCCGCACGAATTCTCCGGCGGCATGCGCCAGCGGGTGGTGATCGCGCTCGCGCTCGCCGCCGAGCCCGAGCTGATCATCGCGGACGAGCCGACCACGGCGCTCGACGTCTCGGTCCAGGCCCAGATCATCACGCTGCTGAAGCGCCTGTGCCGCGAGCACGGTACCGCGGTGATGCTGGTGACCCACGATATGGGCGTGATCGCCGAGGCCGCCGACCGGGTCGCGGTAATGTATGCCGGGCGGGTGGCCGAGATCGGCCCGGTCGCCTCGGTGATCGCCAAGCCCCACCACCCCTACGCGGTCGGCCTGATGGGGGCGATCCCGACCCTGTCGCAGGAGGCCGACCGGCTCAGCCAGATCCCCGGATCGATGCCGCGGCTCACCGCCATCCCGAAGGGCTGCGCCTTCAACCCGCGCTGCCCGAAGGTGTTTGCCCGCTGCCGCGTCGAGCGGCCGGAGCCGGTCCCGGTCGATGCGAGCCGGGTCGCCTGTCACCTGTACGATGCAGCGGAGCGCGCAGCGTGAGCGCCTACGTCGAAGTCACCGACCTGCGCCGCCGGTTCGACGTCTCGAAACCCTGGCTCAACCGGGTGATCGAGCGCGAGCCGCGCAAATTCCTCACGGCGGTGGATCGGGTCGGCTTCACGATCGAGAAGGGCGAAACCTTCGCGATCGTCGGCGAGTCCGGCTCCGGCAAATCGACCGTGGCCCGGATGGTGGTCGGCCTGCTGCCGCCCTCGGCCGGCGAGGTGACGATCACCGGCGTCTCGATGACTGATCCGCGCCAGGCCGCGGCACGCCGCCGCCTGCGAGCGCGCATCCAGATGATCTTCCAGGACCCTTACGCCTCGATGAACCCGCGCTGGCGGGTGGGCAAGATCATCGCCGAGCCGATCCGGGCCTTCAACCTGATCCAGGGGGAGGCGGCGATCCGCGCCCGGGTGGCCGAGCTGCTCGGCTTGGTCGGCCTTCACGCGGATGACGCCAAAAAGTACCCGCACGAATTCTCCGGCGGGCAGCGCCAGCGGGTGGCGATCGCCCGGGCGCTGGCGAGCCAGGCCGAGTTCCTGGTCGGCGACGAGCCGACCTCGGCGCTGGATGTCTCGGTGCAGGCGCAGATCCTCAACCTGATGCGCGACCTGCAGGACCGGCTGGGGCTCACCTACCTGTTCATCTCCCACAACCTCGCCGTGGTCCGGCACATGGCGACCCGGGTGGGAGTGATGTATCTCGGCCGCCTCGTGGAGGTCGCGTCCGCGCGGGACCTGTTCGCCGCACCCCGCCACCCCTACACGCGGATGCTCCTCGACGCGGTGCCCGACCTCGCCCATGTCGGCCGCGCCCGGGTGCCGGTCTCCGGCGAGATCCCGAACCCGATCGACCCGCCGCCCGGCTGCACCTTCAATCCGCGCTGTCCGCTGGCCAACGACCGGTGCCGGACCGAGGTGCCGCCCCTCCTCGACGGCGTCGCCTGCCACGCCGTCGAGGAGGGGCGAGCCTGACCAGGCCTGCACCCGGACAATCCTCCGGGCGCGGCGATCCCGCCTGACGGGGACGAACGGTCCGTCCCGGTCTCCCGGAGGGACGTCAGGCCGCCCGGACCGTGGCGAGGAAGCCGGACACCTCGGAACCGAGCTGCTCCGACTGGCGCGACAGCTCGGAGGCGGCGGTGAGGACCTGCGACGAGGCGGCACCGGTCTCGCTGGCGGCCCGCGTGACGCCGCCGATGCTGGCGGTGACCGATTGGGTGCCCTGGGCAGCCTGCGTGACGTTGCGGACGATCTCCTGGGTCGCCGCGCCCTGTTCCTCCATGGCGGCGGCGACGCTGGCGGCGATCTCGCGCAGTTCGGTGATGGTCGCGCCGATCGACTGGATGGCCGCGACGGCCTCGCGTGTCTCGCCCTGGATGGCGGTGACCTGAGCCGAGATGGTTTCCGTTGCCCGCGCCGTCTGCGAGGCCAGTTCCTTGACCTCGCCGGCGACGACGGCGAAGCCGCGCCCCGCCTCGCCCGCGCGGGCGGCCTCGATCGTGGCGTTGAGGGCCAGCAGGTTCGTCTGCGCGGCGATCCCGGAAATCAGGCCGACCACCGCGCCGATCTTCTCGGCGCCCTCGGCCAGCCCGCGCACGATCGTGCTCGACTGGGCGGCATCCGCGGCGGCCCGCTCGGCCATCGCGGTGGAGCGGGCGACCTGCTGGGCGATCTCGCCGATGGAGGCTGCCATCTCCTCGCTCGCCGCCGCCACGGTCTGGACGTTGGCGGAGGTCTGCTCGGCGGCCGAGGCGACGTTCATGGACTGCCCCGCCGTCTGATCGGCCGTGCGGCTCATCGTCTGGGCGGTCGCCTCCATCTCGGTGGCCGCCGAGGACAGGCTGTGCGTGAGCTGCGTGACCTGGGTCTGGAAGGCGCGCGTCGCATCGTCCAGTACCTGGGCACGCCGCATCTTCGCGGCATTCTCGATCGCGGCTGCGGCATCCGCGTCCCGCTTGGCGATCATCGCTGCCTTGAAGACCTCGACGGCCCGGGCCATCCCGCCGATCTCGTCCCCGCGCGCCGCCCCCGTGACGGGCGCCTCGAGCTCGCCGGTGGCGAGGCGGCTCATCGTCGCCGTCATGCCGCCCAGCGGCCGGATGACCTGCACGACGATCGTGTAGACGCCGTAGGCGATGCTGAGCGCCGCGAGGACGAGGGCGGCGAGCAGCGCGAGACGCGACCAGCCCGCGGTCGTCTCGGAGCGATGGAACTCCGTCTCGGCTTCACGGACCTGCAACGTGGTCAGGTTGCTCAGCGTCGCGGTTGTGGCCTGCATGTTCTTCAGCAGATCCGCATGCGGCGTCTCGAAATCCGAAGCGGCACCGGCGGCGAGACGCTTGAGGATCTCGGCGGCGATCGCGTCATTCCGGTCGATCCGCCCCTTTAGGTCCTTGGCGAGGATTTCTTCCTCCGGGGTCAGGTAGGTCGCCAGATAGGCCGACCATTCCGCGTGCAGGTTCGACAGATCCCGCTCGATCTTCTCCTTGGCCCGAACCGGTTCGATCTGCTTGCTGCGCAGCAGGCGCGAGACGTCGATCAGGTCGTCATAGGCGTCGCGAATGATGCTGAACTGCCGGAGACAGATCACGCGATCGTCGAACACGGTCTTGAAGCTCTGATGGCTCCAATGAAGCGCGAGATTGCCCATGGTCGCGCAGCCGAGCAGGAGCAGGCCCATGACGGCCAGGAGTGCGAGCAGCCTCAGTTTGATGGTCATCGTGGTCGGGTGGCCTCTCGGGGCGGTGGCTTCCGAGCCCGCAAGCGCCAGCGGCGTCCATGCGGATATATCGGACTTTGCCCCGAGATGGGCCATGATGATTAAAGTTCAGTCGAGCATGGCAGCGAATTTCCATATCAGCGTCAAATGTCGAGCTAATGTGATCGCAGCGTCGACCAGATCTCTTAATTCTACCTCAAGTCGTTTTTTTGGAAAAACATCAACCGCAGGCGAGTGATGTCCTGCAACGATTTCAGTCGCGGAGCCCGCCATGGTCCGTGATCGCCGAGGTTCACGGGCGGACGGCCGTACGTGTCATCGGCCCCACGCGAGGGGTTGATCGCTCACGCGTCCCGCCACTCCGAGAAGGTCGCGGCCTGTCCCACCGTCGTGCCGTGCCGGTCGAGCTGCCAGACCACCGCCTGATCGATCCAGAACCGCCGTCCGTCCTTGGCGATCCGCAGGCCGCGATAGCCGCGGCTGAATCCGTCCCGGGTGACCGCGTCGAGGAGCCGCTGTCGTTCGGCCCGCTCGGGCGCTTCAGCCGAGAGCCGCGAAGGCAAGCCGACGAGTTCGTCCCACGCGTAGCCGAAGCAGGCCTGGGCGGTCCGGTTGGCGTAGACGAAGCGCGGATCCGCGCCGCCGTCATGGGCGAGGACCGCGAAGGGGGCCTGTGCGTAGAGCCAGTCCGCATCCGCAGCGGCCGGCACCAGCGCTTCGCCGAGCCGCCGCGCGTAGCTGCCGGTGAGCAGGGCGAAGAAGTCCGGGTCGTGCGAGAGATTCGTCATGATCCGCTACAGGACTGGGTCCGCGTCGATGCGCATGCGCAGGATCGCGTAGGGCGGCTGCTGCAGGTCCCGGCCGCGGTTGAATTCCGGCCGCCGGTTGACCTGGGCGGCCGAGATATAGAGCCATCTGTCCGGGGTGATCCAGAAGGTGTCGGCCCAGACCAGTCGATCATCCGCCGCCAGCACCTCCACGGTGCCATCGGGCAGGCGCCGGCCGACCGCGTTGTGCTCCTGCAAGCTGAGGTAGATCCGGTCCCTGGAATCGGTGGTCAGCCCGCCGGTCATGCCCTTCTCGCCGAGGTCCCGGACCGCGGCCGCCACGGCCGCGTCCGGGACGTCCGGGTCGCGCAGGGCCGCGGTCTCGACCGCGTAGAGGCGCCGGCTCATCAGCGGCGCGTAGTACAGGCGGCTGCCGTCCGGGCTGATCGCGATGCCGTTGGCGCCGCCCTTGGGGCTCTTCTCCGGCGCGTCGCCCTTCCGCTCCATTACGGGGCGCCGCTCCACGAACTTGACCAAGCCCTCCTCCGACCGCGTGCTGGCATGGTCCGCGAGGCGCCGCAGCACCTGCCCGGTGTCGAGGTCGACCACCAGGATCGCACCCGCGCCCGCCTGGCCCTGGTCGGTGACGTAGGCCAGCGCCCGCCCGTCACGCACATCGACCCGCAGGTCGTTCAGCGAGGAATCCGGCACCACGCCCGCATCCAGAGGAATCGCCCGGCGGATGCTGTTCCGGCCGATATCGATCGCCAGGATCTTGGCGCCGCCCGGCACCGGCCGGCCCTTGCCCTCCGGCAGCCCGGCATCCAGCACCCAGAGGGTGTCGTCGCGGTCGAAGACGCCGTTGGGGACGTGGAACAGCGATGTCTGCGGCGCCTGCGGATCCGGGCGGTTGGTCGTCGCGTCCGGGTAGGGCTTCACCGATCCGTCGGGCAGCACCTCGCCGAGGGTAATCGCCTCCGCGCCGGTGAAGCGCGGCATCATCACGAAGATCCGCCCGCCCCGCGCGATGGCGAGGCCCGTGGGGGTCGAGGGCGCGTCCGCGCCGATCGCCAGTTCCAGCGTCCCCACCGGACGGCTCGTTGGCGGCGGCGGCGTCGCGGCGCGCGCCGCGGGGGCGGCGAGGGCCACGAGACCCGTTCCGAGCAGGCGGCGGCGGTCGAGGCGCATGGGGATCCTGTCGCGGCGATCGTCGGGGCGCGAGCCTGGGCGCGCCGCTCAACCTGTGGGGATGCCGGCCCAACGCGCAGGTCCGACGCACGATCCCGCATTGCGGGGTCGCGGCCCGTATCTGGCGCGTCCGTCGATCGGAAGCCGCCTATGGGCGGTCCACAGGCCTGGGCGCGCAGCGCTGGCCCCGGCCCGCAGCATCACGCTAAGCACGGGCGTGCAGGGCTTCGATTCGGCGCCGCACGGGCCGCTCCCCGGGCTCGCGCTATGGAGAGGTGAGACATTCATGGATCCCGAAGGATCCGAAACGGTGCCGGAGACCGCGCTTCGGAACGCCGGGCCGCTGCGGGTCCTCGCCCTGGCGGTGCAGAAGGGCGGGACGGGCAAGACCACCCTGGCGGCCTCCCTGGCTGTCGCCGCCGCGGAGGCCGGCGAGCACGTGACGGCGCTCGATCTCGACCCGCAGGGCTCCCTGGCCGGCTGGGGCGCCCTGCGAACCAGCGAATCGGTGGCGGTCGACCGGGTCCAGCCCTGGGAGATGGGCCAGCTCTCGGAGATCCTCGGCATCCTCGCCGATCAGGGCACGACGCTCGCCGTCCTCGACACCGCCGGCAGCGCGTCCGGCCTCGCGCCCGCCCTGAAGGATGCCGATTTCGTCCTGATGCCGGTCCGTCCCTCCCGGCTCGACATCGTGGCTGCCCGGCCGACGCTCCAGGCCCTCGTCGGCCTCGGCCTGCGGGAGCGGCTGGCCCTGGTGCTGAACCAATGCCCGCCGCCGCCCTCGCCGCGCACCAGCGCCTACGCGGCGCAATTGCGGGCCCTGGGCGTCCTGGCCGAGCCCGGCATCATCCACCGGGTCGACCACCAGGATGCCCTGGCAACTGGCCTGGGCGTCACTGAATTCGCCCCCGGCAGCCAGGCTGCCGAGGAAGTCCGGTCACTCTGGGCCTGGATCGACGGGAAGATGCGGGCGGCCCCCGCCCGCCGAAATCAGCCCTGACCGAGATCAGCCTTGGCCGAGATCAGCCTTGGCCGAGGGCCGCCAGGATCCGCGCCCAGGAGCGCGTGCCCTTGTGGAAGCTCGTCAGGTCGTACTTCTCGTTGGGCGAGTGGATGCGGTCGTCGTCGAGGCCGAAGCCGATCAGCAGGGTGTCGCGCCCCAGGATCCGCTTGAAATCGCCGACGATCGGGATCGAGCCGCCCGCCCCGACGGTCACCGCCGGCACGCCCCACTCGTCCTGCAGCGCCGCCTTGGCGGCCCCGAGCTGGGGCATGTCGAAGGGCAGGCTGATCGCCCGCGAGCCCTTGTAGGTGATGACCTCGACCGTGCAATCCGCCGGCACGCGCGCCCGCACGAAGGCCTCGAACCGCTCGGCCAGGAGCTTCGGATCCTGGTCGTCCACGAGGCGGAACGAGACCTTGGCGGAGGCGGTGGAGGCGATCACCGTCTTGGTGCCCTCGCCGGTGTAGCCGCCGATGATGCCGTTGGCGTCGCAGGAGGGGCGCGACTGCACCAGCTCGATCGGCATCCGGCCGCGCTCGCCCGCGGGCTCCTTGAGACCGATCGGGCCCAGCAGCGTCTCGGGCGTCAGGCCGAGGCCGCGCCACTGCTCCAGAACCTCGGGCGGGCGCTCGTGCACGCCCTCGTAGAAGCCCGGGATCGTCACCCGCCCGTCGGCGTCGTGCAGGTCGGCGATGATCTTCGACAGGACGTGGATCGGGTTGCGGGCGGCGCCGCCGAAGAAGCCCGAATGCAGATCGCGGTCGGCGCAGGTGACTTTCACCTCGAAATAGGCGAGGCCGCGCAGCGACGAGGTGATGGCCGGGGTCTTCCGGTCCCACATGCCGGTGTCGCAGACCAGCACCACGTCGCAGCCGAGCCGGTCGCGGTTGGCCGCGACCCATTCGGGCAGGCCCTGCGAGCCGCTCTCCTCGGCGCCCTCGATCAGGATCGTGACGCCGCAGGGCAGCTCGCCGTGCATGGCGATATAGGCCCGGCAGGCCTCCACGAAGGTCATCACCTGACCCTTGTCGTCGGAGGCGCCGCGCCCGACGATCTTCTTGCCACCTTGCCCGTCGTCGGCGATGTGCGGCTCGAACGGTGGCGTCTTCCACAGGTCGAGCGGATCGACCGGCTGCACGTCGTAATGGCCGTAGAACAGGACGTGCGGCGCCCCGGGCTTCGGCCGGTGGGCCAGCACGACCGGGTGGAGCGAGGTCTCCTCCACGGAGGTCTCGAAGCCCAGAGCGGTCAGGTCCTGGGCGAGCCAGGCGGCGGCCTCGCGGCAATGCCTGGCATAGGCCGGATCGGTGGAGATCGACGGGATCCGCAGGAAGGCGAACAGCCGCTCCAGGGCGTTCTCCAGATCCGTGTCGATGTCGTTGAGGATCGCGTCGAGCGCGGCCATCGGGGGCTCCGGGGTGCGGCGTGGACTCTGCGGGGACGAGCGTTACCCGAGGCGCGGCCGGCGCGGCAATGTCCGATCTGCGGCGCCGGGGTGCCGGAGGGCTGCGGGAGGCCCCAAGCGGAACAGGGACAGATTGGAATTGTTATCGACCGAATGGCCGGCCGGCACCCGCGCGCCGCCCCCGTCGCCGCTCCCTCTGCTTCCCGTCCGGCCCCGGCCGGCCCAGACCGTGGACGACACCATGCGCCTCGAGACACAGCCGCCGGTTTCGGCGGACACGCCCATCGGCATCACGCTCACGATCAACGGGCAGCAGCGCGAACTCCAGGTCGCCCCGTGGACCACGCTGCTCGACCTGCTGCGCGAGCGGCTCGACCTCACCGGCACCAAGAAGGGCTGCGACCACGGCCAGTGCGGCGCCTGCACGGTCCTGGTGAACGGGACCCGGGTCAATTCCTGCCTGACGCTCGCGGTGATGAAGGACGGGGCCGAGATCACCACGGTCGAGGGCCTCGCCGGCCTCGGCGACCGGACCGGTAGCAACGCCCTCCACCCGATCCAGGCGGCCTTCATCGAGCACGACGCCTTCCAGTGCGGCTACTGCACGCCGGGCCAGCTCTGCTCCTCAGTCGGTCTGATGAACGAGGGCCACGCCCACACCCGCGATGAGATCCGCGAGGCGATGAGCGGCAACATCTGCCGCTGCGGCGCCTACACCAACATCGTCGACGCCATCGAGGACGTCATGCAGGGAGGCGCCCGATGAACCGCTTTGATTACGTCCGCGCCGGCACGGTGGCGGAGGCGGTGCAGGCCTTCAGGGCCGGGGCGCGCTTCATCGCCGGCGGCACCAACCTGATCGACCTGATGAAGTACGAGGTCGAGAAGCCCGGCCGGCTGATCGACATCACCCGGTTGCCCCTCGACCAGATCGAGGACCATGCCGACGGCCTGCGGATCGGCGCGCTCGCCACCAACGCCAAGGTTGCCTACGACGACCGGGTCGCGGCGCGCTACCCGCTGCTGCGCAACGCCATCCTGGCCGGCGCCTCGGCGCAGCTGCGCAACGCGGCCTCCACGGGCGGCAACCTGCTGCAGCGGACCCGCTGCTACTATTTCTACGACGTGGCCACGCCCTGCAACAAGCGGGAGCCCGGCTCCGGATGCTCGGCGATCGGCGGGATGACCCGCATCCACGCGATCTTCGGCACGAGCGAGCATTGCATCGCCACCCACCCCTCCGACATGTGCATCGCGCTCGCCGCCCTGGAGGCGAAAGTGCAGGTGAGCGGGCCGCAGGGCGACCGCTCGATCCCGTTCTCGGAGTTCCACCGCCTGCCGGGCGACACGCCGGAGCAGGATACCAACCTCGCCCCCGGCGAGATCATCGTCTCGGTCGACCTGCCGGAGAGCCGCTTCCCGCAGCACTTCACCTACCTGAAGCTGCGCGACCGGCTGTCCTACGCCTTCGCGCTGGTCTCGGTGGCGGCGGCCCTCGAACTCGACGGCGACACGGTGAAGACCGCCCGTCTCGCGCTCGGCGGCGTCGCCCACAAGCCCTGGCGCAACCGCGAGGCCGAGGCCCTTCTGGAGGGCAAGCCCGCGGCTCGCGAAACCTTCCAGGCGGCGGCCGACCTCATCGTCGCCGAGGCGAAGCCCCAGGCGACGAACGGCTTCAAGATCGATCTCGCCCGGCGGGCCATCGTGCGCGGCCTCGAACAGGCCGCCGCCGGCACGCCCCAGTCGCTCAGCGACAAGCGCATCCAGTAGGTCCTGCCATGACCCAGACCTTCAGCTCCACCGGCCGCGACACCTTTGTCGGCACCCCGCGCAGCCGCATCGACGGACCCGCCAAGGTCACCGGCCTCGCCAAATACGCGGGCGAGTTCGCCGCCCCCGATCTCGCCTACGGCTATGTCGTGTCGAGTTCGATCGCCAAGGGCCGGATCACCGCCATCGACTCCGCCGAGGCCGAGGCGGTGCCGGGAGTCCTGAAGGTGCTCACCCACGAGAACCGGCCGCGCACTGCGTGGCGGGACAAGAACTTCCAGGATCAGGTGGCGCCCCCCGGCTCGCCGTTCCGCGCCCTCTACGACGACCTGATCGTGTTCAGCGGCCAGCCGGTTGCCCTGGTGGTGGCGGCGGATTTCGAGACCGCGCGCTACGCTGCCTCCCTGGTCCGGGTCAGCTACGAGACCCAGGAGCCGGGCACCGATCTGAGGGCCTTGCGCGGCACTGCCTACGACCCGCCCTACAACCGCCAGGGCATCAAGCCGCCGCCGGAGCCCTGGGGCGACGCCGACGCGGCCTTCGGCGGCGCGGCAATCCGCGTGCAGGGCGAATACAGCCTCGCCGACGAGCACCACAATCCGATGGAGCCGCACGCCTCCACGGTGGTGGTGGAGGAGGACGGGACCTACACGGTCTACGACAAGATCCAGGGCGTCTCGAACAGCCATCAGTATCTGACCAACGTGTTCGGCCTGAAGCCCGATCAGGTGCGGGTGCTCAACCCCTATCTCGGCGGCGGCTTCGGCTCGGGCCTGCGCCCGCAATACCAGCTGTTCCTGGCGATGCTGGCCGCGCAGGAGCTGAAGCGCTCGGTGCGGGTGACCCTGGCCCGCGACCAGATGTGGAGCTTCACCTACCGGTCCGAGGCGCTGCAGACGATCGCGCTGGGCGCCGCGCCGGACGGGACCCTGACGGCTCTGCGGCACGACGCTGTCCAGGGGACCTCGCAGTACGAGGATTACCAAGAGGTCGTCGTCAACTGGTCGGGCGTCCTCTACCGTTGCGACAACGTCGCCCTGGGCTACCGGCTGGTGAAGCTCGACACGCCGACCCCGGGCGACATGCGTGCCCCCGGCGCGGTCACCGGCGTCTTCGCCATCGAGACCGCCATGGACGAGCTCGCCTACGCGACCAAGCTCGACCCGATCGCCCTGCGGCTGAAGAACTACGCCGAATCCGACGCCACCGCCGAGGGCAAGCCCTTCGGCTCGAAGGAGCTGCGGCGCTGCTTCGAGCTCGGCGCCGAGCGCTTCGGCTGGTCGACGCGCAACCCCGAGCCCCGCTCCACCCGCGAGGGACGGGAGCTGGTCGGCTGGGGCGTGGCCACCGGCATCTGGGAATCGATGATGATGCAGTCGAGCGCCATCGCGACCCTGACGCCGGACGGCCGCCTCACGGTGGGCAATTCCACCGGCGATATCGGCACCGGTACCTACACGATCCTCACCCAGATCGCCGCCGACACCCTCGGCCTGCCGATGGACGCGGTGACGACCAAGCTCGGCGACACCCGCCTTCCCGAGGCTCCGGTCGCGGGCGGGTCCTGGACCGCGGCCTCCTCGGGGACCGCGGTGATGAAGGCCTGCCGCAACGTCGGCGCGCAGGTGTTCAAGCTCGCCCGCGCCATGGAGAACTCGCCGCTCGCCAATGTCGATTTCGACCGGGCGGTGTTCGCGGACGGGCGCATCGCGGTGGCGGGCGACCCGGGCCGCAGCGTCGCGATGGTCGATGTCCTGCAGGCGGCCGGCGTCGACAAGATCGAGGCGGTCGAGGAGGCCGGGCCCGACAAGGACTTCAATCAGAAATACGAGGCCTACACGCACTCGGCGATATTCGCGGAGGTGAAGGTCGACGAGGAGCTGGGTCAAGTCCGGGTGACCCGGGTCGTCTCGGCGATCGCGGCCGGCAAGGTGCTGAACCCGAAGACCGCGCGCAGCCAGATCCTAGGCGGCGTGGTGATGGGGATCGGCTCGGCCCTGGAGGAGGAGTCGATGCTCGACCACCGCATCGGCCGGTTCATGAACCACAATCTCGGCGAGTACCACGTGCCGGTGAACGCCGACATCTACGACATCGACGTGATCTTCGTGGACGAGGAGGACAAGGCGAACCCGCTGGGCGTGAAGGGGCTTGGCGAGATCGGCATCGTCGGCGTCGCGGCGGCGATCACGAATGCCGTGTTCCACGCCACCGGCAAGCGGGTGCGCCACCTGCCGATCACCCCCGACAAGCTGCTCTGACTTCGCGCCCCGCGAGCCGCCACGCCCAAGGCCCGGCGGCTTCGCCGTGTGCGTCTCCGTCATCGCGAGCGGAGCGAAGCGACCCGGGGAAGCGCGCCTTCGGCCGGTAGGGCGCTCGTGGATTGCTTCGCTCCGCTCGCAAAGACGAGCGTGCGCCCGGAACAGTAACAGCACGAGGTCCCGGTGAGCCACCTGCTGCAATCCTGGCGCTTCTGGGCGTTCGCTGCCGCGGGCTTCGCGGCGCTCACCGCGATTCTCGCGAAGGTCGGCGTCTCCGGCGTCCAGTCGGATGTCGCGACCCTGGTGCGGACCGCCGTGATCCTGATCTTCGCCGGGGCGATCGTCGTCGGCTCCGGTCAGTCGGGCGGCCTCGCGCAGATCTCCGGCCGCAGCCTCGTCTTCCTCATCCTGTCGGGGCTCGCCACCGGGGCATCGTGGCTCTGCTACTTCCGGGCGCTGTCGCTGGGTGAGGCCGCCCGGGTCGCGCCGATCGACAAGCTCAGCGTCGTGCTGGTGGCGATCCTCGGCGCCACCTTCCTCGGCGAGACCCTCAGCCTCGCCGCCTGGATCGGTGTCGGCCTGATCGCCGCCGGGGCCGCCCTCGTCGCGTCCGGCTGGTGAGGGCATGCGCGCTGGCGCACCGATCCCTTAACGCGACGCGTGCATCCTGCGGTTGCCTCGCGAAAGGGGACCGACATGGAATGGGTTTATCGCGGCTTCGAGACCTCGCTTCTCGGTCTCGCTCTCTGTCTCGGACTCGGCGCCTGCCTGACGCTCGGCACCGAGCGCCCGCCGGCCGGCACGCTCTCCGTCACCCTGCCGATGCTCACGGTGACCGCCCCCGCGCCCTGAGGCAAGGGAGCGGTCCGATCCGGCGGCCCGTCAGGCGGCGCTCTGGACGGCGCGGAACATGAAGCGCCGCGCCTCTTCATCCATCTCCGCCTTGAAGGCGTGGCGGCCCTTCAGCGCCTCGGCGGCCTGCGCGGCCGGCCGGGCGTTGAGCGCGTCGAGGTGGCGCTTGACGTTGGGCAGGTCCGCGAAGGCGCCCTCGCCGAGGATGAAGGGCACCATCCGCGCCCAGCCCCAGACCGCCATATCGACGATCGTGTAGGTGTCGCCGAGCACGTAGGCGCGGTCGGCGAGGCGCTGGTCGAGGATGCCCCAGTGCCGGCGCGCCTCGAAGGTGTAGCGCTCGGTGGCATAGGCGCCGCCGTCCTGCGCGAAGTGGCGGAAATGCACGCACTGGCCCGAAAACGGCCCGATGCCGGTGGCCACGAACATCAGCCAGGACAGCATCTCGCCGCGGACGGGCTCGCCCTCCGGCAGGAACTGGCCGGTCTTGCCCGCCAGATACAGCAGGATCGCGTTCGAATCGAACACGGTCACGTCGCCGTCGACGATTGCCGGCACCTTCCCGTTCGGATTGACCGCCGTGTAAGCGGGATCGAACTGCGCGCCCTTGCGGGTATCGACCGGTACCGGCTCGTAGGGCAGCCCCATCTCCTCGAGGCAGAGGGCGACCTTCATGGGGTTGGGGCTGAGATTGTAGAAAAACCGAATCACGGCGCTCTCCCTGAACGACCCCGGAAGGATCCCCGGGGCCGCGATCGGCACAAGGCGCAGCCGCGCAGGGCGGCTATTCCGCCACGATCTTGTAGCTGCGGCCCGGGACCAGCTGCGCCCCCCGTTCCAGCCCGTTGAGGAGGAGGAACCGGTCGAGCGCCCGGTCGGGCACCGCCATGCGGTGGGCGAGATCCTCGGCATTGGTCGAGGTCGCCTGAACCACCTGCAGCCGCAGGGAATGCAGGACCGTCTCGTCCGGCGATGCCGGCACGAGGGTCGCGATCCAGCGGCGGAAAGCCGGATCGGGATCGATGGCGCCCTTGGCGGCCATGATCATCCGGTAGGTCGAATCGCCGATCCGGATCGCCGCGAGGCGGAAGGTCCACTCCTTCCCCCGCGACAGCGCGAAGGCCGCCGGGTGGCCGGCAACCTCCCGGGTCTCGAAGCCGGCCGGGTCGAAGGCGTCGTTCCAGCTCGCCTTCAGCACCGCGTCGAGGGGCTGGCCGTCCTTGGCCTCGATCTGGTCGAACAGCAGGCGCCGGCTACCGTCCTGGGTCGTCCCGAGCACCGCCGCACGGGTATTCTCCAGCGTGAAGCCCTCCGGCACCTCGAAGGCGATGCCGAGGCCGGGATGGATGAAGCGGTGCCCGCGCACCGCGCCGTCGCGCGGATTGTCGCCATAGGCGAGGCCATCCACCGCCGCGAGGTAGCCGGCGCGGTCGTCGGTGCCGATGCCCGGCGCGCCGATGCGGCGGGCCGCCCGGGTGACCTGGGTGATGCGTTCGGCGGTGCCCGGATGAGTCGCCAGCATGTCGGGTTGCGTGGCGCTGCCGGCCTTCAACCCCGTCGAGCGGTTGAGCGCGGTGAGGAAGCGCCCGGCCGCGAACGGATCGTAGCCGGCCTTCGCGAGGGTGCGCACACCGGTGGCGTCCGCCTCCAGTTCCTGCTCGCGGGAGAACCGGGCCAGCGCGAAGCGCGACTGGTGCTGCAGCTGCGCCCCGGTATCGGGATCGTTCAGAACGTCGGCCACGACGCGGCTGACGAGCGCCGAGCGCAACTCGAGTTCGCTGCGGGCCGTGGCGTGGTTGAGAGTCACGTGGGCCATCTCGTGCGCCAGCACGGCCGCAACCTCGGAGGTATCGCTCGCCAGAGCGACGAGGCCGCGGGTCACGTAGAGCCGCCCGTTCGGCAGAGCGAAGGCGTTGACCGCGGGCGAGTCGAGGAGCGTCACCGTATAGGCCTGGTCGGGCCGGTCGCTCGCCTTCACGAGGCGGTCGGTCACCTCGGTGAGCATCCGCGTGACGTTGGGTGCCCGCGCCTCGCCCCCGAAGGAGGCCACGAGCTTGAGGTGGTCGGCATCCGCGGCGCGCTCGCGTCCGGTGGTGCGCGGCGCCTCCGCGGGCACCCGCACCACGGCCTGCCGCACGGTCGCCTCGGTCTGGTCGGCGACGCACGCGCCGAGCAGCAGAGCCAAGCCGCCGAGTGCCGCAGCACCGAGCGGGAGGCGGCCCGACCCGAGGAGCCGCCCCAACATGATGTGCCCCGTGATCCCGCCCATGGCGATCAGCGCCGCAATCCCCGTTCCTCGTCCGAACCGGCCTCCGGCCGGTCCGCCTCGTCCAGAGGCTCGATCCCGTCGGTCGCGACCTCCAGGGTCGGGCTGCGCCGGACCTCCAGGAGACCGCGCACCCGCACGCGCCGGCCTTCGAGCGAGGCCGCACTCAAACCACGGGCGCGCATCATTCGCCAAGTGCGTTTCGATACGGTCACCGTGAGCCCGTCCCTGCCGCGGGCCGCAAAATCCAGATAGGTGCGCGCGCCGCGCTCGCCGACATGGCGGACGCGGCCTTCCACGACCACGAAGTGCCCGGCCTTCGCCCGGAGCGCCGGGCCGTCCTGCGCCGCCGGGAGCGCCGCGGCCCAGAGGCCGAGCCCGCGCGCGCGGGCGGCGGCCTCGACGAGGCGCAGGGCGGTCCGACAGAGCGCCTCGGCCTCGTTCGGGTCCGCGAATGCGAGCCCCGCCTCGATGAGGCGGGCCGCCAGATCCCCCTCATCCCCGGGGATCAGCAGATCGGCCCGCAGCCGATCCCACCGATCGGGCTGCCCGCGTGGAATCACCGTGACCCGGGCGCCCCGCCGGTCCTCGAGCCACGCCTGGGCCGCGGATGCGGCCTCCGGTGCGTCCGGCCACCGCAGCGAATCAGGCACCACGCGGAGGCCCGACGCCAGGCGGATCTCGCCCCGGGGCGCGATCCCCGCCACGACCTCCTCACGGGCCGGCCCGGTGGCACAATCGGAGAGGCCGGTCCGCGGCGCGGCCCGTGTCGGGCTCGGCGAAATCGTGGCGAGCGCGGCCGCGAGCATGGCTGCGAGCACCGCCCGCGAGGCCGCCGCCCGCCGCCGCCCGCCCGAACCCCCGATCCTGCCCATCGAACACCCCCGCGATCGCGGGCCCCGACACCGCCGCCCCTCCACCGAGCGCGGTTGGCCTCGGCTGGGGAGAATGCTATGGAGCCCGCGGTTGTCTCCGTAGCTCAGCTGGACAGAGCACAGGTTTCCTAAAGAGGTTCAATTGGGCGTCGCGCCGGGAAACCACGCGACGGATCCGCTCAAAGTCGGGGAACGCTTCCGGCATCGGCGCTCAGGCGTCCGATGCTCTGCCAATCCCGAGCCAAGCCCGCGCGGCGCCCCGGCGTCCTGCGGGAAGGTGTAGAGACTAGACGGGCGGCACCTAACGGCTGGATGCAGTCCAGTCCACGGTGAAGGGATAGTCCAGGCCACGAACGCGGACCTTCGGGACGCGGCGGCGAAAGCCGAAGTGGTATGAAACCTGGGGTCGCAGGTTCGAGCCCTGCCGGGGACACCAAGTTTTCTCGTCTTGCAGATCTCTCCGGCCGCAGAGCCGGGCGCAATTTGTCCACCACGTCGGCTGCCCGCCGGTGACAAGTACCGAGGGCCGCGCTAAGCTTTGCCGCCAGGATTCATGGCGGGGGTGGACGAGCACTTCATGGCGGGCCAGAAGACCGATCAGCGCGACGTCTATGTCGGGCAACGCATCGCCGAGCAGCGCCGGAAGGCGTCGCTCACACAGCGCCGCGTCGCGCAGAGCTTCGGTATGTCTGCAGCTCAGCTCCAGAAGTACGAGAAGGGCACCAACCGGATCAGCGCCGTACATCTCGACATCTTCTCGCGGATGACCGGCGTGCCGATGGATTACTTCTTCAAGGGCATGCCCCGCAACGACGACTTCATCGCACCGGGCTTCGGCGAGCGCGAGCAATCCGCCCTGTCGGAGGGGGGGCTGAAGGGGTTGGCGGAAGTCGTGGGCCGCCACATCACCGAGAATTTCTCCGAGGAGGCGCGCCGCGACGTGGCCGACGCCATCCGGGCCCTCGAGAGCAAGCTCGGCGGCTGAGGCCGCCGGCCTATCGCGCGAGGCCGGTCGTTTTTTCGGTCGCTTTGTCCGTTATAGCGGATCCGTTCGTTCCTCCGTCTTGACCGGGCTCCGGTCGGGTGCGAGAACCCCGGCCCCATGAAGGGTCAACGCCGCGATCGCGACGGCGTACCTCTGAAACTGAGGCCGTCCGATGCCGCGTTCCAACTACCTGTTCACCAGCGAGTCCGTGTCCGAGGGACACCCCGACAAGGTCTGCGACAGAATCTCGGATACGGTGGTCGATGCCTATCTCGCGGCGATGCCCGAGGCGCGGCTCGGAGTCGAGACGCTCGCCACGACCAACCGCATCGTCATCGCCGGCGAGGTGCGCGGCCCCGATTCGGTCACGTTCAAGGACCTCGAGGCCCTGACCCGCGAGGCCGTGAAGGATATCGGCTACGAGCAGTCGGGTTTCCACTGGAAGAACAACGACGTCGCCATCTACCTGCACGCCCAGTCGGCCGACATCGCCCAGGGCGTGGACGCCGCGGGCAACAAGGATGAGGGCGCGGGCGACCAGGGCATCATGTTCGGCTACGCCGCCGACGAGACGCCCGAGCTGATGCCGGCGCCGATCTTCTACGCCCACAGGATCCTCAAGGATCTCGCCGACGCCCGGAAGGCCGGTCAGGGCGATGCCGCCAAGCTCGGCCCCGACGCCAAGAGCCAGGTCACGGTCCGCTACGAGAACGGTCGCCCGGTCGAGGTCACCCAGATCGTCCTGTCGACGCAGCACCTCGACGAGTCCCTCGACTCGGCGGACGTGCGCGCCATCGTCGAGCCCTACATCCTCAAGGCCCTGCCGCAGGGCTGGGTCAACGAGGGCACGGCCTGGCACGTGAACCCGACCGGCAAGTTCGTGATCGGCGGCCCGGACGGAGATGCCGGCCTCACCGGCCGCAAGATCATCGTCGACACCTACGGCGGCGCGGCACCGCATGGCGGCGGCGCGTTCTCCGGCAAGGATCCGACCAAGGTCGATCGCTCGGCGGCCTACGCGGCGCGCTACCTCGCCAAGAACGTGGTTGCAGCCGGTCTCGCCAGCCGCGCGACGATCCAGCTCGCCTACGCGATCGGCGTCTCGAAGCCGCTCTCGATCTACGTGGACCTGCACGGCACGGGGAACGTGGACGAGGCCAAACTCGAAGCCGTGCTGATGGACGCCATGGACCTGTCGCCCCGCGGCATCCGCACGGCGCTCAGCCTCAACAAGCCGATCTACGCGCGCACCTCGGCCTACGGCCATTTCGGCCGCGCCCCGGAGGCCGATGGCGGCTTCTCCTGGGAGCGTACCGATCTCGCCGGCAAGCTGAAGTCGGCGCTGGCCTGAGGGCGAGCTCCACGCTGCATCATCCCCGCGCAGGCCGAAAACCGGCGCCACACCGGGGCGGGATGAACAGGGATGGGCGGTGCGTTCAGCGCGGCCCCTTTCCCGGGCGCATGAAGCGTCAGCGAAGTGCGATCCGGGACCCGGAACAGGACGACGCGAAGCGCCCGGCTTGGAGAAGGTTGCTCGCGGCTGCCGCGCGGTCAAAGGGTGCCGCTTCGCGGCGTGTCGGGCGCCCGGTCCCGGACCACCTTCCGCTGACGCCCGAGGTGCCCGGGAACGGGTCGCGTCCCCTCTCCAAGGTAGATTTGAGCCGGTGGACACCGACCCAACTGGACGCTCCTCCCACGTGGCTGAGGAGCCGGAGCGCGCCTTCTTCGGACGGCGCAAGGGCAAGCGCCTGCGCGGCGAGCAGGAGCGCCGGCTCACCGAGCTGCTGCCGGCCCTGCGGGTCGACCTGCCGCCGGACGACCGGCCCCTCGATCCACGTACGCTGTTCCCGGCCATGCCGGCGCCGCCCGAGGCGCTCTGGCTGGAGATCGGTTTCGGCGGCGGCGAGCACCTCGCCGCCCAGGCGGCCGCGCAGCCGACCGTCGGCTTCATCGGCGCCGAGCCATTCGTCAACGGCGTGGTCAAGCTGCTGGCGGCGATCGAGGCGCACGGGCTGCGCAACGTCCGTATCCGCGACGAGGACGTGACCGCCCTCCTGGCGCGGCTGCCGGATGCCTGCCTCGATCGGGTCTATCTGCTCTACCCCGATCCCTGGCCCAAGCGGCGGCAGCGCAAGCGCCGGTTCGTCTCCGATGCCTCCCTCGCCGAGATCGGCCGCGTCTTGAAGGATGGGGGCCTGTTTCGGTTTGCCAGCGACATCGACGATTATGCCGGCTGGACGCTGGTCCGGGCCGCGCGCTGTCCTCTCCTGACCTGGACGGCACAGGGCGAGCGGGACTGGACGCAGCCCTTTCGGGGCTGGCCCGGCACGCGCTACGAGGCCAAGGCGCTGGAGGCCGGCCGCCGGCCCACCTACCTGGAATTTGCCCGCCGCCCCCGCTGAACCCGGTCCCGATCGCACCGGGCGGGTGCCCGGTCGCCGCAGGCTGACCGGAACGCCTTGCCACAGTCACGCTCGATCGCCATCCTGAGGGCCCATCGCGGTTCCGGATCGCGGGGGAGGGGGCCCATCTCCGGCGGGAGCGTGCCACGGCACGTTCGAGGATTCTTCCGAGTGAATGAGAGGGTGGGGCAGGACCCGGCGGCGGTGGACCCGTTTCGCACCGGCTTCGACGAGGCCGCGATCGGCCTCGTTGTGCTGTCTTCGGACGATGTCGGAATCGTTGCCGCCAACCGGGCCCTGCACGATCTGCTCGGATGGCCGGCGGGCACCCTGTCCGGGCGAAAGTCCGCCGACCTCCTGAACGAGGGACCGGAGGGGCTCCGGGACGGTCTCCAATTCTGGCGCCGAGCGGACGGCACCCCCCTCGACGTGCGGGTCCGGCGCACCGGCCGGACCCTGGTGATCGAGTCGGTCGACGTGGACGCGGCGGCCCATTCCGAGGCGAATCGCGAGGCGCTGGCGGCCGCCGGGCTTGGGGAATGGCGCTGGGACCGGGCGACCGGCCTTCTCACCCTGTCGCGCCGGGCCGCGCGCATCCTCGGGCGGCCGCCGGGCCGCTCCGTCTCGTGGGAGGAGCTGAAGGCCGGCCTGTCTCAGCCGGAACTCGCGCGCCTGCGTGCGCTGATCGCCGAGGCGGACGGAACCGGCGAGCCGTATCAGTTCGACACGGCCACGACGGTGACCGGCCGGACCGTGATCCTGCGGGTGCGGGGGCAGGCCGTGCCAGGCCCCGATGGCGCGCTGGCCGGCATGGTCGGCGTCCTCCAGGACATCACCACGCGGGTCGAGGCCCGGGACGAGATCCTGTCCCGGGACCAGCGCCTGCGGGTTGCAACCACGGTCGCCAAGCTCGGCATCTTCGAGTGGCACATGCTCGAGGATCAGGCGATCTGGGAGAACGAGCACATGTACGAGATCTTCGGGCACGCGCCCGAGGACGGGACGATCGGCAAGACCGAGTTTCTCAACGACATCCTCCACCCCGACGACCGCCCCGCGGTCCGACGGGCGATCTCCAACGCGCTGCGGGAGGACGGAGATCTGCACATCAGCGGCCGGATCCGGCGCAAGTCCGACGGTGCGTGGCGCACGATCGACATGGCCGGCCGGTTCGAGCGCGATGCTCCCGGCCGCCTGCCGCGCCGCCTGATCGGCGTCGTCGCCGACGTGACCGACCGCCGGGTCGCGGAGGAGCGCCAGAGCCTGCTGATCCGCGAGCTGCATCACCGGGTGAAGAACACCCTGGCCACCGTCCAGGCGATCGTGGGCTCCACCGCGCGGACGGCGTCGAACATCGAGAGCTTCTACGAGGCGTTCGTCGGACGGATCAAATCCCTGGCGCACACGCACTCGGTCCTCACCGAGGACACATGGCAGACGGCGTCTCTGGCCAACCTCCTGTGCAACGAACTCAAGCCCTATGCGGAGGTGGCGCCGGATGGCGGCGCCGAGGGCCGCATCAGCCTGGACGGGCCGGCGATCGATCTGCCCTCCGAAATCGCGGTGCCGATCGGCATGGCGATCCACGAACTCACCACCAACGCCGCGAAGTATGGGGCGCTGTCGAACCGCACCGGGCGGGTGGCGGTGGAATGGTCCATGGAGTCCGGTGGGCCGGCAGGGATCCTGCGGTTCTCCTGGCGCGAGACCGGTGGCCCTCCGGTCGCCCCGCCGAGCCGCCAGGGCTTCGGCTCGCGCCTGCTGCAGCGCGTCCTGATCACCCAGGTCCAGGCCGAAGTGACGACCGACTACGCCCCCGGCGGCTTCTCCCTGACCATGCGGGCTCCGATCCCGCCGCGCAACGACAGCCTCAACCCGCTGGTGTGACGCCGTCTCCGCCCTGACGGAGGCTCAGGCCGCGCCGCGGGTCCCGGATTCGCCGCCGCCATCCACGAAGGCCTTCAGCTCGTCGAGCGACGCGAAGGTGAAGCGGCCCTGCGGCGTCTCCGCCTCGATCGAGCCGTCCTCGAACATCACGTAGGTGTTGCCGCCCGAGGCGTAGCGCCCGACCACGGTCCGCGCGGCGAGCTTCGGGGCCGGCTCGGGCTCGGGGGCCGTGTCGAGGCTCGGGCGCAGGGATGGCGACTCCGCTCGGATCTCTTCCAGAACCTCTTCCCGAACTTCTTCCCGAACCTCTTCCCGGGGTTCCGGAGGCGGCTCGGGCGCGGCGAACAGATCGTCCTCGGGAGCGATCGCGCTCTGGGCCTTCGGAGCTCCGGTCTCGAGCCGTAGGCTCGGCTCCGGCGCCAGGACAGGCGGAACCGCATGCACCGGCTCGGGCTCGACCGGGGCCGGCTTCGCGGCCTCGACCGCAGCGGCCTCCGGAACGGCCGTGCGAGCCTCGTCGGCCCGGAGCTCCAGGCTGGGCTCCATCCGGGGACGCTCGGGATCGAAGGCGGGCTCGACCACCGACGGGACGATGAAGGCGGGCGCCGCCGGCAGGAGCGGCGGCAGCCGGCTCCGGTCCGCGTCGGCGGAAGCCGGAGCGGCGGCCGGAGCGGCATGCCGCTCGCCGGCCGTCGGGACACGCCCGATCGCCCGCTCGACCCGCCGGAAACCGAGCGCTACGACGCCGAGGCCGAGGAGCACCGCACCCGACGAGGCCGCGACGGACCCCGCGATCACCATCGCGAGCCCGCTCTCCAGACGCACGTACGGGAAGCCCTGGATCACGGCGGCGCAGCCCCCGATGATCATGGCGGCGGCGAGCGCGAACAGCGCAGCGATCATGATTCTCTCTGACACGGGCCGGCTGACGGCCGGCGCTCAAGGCGTGTCGCACAGTAAGGCCTAGCCGGCATATTGCAAAACGCGGTGGCGAGATGTTCGGGAAACCCGAATAGTTCGGATCTCGCCCGGCTATCTCCGAGACGGCTGGCCCGCCGCCGCACGTCCGCGATCCCGGAACTTCCCGCGCCGCCGCGGCGGAACGGCGTTGCCGTCTTGCGGCCACCGACTTACCTAGCGGGCTCTCGACTCGGGATCCCCCGCCGGGGACGAGGCCGCCCCCTGCTAAGCGGAGATAGACGCGATGACCTTCACCCTGCCGGAACTGCCCTACGCCTACGACGCGCTGGGGCCGTACATGTCGAAGGAAACCCTCGAATTCCACCACGACAAGCACCACAAGGCCTATGTCGATACGGGCAACAAGCTGCTTGAGGGCACGGATCTCCAGGGCAAGAGCGTCGAGGAGATCGTCAAGGCCGCCTACAACACCAATCAGCCGCTCTTCAACAATGCCGGCCAGCACTACAACCACATCCACTTCTGGCAGTGGATGAAGCCGAATGGCGGCGGTGCGATCCCGGGCGCGCTCGCCAAGAAGATCGACGAGGATCTCGGCGGCGCCGAGAAGTTCAAGGCGGACTTCATCCAGGCGGGCGTCGGCCAGTTCGGCTCGGGCTGGGCCTGGCTCGCCGTCAAGGACGGCAAGCTCGCGATCATGAAGACCCCCAACGGCGAGAACCCGCTGGTCCACGGCGCCAAGCCGATCCTCGGCGTCGACGTGTGGGAGCACTCCTACTACATCGACTATCGCAACCGCCGGCCCGACTACCTCAAGGCATTCATCGAGAACCTCGTGAACTGGGAGCACGTGGAGAAGATGTACGCCGAGGCGACCGCCTGAGGCCTCTCCGCCGGTGCCGCGGATCCTGTGTCCGCGGCACCCTTGAGGTGGCGCACGAAACCGGCTCTTGATGCGCCCGACGCCGGATGACCCGGTGCAGAAGGGGCCGGCCATTTCGTTTCACTGCGCTACCGCGACACCGCGCGCCGCACGCCCATCTCCGCAGAGACAGGCGCCTCCGCGCTTCAGTCCGTGCAAGGCGCGACGCGCCCCCGCTCCCACACGGGAGCGGGGGCGCGCGCTCCGTCTCGCATCCGGGCGGCCGGCCTCGTTGTCCGAAACTGCGCGCCCGAAATGGCCGGAGCGGACCTCCGGTCAACGGCCCCACCCATGATCCGCTCCATCCTGTCCGTCGGCGGCTGGACCCTGGTCTCACGCGTCACCGGCTTCGCCCGCGACGTGGTGATGGCCGCAATCATGGGCGCCGGGCCCATGGCCGACGCCTTCGTGGTCGCCTTCCGGCTGCCGAACCATTTCCGCGCGATCTTCGGCGAGGGGGCGTTCAACACGGCCTTCGTGCCCGCCTATGCCGGGCTCGCGGAGGCCGGCTCCCCCGGCGAGGCGCACCGTTTCGCCGACCGCGTCTTCACCCTGATGCTGATCGTGCAGCTGGTGCTGCTCAACCTCGCCCTGCCGGCCATGCCCTGGGTGGTCCACGCCCTGGCGCCGGGATTCGCCGAGGACGGCGAGCGCTTCCAGCTCGCCGTGGCGCTGACCCGCATCACCTTCCCGTACCTCCTGTTCATGACGCTGGTGACGCTGCTGTCGGGCATCCTGAACGCCCACCGGCACTTCGCCGTGGCGGCGGGCGCCCCGGTCCTGCTCAACCTCGCCATGCTGGCGGCCTTAGGATTGAGCTTCCTGTTCCCGAACGCGGCCTACGCCGCCGCCTGGGGCGTCGCCGTCTCGGGCGTGCTTCAGTTCGGCTTGCTGTGGTGGGGCTGCCGCCGGGCCCGCGTGATGCCGGACCTCGCCGTCCCGCGCCTCGATCCGGCGCTGAAACGCTTCTTCACGGTGCTCGGGCCCGCGGTGATCGGCGCGGCCGGCTTCCAGATCGCCACCTTCGCCGACACGATCATCGCGAGCTGGCTGCCCACCGGGGCAGTCTCGGCGCTCTATTACGCCGACCGGCTCTACCAGCTCCCCTTCGGGGTCATCGCGATCGCGGCCGGGACCGTGCTGCTGCCGGAAATGAGCCGCCGGATCGCCGCCGGGGACGTCGCCGGTGCGCATACGGCACAGAACCGGGCCGCGGGCTTCTCCCTGGCCCTCTCGGCGCCGTTCACCGTGGCGTTCCTGACCATCCCGGGCCTGATCATGGCGGCCCTGTTTCAGCGCGGCGCCTTCAGCGCCGAGGATACGGCGCGGGCGGCCTCGGTGCTGGCGGCCTACGGCTTTGCGCTGCCGGCCGTCGTGCTGGTGCGCAGCGCCGTGGCGAGCTTCTACGCCCGCCAGGACACGAAGACGCCGCTCTGGGCCTCCCTGACCGCGATCGGCGTCAACGTCGCCCTGAAGCTGTGGCTCACCGGCCCCTACGGCGTCACCGGCCTGGCGCTCGCCACCGCGGTCGCCCAGTGGGTCAACCTGCTTCTGCTCGTCGTCCTGGCCAAGCGCCGGAACTGGACGGCGCCGGGGCGCACCCTCGGGCTCACTGTCGCGGGGGTGGCGCTGGCCTGCCTCGGGCTGGCGGCGGTCGCCGTCTACGGCCAGGATCTCGTCCAGGCGCTGGTGCCGGCCCTCCCGCACGGGCGCGACCTCGTCGTCCTGGCGGTGCTGGGGCTCGCCGGCGCGCTGGTCTATGGCGGCCTGCTGGCGGGCCTGCTGCACCTGTTCGGCCTGCGCCTGCGCCGGGCCTGAATGACCCGGCCGGGCTCGCCGCCGCGCGGGTCCGGCCCCAGATCGGGCGAGAGCACCCAGTGAGGAACGCCATGACCGACGCACCAGGACCCCTCGCGGGCGTGAAGGCCGCGGTGTTCGACGCCTACGGCACGCTGTTCGACGTGAACGCCGCGGTCCAGCGCTACGCCGAGGCGGTGGGGCCGGACGCCGCCCACCTCTCCGAGGTCTGGCGCAACAAGCAGCTCGAATACAGCTGGACCCTGTCGCTGATGGGCCGGTATGCCGCCTTCTGGGACCTCACCGTTCGGGCCCTCGACTACGCCTTGGCGGTCCACCCGAACGTCGATCCCGCCCTGCGCGAGCGGCTCCTCGACGCCTACCGCGACCTCGAGGCCTATCCGGAGGTCCCGGGCGTGCTGGGGGCCCTGCGCAAGCGCGGGATCCGCACCGCCGTCCTCACCAACGGCAATGCCGCCATGGTCGACCGGGCGGTGGCCTCGGCGGGGCTCGCCGACCACCTCGATGCGGTCCTCTCGGTGGACGACGCGCAGGTGTTCAAGACCCATCCCGACGCCTACCGCATCGCCCTGACCCGGCTGGCGGTCGGGCAGGGGGGCGTGCTGTTCTGCTCGTCCAACCGCTGGGACGTGGCGGGGGCGGCGGCCTTCGGATTCCGGACCGCCTGGGTCAACCGCAAGGGCCTGCCCGACGAGTACACGGATCTGGCGCCTACCGTGGTGGTCCAGTCCCTCGACGGGCTGCTCTGACGGGCTGCCCGCTCAGCCTCCCCGATCCGAGGACCAGTGACGTCGCGCGGGTCGCCGCGTCGGTGTTCGCAAGGACGGGGAGCGCCTTGCAGCAGCCCGTGGCGATCTCGCGCCGCCATATCCGGCACACAATTCAATTGGCCCGTTTCGGGGATTCTTAATCCTCCCGGTGTTGGATCATCCTCAACACGAACGGGAGATGTTGCGCGTGTCCTTGAACGGTTCCTTCACGACGATCCGCGCTGGGGCCGCAGCCCTCGCCGCGACCCTGGTGCTCGGGGCGGTCGCCCCGGCTACCGCCCGCGACCAGACCGGTGCCATCGTCGGCGGCCTCGCGGCCGGCGTCGTCGGCGGCATGGTCGGCAGCGCCCTCGTCAACGGTGCGAACCCGCCGCCGCCGGAGTACCGCCCGCGCCGCGTCGTGGTCGAGGAGCCCGAGACCATCGTGGTGCGCGAGCGCCGCGGCCCGATCTGCCACTACGAGCGCCGCAAGGAGTGGCTCGGCGACGGCGAGTTCACCTACCGCCGCGTCGAGGTCTGCGAGTAAGTCACCGCTCCGTCACCGTCGCGCCCGCGCGATCGGCGCCGCGTCCCCTTTGGGGCGCGGCGCGTCTCATTTCACCACCAGCCAATCCTCGACCACGAGGGCGTCGAGGCCGCTGGTGTAGAACATCAGGATCGCGTCCTCCGCGCTGTGGAGGATCGGCTTGCCCATCACGTTGAAGCTCGTGTTGAGCAGGATCGGCACGCCGGTGATCGCCGCGAAGGCGCCGATCAGGGCCGCGTAGGCCGGGTTGCGCGAAGCCGTGACGCTCTGGAGCCGGCCGGTGCCATCCGCGTGGACCACCGCCGGCACGCGGGCGCGGACCGCCTCGCGCCAGACCAGGGTGCGCTCCATGTAGGGGCTGTCGGCGTAATCCCTGAACCAGTCCGGCCCGGCCTCCGCCAGGATCGACGGTGCGAACGGCCGAAACGCCTCCCGGTACTTCACCTTGGCGTTGAGGGCGTCCTTGGCGCCCTCTGGCCGCGGATCGGCCAGGATCGACCGGTTGCCGAGCGCCCGCGGCCCGAACTCCGCCCGGCCCTGCACCCAGCCGACGAGGCCGCCCTCGGCCAGGATCCGCGCCGCCGCGCTTGTCGCCGCTGCGTGGCCGACGCGCCGGGCGCGGGGTTCCTGCTCGGCGAGCCGCTCCATCGCGCCGGTCGAGACTCGGGAGCCCAGATAGGGCGTCAGCGGGCGCTGCGCGGGCGGCGGCCCGGTCCAGCCCGGATGATCCTCCGCGTAGGCGAGCCACGCGGCGCCGACCGCGTTGCCATCGTCCGCCGGCGCGGAGGGAACATGCAGCCGGCTGAAGCCGGACCGGCCGAGCACCCGGCCGTTATAGGAGGAATTCAGCCCGCAGCCGCCGGCGATCACGAGGTTCTCGGACGGTGCCAGCGCGTAGGCCTCGGCCACCAGTGCGTCCATAAGGGTCCCAAAAAGATCCTGGCCGCAGCGGGCGAGGTCGGCCCAGCCGCTCTCCAGGGCGTCGGCGGGACGGCGCGCGCGGATCTCCGCGGCGACCGCGCGGATCGTCTCCGCATCCGCATAGCGCAGGCGGTGACCCTCCACCGTACAGAGCCGGCCGAGCAGCGCGGTGAGGTCCGGATCGGGCTGGCCGTAGGGGGCGAGCCCCATGATCTTCCACTCCTCGCCCTTCACCTGGTCGAAGCCGGCGAGATCCGTGATCAGCCCGTACAGGAAGCCCAGCGAGCCGCGTCCGCGGTGGCGACGCAGCTCCGTGATCCGGCCGCCCTCCAGGCGGTAGATCGCCGCCGCGCCGGTCTCGCCCATGCCGTCGACCACCAGGGCGGTGGCCGTGTCGAAGGGGCTGCCCCAGAGGCCGTAGGCGGCGTGGCAGAGGTGGTGCGGGTAGCGCCGCTGCCCGGCGATCGTCGCCCGGGGCGCCGCGCCGGTGATCCGCGCCTCCTGGTTCAGGGCCAGCAGGGTGCCGTGCCCGGCCCGCTCCTGCGCGCCGTGGAGGTCGGCAATGAACACCCGCTCGGCCTGCTCGGGCACGAAGGAGCGGTTGAGCGCCGTGGTGTGGGCCGAAAGCGCCAGGAGGTCGAAGGAGCCGGCGCCGGCTTGGCCCCGCAGGAAGTCGGTGAATTGCGGGCCCCAGGTGGAGGCGATCACGAGTTCGGAGCCCGGCGGGACATGGTCCTTCAGCAGCGCCGCCATCACGGCCGGGGCGTCCGGCTCGCAGTTCGGCGCGCGCTTGTACTGGAGTGCGCGCTCCGCCGCCTCGGCGAAGAGCAGGGTGCCGTCGGGGCCGACCAGGGCGAGGGCCGGGTCGTGGAAGGTGGTGGCGAGGCCGAGATAGAAGCGCATGCCGACGCGGCCTAGCGCATTTTCGGGCCGAGCGGATCCCGGCACGTGCGAGAAGCGCCGCTAAGCCCTGACCCCGCGCGGCTTGTCCATCCGCGGCTTGTCCATCCGCGGCTTGGCCAGCAGCAGGATCGCCGCGCCGGCGAGACCCGACAGGGCCGAGCCGGCGAGGACGCCGAGCTTCACGGCGGTCTCGTGCTCCGGATCCGGGAAGGCGAGGCCGCCGATGAACAGGCTCATGGTGAAGCCGATGCCGCACAGCACCGCGACGCCGTAGACCTGCCCCCAGGCGGCCCCGGCGGGGCGCTTGGCCAGCCCCAGCACCACCGCCAGCCGCAGGCTCGCGAACACGCCGGCCTGCTTGCCCAGGAACAGCCCGGCCGCGATGCCCAGCGTCACCGGCTGGAGCAGGGCCTCGGGGGTGAAGCCGGAGAGATCCACGCCCGCATTGGCGAAGCCGAAGACCGGCACCACCCCGTAGGTGATCCAGGGCGCGAGGGCGTGCTCCAGCCGGTGCAGGGGCGAGTGCGCGTCCTCCGGCCGGCCGGGGCTCACCCGGATCGGGACGGTGAGCGCGAGCAGCACGCCCGCGATCGTGGCGTGGATCCCGGAGCGCAGCACGAGGACCCAGAGCACGATTCCGAGGAGCCCGTAGGCCGGAAGCCACCCGATCCCCGCCCGGTTGAGGCCGTAGAGGCCGGCGACCACCAGGGCGGCAAGCCCCAGCATGGTGAGGTCGAGGCCGGAACTGTAGAACAGGGCGATCACCACGACGGCGCCGAGGTCGTCGACGATGGCGACGGCGCTGAGGAAGATCTTGAGCGAGACCGGCACGCGCGATCCGAGGAGCGCCAGGACGCCCAGCGCGAAGGCGATGTCGGTGGCTGCCGGGATCGCCCAGCCGCGCAGGGTGCCGGCGCCGAGATTGGCGAGAGCATAGACCAGCGCCGGCACCGCCATGCCGCCGAGCGCTGCGAAGCCGGGCAGAACCCGGTCGGGCCAGGTGCGCAGCCGCCCGTCGAGCGCCTCGCGCTTGATCTCGAGCCCGACCAGCAGGAAGAACCCGGCCATCAGGCCGTCGTTGATCCAGTGCTGGACGCTCATAGGCCCGAGGGCGGCGTGGAGCCCGTGCGCGTAGGTTTCGGCGAGCGGCCCGTTGGCGACGACCAGCGCCAGGGCCGCCGCCGCCATCAGGATCAGCCCGCCTGCCGCCTCGCCGGCGAGCAGCGTGCGGATGATCGAGAGGGGGCGCGCGCGCGCGCTCGGCGGAGCGCTGTCGGGGGCGGGGGACGTCATCGTGGCAGGCCTTGCCGCGCATCAGCGGCGTGTGCAAGCTCGGGGTCGCCGCCGTTACGACGTCCGCCCCAGGGCCGCGCGGATCAGCGCCAGCCCGTCCGGGCTGGACCACGCGGCTGGCCCCTTCATCACCCCGATGGTGCAGCCTTGTGCGTCGATCAGCATCGTGGTCGGCAGGCCGGGCGATTGGGTGTCGCGCTGGATGATCGGCAGCACGCGGCCGCCGGGATCGGCATAGAAGGCGAGGTCGTGGATCCCCGCCTGCTTCAGCCATTCCGGCGGCTTCTCGAGATTGCGCGTGTCGACGTTGATGGCGACGACCTGGAAGTCGGGCCCGCCGAGCTGCGCCTGGAGCCGGTCTAGGGCCGGCATCTCGGCCTTGCAGGGCGCGCACCACGTCGCCCAGAGATTCACGAGGAGCAGCCGGCCCTTGAGGTCGGCGAGGCCGGTCTCGGCGCCGTCCGGCCCCTTGAACCGGATGTCCGGTGCGGGCCGGGCCTGCGGCAGGGCCTGCATGGCGGCGACCTCGCCCCTCGCGGCGGTGTCGACCCGGGCGAGCGCGGGCTTCGCGGCGGCGCAGGGCTGGAGGGCGCCGCCCGTGTTGCCGGGCAGGAGACCGCTCCCGTATAGGGCGAGGCCGAGGACGGCGAGCGCGGCGACGCCCGCGCCGGCCAGGATGGGCGTGCGGCCGGGCATCAGGCTCGGCTCTCGGGACGGTCAGGGCGCGGAAGGATCGACATGAGCAACCGGATGTGGGGCGGCCGCTTCGCGAGCGGCCCGGCGGAGATCATGGAGGAGATCAACGCCTCCATCGGGTTCGACAAGCGCCTCGCGCCCCAGGATATCCGCGGCTCGCTGGCGCATGTGGCGATGCTGGGCGCTGCCGGCATCCTGCCGGCGGAGGATGTGGCCGCAATCGAGGTTGGGCTCAAGTCCGTCCGTGACGAGATCGAGGCCGGCACCTTCGTGTTCAAGCGCGAGCTCGAGGACATCCACATGTCCGTGGAGAGCCGGCTGACCGAGATCGTCGGCCCGGCCGCCGGGCGCCTGCACACGGCGCGCTCGCGCAACGATCAGGTCGCCACCGACATGAAGCTCTGGGTGCGCGACACCCTCGATTCCCTCGACCAGCAGGCCGCCGACCTGCAGCGGGCGCTCAGCCGGACGGCGCTCAAGCACGCCGGCACCGTGATGCCGGGATTCACCCATCTGCAATCGGCCCAGCCGGTGACCTTCGGCCACCATTGCCTCGCCTACGTGGAGATGCTGGCTCGCGACCGGGGCCGGTTCCGCGACGCCCGGGCGCGACTCAACGAGTGCCCGCTCGGCGCCGCGGCGCTCGCCGGCACCTCCTTCCCGATCGACCGGCACGCCACTGCGGCGGCCCTCGGCTTCGACCGGCCGACCGCGAACTCCCTTGATTCGGTCGCTGACCGCGACTTCGCCCTGGAGGCGCTGGCGGCGGCCTCGATCTGCGCCGTGCACCTGTCGCGCTTCGCCGAGGAGCTGGTGGTCTGGACCTCGGCCCAGTTCAATTTCGTGCGCCTGTCCGACGGGTTCACCACCGGCTCGTCGATCATGCCGCAGAAGCGCAACCCCGACGCCGCCGAGCTGGTGCGGGCCAAGAGCGGCCGGATTATCGGCGCGCTGACCGGCCTGCTCATCGTCATGAAGGGCCTCCCGCTCGCCTATTCGAAGGACATGCAGGAGGACAAGGAGGGCACGTTCGACGCCCTCCAGGCCCTGTCCCTGTGCCTCGCCGCCATGACCGGCATGGTGCAGGATCTGGAGCCCAACGCCGAGGTGCTCGCCCGGGCCGCCGGCTCCGGCTACGCCACCGCCACCGACCTCGCCGACTGGCTGGTGCGCGAGCTCGGCCTGCCGTTCCGGCAGGCCCACCATGTGACCGGCCGGCTCGTGGGCGCCGCCTCCGCCAAGGGGGTGGGCCTGGAAGAGCTGTCGCTCGCTGAGATGCAGGAAGCGGAGCCGCGGATCACCGATGCGGTCTACGCGGTGCTCGGCGTCGGGAATTCGGTGGCGAGCCGCACCAGCTACGGCGGCACCGCGCCCGACAATGTCCGGCAGCAGGCGCAGGCCTGGATCGAGCGGCTGGGCTGAGCCGCCGCGCCCCCTCGGCGACCGGCGGATGGCAGAGTAGGGGCATGACCTGGTCGGTTCACAGCGCGGGGGCCGAGACTGGCGGCCGAATTCGGAACCCGGCCTGATCCGTCGGGCCGATTCCGGTTCCGGGCCCGGCGCGCTTTCCCCGGACCGGAGGCCGGGCGCCCGCTCATCCACAGCGCCCATCAAAATTGTGCATTGCAACCCTCGGCCCGCCCGCGCGTTCACCATCTGGCTAAGTCCGCTCAGCTACAAGCTTCGCCGTGTGGATCGGAGTTCGCAGGATGCCTGTCGAGAGTTGGCTGAACACGGAGAATGTGCCGGATTTCGCGGCGCATGCCACGGCGATGATCGACGCCGCCTTGACCGGTTCGGGCCTGACGCGCGAGTCCTACTGGGCCGCGGTCCGCAAGGGCTACAACACGCCCTACAACGATCCGCCCCGCAGCCGCGCCGCGCCGGCCCAGCCGAACGCGATCGCCGTGCCTGCCGGTCAGGCGCTCGAACCCCTGCCGGTACCGGCCGGAGTTATCGCGGCCCTGGCGGCGGAAGCGCGCGCGGTCTGATTTTCGACAGATCCTGCGTCGCCATCTTGCCGACGTTTTACGCAAGCTTCACTAATCCCGATCCCCGGTCCGGCTCCTGATGGAGCCGCCCGTCGTCAGGAAGTGAAGATGGTTCGCGTCTCCCGCTCGCTCCCGGTCGGAGCTCTCGCCCTGCTCGCATCCGGGCTGGTCTCCGGCCTCGCCGGGGGTGTGCTCGGCGTCGCCTCCCTGTCCGCGACGGCAGCCCATGCCCAGGAGGCCGCCCCCGATGCGGGCGGTGGGGATGCCGGCCCGGCACGGCGCGGGCGGCGGCACGGCCGCGAGCGGACCAGGCGCGCCGAGAAGGCCGCGACCCCGCCGGGGATGCAGCAGGCCACTCCGGTGGCGATCTTCGGCGACTGGAACGTGTTCGTGAACGGTGATGGCCGCAATAAGCTCTGCTACGCCATCGCCCAGCCACAGGCGCGTTCGCCTAAGACCCTGAAGCGCGACACGGCCTACCTGTTCGTGAGCGTGCGCAAGGGCGAAAACGTCCAGAACGAGGTGGCGGTGATGCTGGGCTTCCCGTCGAAGCCCGCGGCCTCCCAGGTCAAGCCCGGCTCGGCGGCCGCGCCCACCGATCCGAGCCTCAATCTCGGTGCCAGCCGCTTCGGCCTCGTGGTGAAGGACGGCAATGCTTGGCTGCAGAATCCGTCCGAGGAGGCGCGGGTCGTCTCCGAGATGAGCGCCCGCAACCCCAAGCTGATCATCAAGACGACCTCGCTGCGTGGGAACCCGACGAACGACGAGTACGCGCTCGGCGGGTTCGCGGAGGCCATGAAGCGCACCCGGGACGAGTGCAGCAAGTAGCGCGCGGCTCAGGCCCGGCGCAGCGCCGGGCGCCCCGCCCGCGCGGGTGACCGGGTCCGGGCGCTCATGCGCGCGCGGGCCGCACGGGCCGCCTGTTCGGCCGTGCGGAACACGGCGCCATCCAGGCCGTCGAAATCGCGCGCGGATGAGAAGAACCGGACGCCGCGCCCCTCCGGGACGGCGATCCCGGCGGTCACCTCACCGATCTCGATCACCCGGGCCGGTGCGGCAGGGCCGATGGCCGGATCTGCGAAATTGGGACGGTCTTCGAGCGGGTACTCTGCGAGATTGTTCATCGGACTGGAAACTCCCTGGGCCGGCCTGTCGCCGTGCCGGATCGCGTTGACTGCTGCGGAGGGCCGACGGGGCTAACGTCGACAGCGCCGCCGAGCGGCGGGGGAGCAGGACACGGTCAGGAGCAGGGATCGAAGGGATGGTGTTCGAGGGACCATCGGACGTCCTCCAGACTGAAGGACCGCGCGGCGCGGGGCCGTCGCAGTGCTTTAGCGTTTGATCACGCGGGGCAAGCTACGCTTCTCAAATCACCGCGGCCGACCCGGTCGAGCGCCGGGTGGGCGCCGTCGGGCCGGCATCGCTGAAGATGGATGCGGCACCGCGCACCGTCAACGGAACGGCCTTCCGATTTTCGGTGCCCGCCTGGCAGGATGCCGGTTCCGGGCAGCCTTCGGAGAGGCGGAATTGGTCAGGCTGCGGCGATCACCGCGGCGAGGTCGGAGAAGTCCGAGAAGATCCGGCTCGCGCCGGCCTCCACGAGGCCGGCTCCTGCCGGGTCGTGCCCCCAATGGCCGCCCCCGGTGAAGCCCGCGACCCGCATGCCGGCACTCCGGGCCGCCCTGACCCCGGGGATGCTGTCCTCGATCACGAGACAGGCGGATGGGGCGACGCCCATGCGCGCGGCGGCGAACAGGAACAGGTCCGGGAATGGCTTGCCCCTGGTCACCTGCGTCGAGGAGAAGACGTGGTCGCCGAACAGGGGCAGCAATCCGGTCAGGGTCAGGGAATGGCGCAGCCGGACCGGATCGCTGCTCGACGCGACGCAGACCGGCAGCCCGATGGCGGCGACCGCCTCGGCGACGCCGCGCATCGCTCTCAACTCGGTGTCGAACAGCGCCAGGGTCTCGGCCTTCACCGCTTCGACGAAGCCGGACGGGGCGGTGACGCCGTAATCGCGGGCGATATGCGCCATGATCGAGGGCATCGCCGTGCCGGTGAAGCGCGTCCGCACGGTGGCGAAGTCGATCTCCACACCGATCCGGTTGAGCCCGGCCGTCAGGCAGGCGAGGCTCAGGGGCTCGCTGTCGACCAGAACGCCGTCGCAATCGAAGATCACGAGGTCGAGGTTGTTCGCGCCTGCGTCCAAGGTCGACCGTTCCCGCACGGCCCGCCGCCGTCGGGCGAGCCTGTGGCACGGGGGCGAAGGTCCGGCAACGGCGCGTATCGCCGCTCAGCCCGGGCGCTTGCACCTTGCGTCCCGGCCCCATACTCCCGGGGCGGGCGCTCTCGAACGCGCCGGCACAGCTCACTCGGCCCGCAAGGCAAGGCTCAGAAGGCCCCGCGATGTTCCGCTTCCTGGCCCGCGTCCTGGGCTTCCTGCTGATGGCCGGCGGCTTCGTCGCGCTGGTCTATGACGGCGCCCGCTCCATCGCCAATAACGGCCTGCGGGTGACGCCGCTCTCCGACGTGATCGCCACCCTGTTCAAGGACAAGGCCAGTGCGCTGCAGGGCAGCGTGGAGGGGGCGGCACCCTGGCTCTGGCACATCCTGGGCCTGCCGCTCACCTTGGCACCGGCCTCCCTGATCGGCCTGGGGCTCGGCGCGGTGCTGCTCTGGCTCGGCCAGCCCGGCCGCGAGCCCATCGGGTTCCTGACGAAGCCCTGAGCTTCGGCGCGACCGAGAACCGTGGCCGATCGCGTTGCAATCGGGCCCGGCTCTAAGTCCCTGTTCTTGGCGCACGCTCTTTGCGCCGAGATGGCGTCCAGTCCCGCGGAGCGCGCTAGCGGCCCGCGAGCTTGGCCTCGGCCCTCGGCTGGCGCGCCCTTCAGCCGCTCGATCTCGGCGGCCAGTGCGTAGCGCTCGCTGACATCGAACTGCGAGGCGAAGAAGTAGATGACCCGGTTCGTCTCATCCCGCACCGGCCCGACATAGAGGGCGTTCTGGAAGGTCGAACCGTCCTTGCGATAGTTGATGAGGTCGACCCGGACGTCATCCTCCCGCCGGATAGCCTCGCGGAGGCGATCGACGGAGGCCGGCTCGGTGTCGGGGCCCTGGAGGAAGCGGCAATTGCGGCCGATCACCTCCAGCCGGGTGTAGCCGGTCAGCGTCAGGAAGGCGTTGTTCACGAAGACGATCGGGTTGTCGTGCTGAGCCGGATCCGTGATGATCATCGGCATCCGGGTCGCGCGCACGGCCGCGGCGAATGGATTGCCCGGGTGCGCTTCTGACTTCAGGTTGTCCGGCACGTGGCTCGTGGCAGTTGCGCCCGTTTCCATCCGGATCCGCCCTTCCCCACGCCGCGCAGAGCGGCACTCCGATCACTGTCTCTCGCGGATACAAGCTGGAACTTAGCCCCGAGGTCCAGTCTTGCGTCGCGGATCCGGGTTGCCGGGCGCCGAACGCTTTCCCGGCGGCTCCCGCCTCCCCATATCGAGCGGGAGCTCGAGACCGGAAGGCAAGCCGATGTTCCCGTTCCGCAAACGTCCAGAGATGCCGGCCCCGGCCGACGCCCTGCCCGGACGTCCGACCCCGATCCCGACCGCCGAGACGCATTTCGTCAACGGCAAACCGCTCAAGGGGCCTTATCCGCCAGGCACCGAGACGATCGTGCTGGGGCTCGGCTGCTTCTGGGGGGCCGAACGCCGGTTCTGGCAGTTGCCCGAGGGGGTGTTCGTGACGGCCGTCGGCTATGCCGGGGGCTACACGCCGAACCCGACTTACGAGGAGGTCTGCACCGGCCAGACCGGCCATAACGAGGTCGTGCTCGTGGCCTTCGATCCGGCGGTCCTGCCCTTGGAGGCGGTGCTGCGGACCTTCTTCGAGAGCCATGACCCGACGCAGGGCATGCGTCAGGGCAACGATGTCGGCACGCAGTACCGCTCCGGCATCTACACCGTCAGCCCCGAGCAGGAGACCACGGCCCGGGCCGTGCGCGCGGCCTATGCCGAGGCACTGCGGACGCGCGGCTTTCCCGACCTCACCACCGAGATCAAGCCGCTGGAGCACTTCTACTTCGCGGAGGCCTACCACCAGCAGTACCTTGCCAAGAATCCGGCCGGCTATTGCGGCCTGGGCGGCACCGGCGTCAGCTGCCCGGTGGGAACAGGCGTCGCGGCCTGAGCCTCACGGGCTCCGGCTGTCGGGTCGCGCCGCTAGGCCCGGCGCCGGGGCGTTGACGGCGTTGCCCCGCAGGGGCGGCGTGCTGTTCGGGCTGCGGAGTACGATCAGCACGCTGCCCAGCACCGAAAGGGCGACAGCGGTCGCGAGGAGGATGAAGAGCCAGCGGGGCATCCGGATGCGTTAGCACATCGAAGCCGACACGCCGAGTGACGCAACCGCCGCGTTTCCGCGGCGACCAGCCCGTAGGCCCGCCGCGACCGCAGCGGGCGATCGGGCCGCCGACGGTCGGCCGGGCTGCGGACGCGCCCTGAGCGCCTGTAAGCCAGGAGCCTTGGTCTAGGGCGCCTTCAGCACCGCCCGGCAGGCGGAGGGCAGCGCCGCCATGGTCATGGCGGGCTTGGGCTTCGGCGGCACTTTCGGCGGCTTCGGGTACAGCACCCGGTCCGAGAACCAGTAGCCGAGGTCGTCGCAGCCATCGCCGGCGGGGGGCGCACCCTGCGGCTGGCAATCCTCCTGGCCGGCCGGGCAGGAAAGCCGGATATGGTAGTGGTAGTTGTGCCCGTACATCGGGCGCACCTTCGACATCCAGCGGCTGCCCGCGGCGTCGCGGCAGAGCGCCTTCTTGATCGCCGCGTTGACGAAGATGCGCTCCACCTCCGGCTGCTCGGCCGTGATCTTGATCAGCTGCAGGTGGGTCGGCGTCCAGACCTCCGGATCGATATCGAGGCGGTCAGGGCGGACCATGTCGGTGGCCGAGGTCTCCTCGCGCTCGGCCCGGCTCATGCGGTGGTCGGGCATCGGCGTCAGCCAGACATCGGCGTCGATGCCGATCTGATGCGAGGCGTGGCCGGTGATCATCGGGCCGCCCCGGGGCTGCGCCATGTCGCCCACGAGCAGGCCCGGCCAGCCGACCCGGACGGCCTTCTGCGACAGGCGCTCGATGAAGTCGACGAGATAGGGGGTGCCCCACATCCGGTTGCGGGAGGGACGCATGACCTGCCAGTTCGGACCGTCCAGCGGCAGCGCCTCGCCTCCGGAGAAGCAGCCCTTGGCATAGAAGCCGTAGATGTGAGCCGGTCCGGCGGCCGCCTTGGCGACGCGCCCGAACAGGGCCTTGGCGGGTGTCGAGGGTGCGTCGGGATGCTCCAGGGGCGGCAGCGGTTTCGGATTGACGCTGCCGCGGTCCTGGGACTGGGCGGCGGCGGGCAGGAGCAGGGCGGCGAGCGCGAGGCTCTGAGCGAAACGCGGCGTCGGCATGCGGGGGCTGTTCGTCCGTCTGGAGAGGGCGGGCGCGGGTGCCCGCCGGAACGTCGCTCAGGGGCAGGGCGTTTTTCGGGCAGCAGGCTGCGGCGCGCGAAACGGCCGCGCGAACCGGCCGGGGAGGCGAGGATGACGGCAAGCGGTCGGCCCGGCACGGCAGATCCCATGCGCAAGCCGCCCCGCCGCCTGATCGCCAGCGATCGGGTCGTCGGGACGGAGGTCCGCCGGCCCGACGGGGGCCGGGTCGGGCGGATCGAGCGGCTGATGCTCGACAAGGTCTCCGGTCGGGTTGCCTACGTGGTGATGAGCTTCGGCGGTTTCCTCAGCCTCGGCGAAGATTTCTACACGCTGCCCTGGTCGGTGCTGCGCTTCGAGCCGCGCCAGGACGCCTACGTGGTCGACGTCACGGAAGCGCAGCTGCGCGCCGCGCCGGCCCGCACCCCGGAGGGCACCGATCCGGCCGAGGATGGGGCCTGGGAGGATCAGATCCACCGCTACTACGACGCAGCCCCCTATTGGGGCATCTAGGAACGCGCCGCGGTCGTCAGCGGATGGGACGCGTCAGCGGTCCGCACCATCCGGGCAGGTAATCGGCATCCTTGGATTTGGCGAGCGCCATGGCCCGCTCCAGGGCGGAGGAGAAGTCGCCCTCGATGCGCTTCTCCTTGATGTTGCGCCGCAGGAAGTCGGCCCAGAGAAACTCGCTGAACGGCGTCGTGTCCTTCGCGAAGCCGCCGGCCCGGCGCAGCTCGCCGGCGAGGCTGCGATAGGGATCGTCCACCAGGGCGTCGACCGATTTCGGGATGTCCTTGAAGTGCTGGCGCACGCCCTCGGCGTCGTAGGGATGGGTCCACGATTTGTGGTCGCACACCGTCCAGAACGCATCCTTGTCGAGGTAGTGCAGGTCGGCCACCACGGTCACGAGCACGCTCTCGACGCCCTCCTCGTGGAGCGCCCGGGAGAGGTGATGGTGATCGATGATGTAATGGCGCTTCTTCGGTCCGAGCAGCGTCGGGATCATGTGGGCGCCGAGGAATGCCTTCTTCTTCTCGCCGTCGTAGTCCCGCCAGCGCCGCCGCTTCTCGGCCACTTCGCGGTAGCCCACCGTCATCTGCGTCGGACGCAGCTCCGCGATCGGGATGGTCTTGAGCAGCGGTTCTCGGTTGGCCATGGGATCTCGATTCTGCGTGGATTGGTCACGCCACTCTCACAAGGTATCCAGGATCAGAAGGCCGGACAGGGCGCGCAGCGCTCACGTTTCCGGCATTGCCCGCACGGCTTCCAGGACGAACACGCGGATCGCCGAGGACAGGTTCTGCCCGCCGCGTCCGGCATCGATGGCACCGACGAGCGCCTGGACCGACTGGCCCCGCGCCTCCGCGATCTCCCGCAGCGCGGCCCAGAAGGCATCCTCCAGCGACACGCTGGTGCGGTGGCCGGCGATCATCACGGATCGCTTGGTGATACCCGCGCTCATGGCGGAGCGGCGGCCTCTCCAGTCCTTGCGAGCGCAGCGAAGCAATCCGGCAGCGCCACGCCGACCGGGGTCGTGCCGCCCTGGGTTGCTTCGCTGCGCTCGCAAAGACGGTGTACGCGCACCATCAGGATGGCGGTCTCATTCCGCAGGGTCGGAATCCGGCTCGGGCCGCTCGAGGCGGTGGCCCTCGTGGCGCTCGGCCTCCAGGGCCTTGCGCCGCTGCTGGAGGGTCTTGGCCTTCTTCGGCTGCCCGAAGGCGATCCGGTTGGTCTCGGCCTGCGCGTCGGCCTGCGCACGCGCCCTCGCCTTGCGGACCTGGCGCAGGTTGATGATCTCGGCCACGGATCGCCTCCCCGAAGTGGTGACCGGCGCAGGTGCACCACGCCGGCCAGTCTCAAAAGGATCAGTCGGCGCTGGGCGCCAGCATGGTCTCCGGCCGGACCACGCGCTCGAACTCTTCCTCGGTGACGTAGCCGAGGCGCAGCGCCTCTTCCTTGAGGGTCGTGCCGTTCTTGTGCGCGGTCTTGGCGATCTCGGCGGCCTTGTCGTAGCCGATCGAGGGGGCGAGCGCCGTCACCAGCATGAGCGAGCGGCTCATCAGGTCGGCGATCTTGTCCTCGTTGGCCTTGATGCCGACCACGCAATTGTCGGTGAAGCTCACCGCCGCGTCGGCCAGCAGGCGGATCGACTGCAGCACCGCGTTGGCGATCACCGGCTTGAACACGTTGAGTTCGAAGTTGCCCTGGCTGCCGGCGAAGCTCACCGTCGTGCCGTTGCCGATCACCTGGGCGCAGACCATGGTTAGGGCCTCGCACTGGGTCGGGTTGACCTTGCCGGGCATGATCGAGGAGCCGGGCTCGTTCTCGGGCAGCGACAGCTCGCCGAGGCCGGAGCGCGGGCCCGAGCCGAGGAAGCGGATGTCCTGGGCGATCTTGAACAGGCCGGCGGCCAGCGCCGCGAGCGCCCCCTGCGTGAATACCAGCGCGTCGTGGGTGGCGAGCGCCTCGAACTTGTTGGCGGCGCTCGTGAACGGCAGGCCCGTCAGCTCCGCGGCCTTGGCGGCGAAGCGCTCGGCGAATTCCGGATGGGCGTTGAGGCCGGTCCCGACCGCGGTGCCGCCCTGGGCGAGGGCCAGCACGCCCGGCAGGGTCGCGGCGACGCGCGATCCGCCGAGCGCCACCTGCGCGGCGTAGCCGGAGAATTCCTGGCCGAGCGAGACCGGCGTCGCGTCCTGAAGGTGGGTGCGGCCGATCTTGACGATCGAATCGAACGCCTTGGCCTTGGCGTCGAGCGCCGCGTGCAGATGGCTCAGCGCCGGCAGCAGGCGCCCGTGGATCTCGCGGGCGACCGCGATGTGCATGGCGGTGGGGAAGGTGTCGTTGGAGGATTGGCCGCGGTTGCAATGGTCGTTCGGATGGACCGGCGACTTGCCGCCGCGCTGGCCGCCGAGCCGCTCGTTGGCGAGGCTCGCGATCACCTCGTTGGCGTTCATGTTCGACTGGGTGCCCGAGCCGGTCTGGTAGATGACGAGCGGGAACTCGTCGTCGTAGCGGCCCTCGACGACCTCGGCGGCCGAGGCCGCGATGGCGTCGGCGAGCTTCGGGTCGAGAGCGCCGAGATCCTTGTTCACCAGGGCGGCGGCCTGCTTCACCACGCCGAGGGCGTGGACCAGCGGCGCCGGCATCCGGTCGGTGCCGATCTTGAAGTTCTGGATCGAGCGCTGCGTCTGCGCGCCCCAGTAGCGATGCGCCGGAACCTCGATCGGCCCGAAGGTGTCGGACTCGGTGCGGGTGGCGGTCTCGGTGGGCGACATCGTGGCCTCTACGTCTGGTGCAGTGCGGTGCCTACTTAAATGAGGCGCGGATGAATCGCGATGCCGGTTTTCCCCGGTGCGCCGACAAGGGCGGGGCTCTGTTCCCGCCGGACATGAAGCCGAACTGGGAGCCGATGAGCGCCACGATCGATCTCTCCGAGCCGAAGGCCGCCACCCGGTTCCGCCCCGTCGTGCCGCCGCCCCTGCGCGAGCCGCTCGGCCTGTTCGCGTTCCTGCGGGCGGCGCGGAAGAACCCGATCACCACCTGGATGGACGCGCATTTCAAGCTGCCGGTGGTGGCGGCCGAGGGCGCGATGGGCCGGATCACCCTGGTGAGCGACCCGGCGCTGATCCGCTACGTGCTGATCGAGAACGCCGAGAACTACCGCAAGGACGACCTCCAGCGCCGGGTCCTGGCGCCGGGACTCGGCAACGGCCTGCTCAGCGCCGAGGGCGACGAGTGGCGGCTCCAGCGCCGGACGCTGGCGCCGATCTTCAACGCCCGCACGGTCCAGGGTTTTTCCGACGCGATGAACGCCGCCGGGGCGCGGCTCGGCCGCCGCCTCGCCCGCCGGATCGGCAAGCCCGTCGACGTCGCCCTGGAGATGACCCGCGTCACCCTCGACGTGCTGGAGCGGACGATCTTCACGCAGGGCCTGCCGAGCGATCCCGATGCCCTGGGCCGCGCCATCACGCGCTTCCTGGAGGCGGTCGGGCCGATCGACCCCCTCGACGTGTTCGGCGTGCCCGATTTCGTGCCGCGGATCGGCCGCCTGCGGGCGCGCCCGGCGGGCCGCTTCTTCGCCGAGGTGGTCGACGAACTCATCGCCCGGCGCAAGGCGCTGATGGCACAGGGAGGGGCGCCCCGGGACCTGCTGACGCTGCTGCTCGCCGCGCAGGATCCCGAGACCGGCAACGGGCTCTCGGACCTCGCCGTGAAGGCCAACATCGTCACCTTCATCGCCGCCGGGCACGAGACCACGGCCAATTCCCTGACCTGGGCACTCTACTGCTTGTCGCAGGATCCCGCCGCGCAGGCGCGGGTCGAGGCCGAGGTCGACGCGGCCGGGCCGGGGGATTTCGCCGTCGAGCGCCTGCCCTTCACCCGGGCTGTGATCGAGGAGGCGATGCGGCTGTTCCCGCCGGTGCCGTTCCTCAGCCGGCAGGCGGTCCGGGACGACCGGCTCGGCCGGATCAAGGTGCCGCGGGGCTCGCTGGTGATGGTGGCGCCCTGGGTGCTCCACCGCCATCACCTGCTGTGGGCGGACCCGGCGGCCTTCGTGCCGGAGCGGTTCCTGCCCGAGAACCGGGACGCGATCCCGCGCTTCGCCTATTTGCCGTTCGGAGCGGGGCCGCGGGTCTGCATCGGCCAGAGCTTCTCGATCCAGGAGGCGGTGATCCTGCTGGCCCACGTGGTCCGGGCGGTGCGCTTCAGGCTGCCGGAGGATCACCCGCCGATCACGCCGCTCCACCGGGTGACGCTGCGGCCGGAGCACGGCTTACGCATGGAGGCCGAGCAGCGCTCTTGAGCGGGTTGACGGGTTCCCCGTGCGTTCTCACATGCCGGTACGAGTCAGCAGAGTCGCGCTGGCTGGAATCAGGCACGAACCGCGATCGCCGACACCGTTGCTCCCGCGACGCTGGATTATGGCTAGCAGGTCGCCCGCGTGCTGCGCTCCAATGCGGAGACGGAAAAATTCGTGGCCGAACAGCGCAAGCTGATCGATGAGGAAACCAAGCTTCAGGCCGAGGCGGCGAAGTTGCGCGCCGAAACGCTCAAGCTCGATCGAGACCGCGTCCTTGCCCCGCTCTCGATCGCTTTTGCCGGCATGGCAGCAGCGGCCGCCTTCTTTGGCGCAGGCGCCGCTTTCGTCAAACTGCTGAGTCCATAAGTATCTAAGCGATGATCGTTGACGGGAGCACTGCCGTCGTCGGGGGGATTGATGACCGCGATGCCGATCGTCGCGATGGCCGACGAATTCAGGAGCGTCGCGGTAAGCTTCAGGCCCTCGTTGAAGCGCTCGGCGCGCGGCTTCCGCTCACCCGCCGACAGCATCGGCTGCGCGACCGTGTCGTCCACCGCATGAACCCCCGGGCGTCGAGTCGGCCCGGGGAGAGTTCAGCTCTTCTTGCGGAACGCGTCCAGGCTCACGACCTCGGCGCTGCCCTCTTCGCCGTCCTTCTTGGCGGGGGGGCGGGGGGCCTTCTCGTCGGGCTTGGCGGCCTTCTCCCCCTGGACTGCGGGGGCGGGCAGCCCCTTCGGCGCACTGGAACCGATCGTGGCGAGCCCGGCGCTCTTGGGCCGCACCTCGCCGGGTTCCGAACCAGCCCCACGGGGGCCGGGCTTAGCCGGGGCGGCATTCGCCTCCTCCGGCGTCTCGCCGGCCTCGCTGAGATCGAACTTCAGGCCGAACTGCACGGAGGGATCGAAGAAGCCCGACAGGGCGTCGAACGGCACGAGCAGCCGCTCCGGCACGCCCGAGAAGGACAGACCGACCTCGAAGGCGTGCTCGGTGACGTTGAGGTCCCAGAACTGGTGCTGCAGGACGATCGTCATGTCCTGCGGGTACTTCTCGCGCAGGGCCTGCGACATCCGCACGCCGGGCGCCTCCGTCCGGAACGAGACGTAGAAGTGGTGTTCACCCATCAGCCCTTCACGGGCGGCATCGGTCAACACCTTGCGCACCACGCCGCGCAGGGCGTCCTGCACCAGAAGATCGTAGCGGATCAGGTCGTCTGCCATCTGCGGTCGCGCTCTCGCCCGGTCTGCCCGGCGCCCCGCCGCGGATGGCCGGACCGAGGAATGAAGTGGAGGCTTCTGTTGCCAGGTGCCCCCCGAACCCCGCCTATGCGGTGCTACCCGCTAGGACTTTAGGTCGGTATTGGGGACCGCTTACGCGGCCACCGCCACCGGAGCAAAGTTGTCGTTGGCAACTATTGCAAAGGCCCGATAACGGCGGAACCATGCCGAGCGAAAGCTCAACCTTTACGCCCTCGTCGATCCTATTTCGCCCCCGCCCAAGCCCCGGCTCCGACCATGCACCTTGCGGCAGCATGTCCTGGGCTTGGGTGGAGGCGCCGGGTACCGCCCCCGGGTCCGATAGGTTTATTGCGAAGAACGTTTATCGCCATAGCCGGCCTCGCGACCGGCTCCCGAGATATAGAGGGGATCGGTCCGGTTTTGAAGCCCGATCGTGTCGCGCCGCCGTCTCATTTGGAGCCTCCGGGCGAAGCTGTTGCCGGAAGTGCGCAATCGCGCGCCCCCGGCACCCGAGGTCCTCTCGGCCGTCTCTGGACCGCGACATGGCAGCTCGGCGCCATCGTCGCCCTCGTGATCCTCTATCTCGGGGCGGCGAGCCTGCTGTCGCTGGCCGCCGTGCGCGTCGGCTTCGACCTGTGGAACGGGATCGACCCGTTCCTGCCCCCGGAGCGGCGCCCGTTTCTCGGCGCGGTGGAACTCGCCCACCGGGCCTTCGCGATCGACGCCCTGCGCCAGGTCTTCCTCGCGGCCCTCGTGCTCGGCGGCGCGTGGTGGCGCGACCGGGCTGCCTGGCGCCGCCGCCTTGCCCTGGACCGGGAGCGGCCGAACGGGATGCGGCCGGTCGCGCTGCTGAGCCTCCTCCTCGTCTGGCCGGTGCTGCACATCGCCTGGGTCACCGGCACGGCGGAGCTGTTCGGCGCGAGCTTCGGCCAGCATGTGCGGCTGTCGCCCTTCATGAGCCAGGCCGCGGTCACTGCATGGCTCGTCTATCTCGCGATCCTGGCGCCCGTGGCCGAGGAGCTGCTGCTGCGCGGCGAGGCCTTCGCGCGCGCCAGCGCGGCGGTCGGGCCTGCGGGGGCGATCGTGGTCACCGCGCTCATCTTCGCCGCCGCCCACATCTCGTCCTGGGGGCTCGCGCGGCCGATCTCCCTGCTGCCGCTCGCCCTGGCGCTCGGCTGGCTGCGCTGGCGCACCGGCCGGCTCTGGCCCGGAATCGCCCTGCACGGCTGGTCGAACCTCGCCCTCGTGACCTACCTGCTTTGGCCGGGGTAATGCGTTCGCCGCCCAAGAAGACGCCGGTCCGAACCTGAAGAGTGCGTCAGAAACCACGCCCAAGAGCCGTCCCGCATCGAGACTCGCGCTCGCCATGCACATATACGGGCTTGGAACCTGCCAGCCGCCATTCTGGCATGCAGGAGTGCCCGATGGACGCATATCACGACCTGCTCCGGCGCATCCTCGACGAGGGCGCCGTTAAGGACGACCGCACCGGCACCGGCACCCTCTCGGTGTTCGGCCACCAGATGCGTTTCGATCTCTCGGCGGGCTTCCCGCTGGTCACCACGAAGCGGCTGCACCTGCGCTCGATCATCCACGAGCTGCTCTGGTTCCTCACCGGCGATACCAACGTGGCCGCGCTCAGAGCGAACGGCGTGACGATCTGGGACGAGTGGGCGGACGCGCAGGGTGATCTCGGGCCGGTCTACGGCAAGCAATGGCGCTCCTGGGAGAAGCCCGGCGGCAGCACGGTTGACCAGATCGCCTGGGTGCTGGGTGAGATCCGGCGCAATCCCGATTCCCGCCGCCTGATCGTCTCGGCCTGGAACCCGGCCGACCTCGACCGGATGGCGCTCGCCCCCTGCCACTGCCTGTTCCAGTTCTACGTCAGCGATGGGCGGCTCTCCTGCCAGCTCTACCAGCGTTCGGCGGACGCCTTCCTCGGCGTGCCCTTCAACATCGCGAGCTACGCCCTCCTGACCCACATGATCGCCCAGGTGACCGGCCTCGGGGTCGGCGACTTCGTCCACACCTTCGGCGACGCGCATCTCTACCGGAACCACCTGGAGCAGACCCGGACGCTGCTGGGCCGGACCCCGCGCCCGCTGCCGCAGCTGCGGCTCAATCCGGAGGTCCGCGACCTGTTCGCCTTCCGGTACGAGGACATCGCCATCGAGGGTTACGAGCCGCACCCGGCCATCGCGGCCCCGGTCGCGGTATGAGCCCGATCGTCTCCCTGGTCGCCGCCGTCGCCCGCAACGGCGTGATCGGCCGCGACAACGGGCTCGCCTGGCATCTCTCCAGCGATCTCAAGCGCTTCAAGGCCCTGACCATGGGCAAGCCGATGCTGATGGGGCGCCGGACCTGGGATTCGATCGGCCGCCCCCTGCCGGGGCGTCGCACCCTGGTGCTCACGCGGGATCGCGCCTTCCGCGCCGAGGGGGTCGAGACCGTCCATGATTGGGAAACGGCGCTGGCTGCCGCCGGGACGGAGCTGATGGTGGTGGGTGGGGCCGAGATCTACGCACTCGCGCTCCCGCATGCCGACCGGCTCCATCTCACCGAGGTCGCGGCCGAGCCCGAGGGCGATGTGCGATTCCCGGTCGTCGACCGCGGCCGCTTCCGGGAGACGTTCCGCGAGGCGCACCCGGCAGGCCCGCGGGACGAGCACGCCTTCGCCTTCGTCGATTGGGAGCGCGTGCGCTGAGGCGCGCCGCCGCATTTGCGTTCCGCACCGCGCATGCCCACCTGCCAGCCTTGACAGCATGGGGCGTGCGCCCGCAGGTGCCTGTCAGGTGCGCAGGCTCACGCCGGGCATGCGCATCCTGCGGGAAAATGCGCGCGTGCAGGCTCTTAAGGCCTCCACGCGGACGAGGTCGCATCGCGATCGGTCCGCTTGGCCGGGACTAGGCGGGCGAGCGTGGCCGTTCAGGCAAGGGGCGCGGGCCGGGGTGCGGGCTGGGCGCGGACAGGCAGGAGACGACGGCTAGGATGCCTTGGAGCAATCAGAGCGGCGGCGGGGGCCCCTGGGGCCGGCCCGGCGGTAACGGCGGCGGTCCCTGGGGTGGTGGCGGCGGCGGTGGCAAGACGCCGCCGAACCTCGAGGATCTGCTCCGGCGCGGGCAGGACCGTCTGCGCGGTCTGATCCCGGGCGGCGGCGGTTCGGGCGGCGGCTATGGCGGCGGCGGTTCGACCGGCGTCGGCGGCGGCCGCAGCGCGGCCGTGATCGCCGTCCTGGCTGTCGCCATCTGGCTCGCCACCGGCTTCTACACCGTCTACCCCCGTCAGGTCGGCATCGAGACGATCTTCGGCCGCTATGTCGGCACCAAGGGCGAGGGCCTGCGCTACAATTTCCCCTATCCGATCGGCGGCGTGGTGAAGCCGGATGTCGGCTCCCAGAACTCGATCCAGATCGGCTTCCGCTCCGGTCCGAACGGCCAGGGCCGTACCCGCGACGTGCCCGACGAGAGCCTGATGCTCACCGGCGACGAGAACATCGTCGATCTCGACTTCGAGGTGCAGTGGCGGGTCAACCCGCTGAAGGCCTCCGATTTCGTGTTCAACCTCCAGAACCCGGAGGGCACCATCAAGGCGATCTCCGAGAGCGCGATGCGCGAGGTGATCGGCCGCCGCAACATCCAGGCGATCCTCACCAACGAGCAGTCGAGCATCGCGCAGGAGGTGAAGGAGATGGTCCAGAAGGGGCTCGACGAGTACGGCGCCGGCGTGCGCATCGAGGTGGTGCAGCTCGTCTCGGTAAACCCGCCGCCGGAGGTGCGCCCTGCCTTCATCGACGTGAACGCCGCCCAGCAGGACGCCGACACCGCGCAGAACGAGGCCAAGACCTACGCCAGCCGCGAAGTGCCGCAGGCCCGCGGCAAGGCGTCCCAGATCGTCCAGCAGGCCGAGGCCTACCGGACGAAGGCGACCGCCGACGCCACCGGCCAGGCCGCGCGCTTCAGCGAGGTCTATGCCTCCTACAAGGCCGCCCCGGCGATCAGCCGCGAGCGGATCTTCCTGGAGACGATGGAGAAGGTCCTGGGCTCCGTGAACAAGGTGATCATCGACCAGAACGGCACCCAGCCCGGCGCCGCGACCGCGGCCGGCGTGCTGCCGGTGCTGCCGCTCTCCGAGTTCGGCGCCCGGGCCCAGAGCCAGACGGGAGCCGCCCGATGAAACAGGCACTCCGCACCGGCCTGATCGCGATCGCGGCGATCGTCGCGATCGGGCTCTACGCATCGATCTTCACCGTCGGCCAGATGCAGCAGGCGCTCGTCCTGCAGTTCGGCCGCGTCCGCGCCGTCCTCAACGCCACCGGCGAGGACAAGCCCGGCCTCTACTTCAAGATCCCGTTCATGGAGAACGTGGTCATCTTCGACAAGCGCGTGCTCGACCTCGACCTGCCGGTGCAGACGGTGCTCACCGCCGACCGGCAGAACCTGGAGGTGGACGCCTTCGCCCGCTACCGGATCGTCGATCCGCTGCGCTTCTATCAGGCGGTGGGCAATATCGGCCTGGCCAACCAGCGGCTGGCGAGCTTCACCAATTCCGGCCTGCGCAACGTGCTCGCCCGCTCGACCCGCGACGCGATTGTGAAGACCGATCGCGGGCAGCTGATGCACCAGATCCAGGAGGACGTGAACCGGCAGGCCAAGGCGCTCGGCATCGAGATCGTCGACCTGCGCATGACCCGCGTCGACCTGCCCGCGCAGAACTCGGCCGCCGTCTACCGGCGGATGAAGACCGAGCGCGAGCGCGAGGCCGCCGACATCCGCGCCAACGGCGACCAGATTGCCGCCACGATCCGCGCCAAGGCCGACCGCGAGGTGACGGTGATCCTGGCCGAGGCCACTCAGAAATCCGAGCAGCTGCGCGGACAGGGTGACGCGGACAAGAACCGCATCCTCGCCGACGCGTTCGGCAAGGATGCGGACTTCTTCAGCTTCTACCGCTCGATGCAGGCCTACGAGAGCGGGCTGAAGGGATCCGATACCCGTCTGGTGATCAGCCCGAGCTCGGACTTCTTCCGATACTTCAGCGACCCGCAGGGACGCGCGGCTGCCTCGGCGGCGCGCGGACCGCGCGGACCGGTCGATCCGAGTGCCATGACCGGGTCGACGGCCGGAACGGGGCGCTGATCGGGCGGGTGCCGGCGCGCTGGCGCCCCGACACCCCACGAGTCAAAATCCGCGGGCGGCCGACTTCGGGTCGGGAGCCCGCGGAGCCGGAAACGCGTTCATGAAGAGGTCGATCATGCACCCCGTCGCGAGCGCCGCTGAGGCGCCCTTCGGCCGCGCCAAGGCGCAGCCCCGATCCCGCGCCCGCGCGCTGATGGCGTCGATCTTGGTCGGCGCATCCGTGGCGACCGCTGCCCTGCCGGTTCCTGCCTTCGCCAAGGGGCCGGCCTCGCTCGCCGACCTCGCCGAGCAGGTTACCGACGCGGTGGTGAACATCTCCGCCTCCACGACGGTCGAAGCGCGCGCCGGCCGCGCCGGGCCGCAGGTACCTCCGGGCACACCGTTCGAGGATCTGTTCGAGGAGTTCTTCAACCGCCGCGGCGGCCGCGGCGGTGGTGGCGAGCGGGGCGACAACGACGCGCCGCGCCAGCAGCGCAAGTCGAACTCCCTGGGCTCCGGCTTCATCATCGACGCCTCCGGGATCGTGGTGACCAACAACCACGTCATCGGCGACGCCAACGACATCCAGGTCATCCTGCACGACGGCACCAAGCTGAAGGCCGAGATCGTCGGCAAGGATTCGAAGATCGACCTCGCGGTGCTGCGGGTGAAGCCCACTGCCGATCGCCCGCTGAAGGCCGTGCCGTTCGGGGATTCCGACAAGATGCGGCCGGGCGACTGGGTCATCGCCATCGGCAACCCGTTCGGGCTCGGCGGCTCGGTCTCCGCCGGCATCGTCTCGGCCCGGGGCCGGAACATCGAGTCCGGACCCTACGACAACTACATTCAGACCGATGCGGCCATCAACAAGGGCAATTCGGGTGGGCCGCTGTTCAACATGGATGGCGAGGTGATCGGCATCAACACGGCGATTCTGTCGCCGACCGGCGGCTCGGTGGGCATCGGCTTCGCGGTGCCGTCGGGCACGGCCAAGCCCGTGATCGACCAGCTCCGCGATTTCGGCGAGGTCCGCCGCGGCTGGCTCGGCGTGCGCATCCAGAACGTCGATGATGCCACTGCGGAGGCGCTCAACCTCAAGGGTGGGCCGCGAGGCGCCCTGGTCGCCGGCGTCGACGAGAAGGGACCGGCTAAATCCGCCGGGATCGAGGTCGGCGACGTGATCCTGAAGTTCAACGGCGCGCCCGTGAAGGCCTCGGGCGACCTGCCGCGCATCGTCGCCTCGACCCCGGTCGGCCAGAAGGTCGACGTGGTCGTCATGCGCAAGGGCGAGGAGGTGACGAAGCCCGTCACCCTCGGCCGCCTGGAGGACAGCGACAAGCCACAACTCGCCAACCTGCGCCAGCCGGAGCCCGAGAGCGCGACCCGGCAGGCGCTCGGCCTCAACCTCTCCGGCATGACCGACGAACTGCGCAAGAAGTACTCCATCAAGGACACCGTGAAGGGCGTGGTCGTCACCCGCGTCGACCCGAACTCGACTGCCGCCGACAAGCGGATCCAGCCCGGCGAGGTGATCGTCGAGGTCGGCCAGGAGTCGGTGAGCACCCCCGCGGAGGTGACCAAGCGGATCGACGCCCTCAAGAAGGACGGGCGCAAGTCGGTGCTGCTGCTGGTGGCGAGCGCCACCGGCGACGTGCGCTTCGTGGCCGTCGGCCTCGACTGAGCGGCCTCATCTGCACTGAAGAGGGCCGTCGCTTCGCGAGGAGCGGCGGCCCTCGCGCGTTCAGGGGCTCGCATTGACGCGGCGCTGCACACTGGCGGCGGCGCGAGTCGGTGCGGCTCGAACGATCCCGGCCCCAAGACGGCCGTCGCCTTCGACACCCTGAAATTCGCCCGCGCCCTGCGGGAGACGGCGAAGCTGTCGCCCGAGCGGGCGGAGGGCTTGGCCGACGCGCTTGTCGACACCTTTGACGGAAACATCGCCACGAAAGCCGACATCCGTGATGTGCAAGCGGATATCCAGGTCGTCCGCTGCGATATCGAAGCCCTGAAGGGCGCGACCGCTTCCGCGAAGGTCGAGACGAAGCGCTGGCTGGTCGGTGCGATCGGCTTTCAGACCTGGCGGTTCTGGGCGCGGTCATCGCCCCGACCCGCACCCTGCACTGAGCCTCACCCCACGAACTCCGCCGCCGCGTAGCCCTGCAGGTACAGGAGCGCGGTGAGGTCGCCGTGCTCGACCCGGACCCGCGCCGCGGCCGCGACCGCGGGCTTTGCCCGGAATGCCACGCCGAGGCCGGCCTCGCCCAGCATGTCGAGATCGTTGGCCCCATCGCCCACTGCCAGCGTATCCACGTGACCGAGGCCCAGCGTCCCGCGCAGCGCGATCAGCGACGCGCGCTTCTCGGCCTTGCCGACGATCGGAGCTTCCACCGTCCCGGTCAGCCGCCCCTCGTCCACACCGAGCACATTCGAGCGGTGCTCGTGGAAGCCGATCATTGCGGCGATCGGGCCAGTGAACAGGGTGAAACCACCCGAGACCAGGCAGGTGTGGACGTTGTGCGCCCGCATCGTCTGGACCAGCGTGCGGCCGCCCGGGGTCAGGGTCAGGTGCCGGGCGATCAGTTCATCGACCACCCTTACCGGGATGTCCTTCAGGAGCGCCACGCGCTCGCGGAGCGCCGGCTCGAAGGCGATCTCGCCGCGCATCGCCCGCTCGGTGATCGCCGCCACGTGGTCCTTGAGGCCGAGCGTCCCGGCGAGCTCGTCGATGCATTCCTGCTCGATCATGGTGGAATCCATGTCGGCCAGGAACAGGCGCTTGCGCCGGTGCGCGTCGGCGGGCAGCACCGCGAGGTCGAGCGGCTCCCCGGCCAGGGCCGCCCGCAGCTTCTCCGTAAGGGCCAGGGCGATCCCGGGCTCACCCGGCACCAGCACCTCGGCCGCGACCTCCCCGTGCAGGATTCGGGGCTGGTGCTCCGTCCGCAGCACGGCGCGCGTCTCGGCCAGCACCGCGTCGGTGATGGACGGCCGATCCGGGTTTGCTATCAGGACCGCGACCAGCATCGTGGAGTTTCGCCTTGCCGCCAGACCGGGAGGAGGCCGGGGGGCGCCCGGCGGCGATCCTCATCGCAGGGCCCACCGCCTCGGGCAAGTCGGCGCTCGCCACCCGGCTGGCGGAGCGTCACGGCGGCGTGGTGATCAACACCGATTCCATGCAGGTCTACGCGGATCTGCGCCGCCTGACTGCCCGGCCCGATCCGGATGAGGAGGCGCGGGTGCCCCACCGGCTCTACGGCCATGTCGACGGCGCCGTGAACTACTCCGTCGGGCATTTCTCGCGGGACGCGGCGGCGCTGCTGGCGACGCTCGGTGGGCAGATGCCGGTTTTCGTCGGTGGCACGGGCCTGTATTTCCGGGCGCTGGAGCAGGGGTTTTCGGAACTGCCGCCCGTGCCGGAAGCGGTCCGCACGCAGGTGCGGGCGGAGGCCGACGGGCGCCCTACCGAGGCGCTCCATGCCGACCTCGCCCGACACGATCCCGAGGGGGCTGCCCGCCTGCGGCCGAGCGACCGGATGCGGGTGATGCGCGCCCTGGAGATCTTTCGCGCGACGGGGCGGCCGATCGCGAGCTTCTACGGCGATCCCGTGCCCGGCCCTCTCGCCGGCTGGGACCTCCGGAAGATCTTCCTCGCACCCGACCGCGCGGTGCTGCGCGCCCGCATCGACGCCCGCTTCCTGACCATGATCGCGGAGGGCGCGCTGGACGAGGTCGCCCGCCTGCGGGAGCGCCGGCTTGATCCGATGCTGCCGGTCATGCGCGCCCACGGCGTTCCGGGGCTGATCGCCCATCTCGACGGGGCCGTGAGCCTTGAAGCGGCGATCGGTCGGGGGCAGGCGGATACGCGGGCCTACGCCAAGCGCCAGTTCACGTGGTTCCGCCACCAGATGGGGGAGGATTGGCGCTGGGTGGATCCGGAAGGGGCGAAGGTCGAAGACCTGACCTGATGAGTTCGGCCCATCCGCTGAGCGCAGGAGGCTTGCCCGACTTGGTGGTACCGGTGCGGATCTCGGGCGGGCCCGAGATCCGTCGGCGGAGGGACAGGGAGCCTGTCGCGTCTCACGCTGTCATTCAGTCCAGGGTGAGGGAAGGTGTCAGCGCTCCAGCCGCGCCACGAGGCTCGACGTGTCCCAGCGGTTGCCGCCCATGGCCTGCACCTCGGCGTAGAACTGGTCAACGAGGGCCGAGACCGGCAGCTTGGCGCCGTTGCGGCGGGCCTCGTCCAGCAGGATACCCAGATCCTTGCGCATCCAGTCGACCGCGAAGCCGAAGTCGAACTTGCCCGCGTTCATGGTCTTGCCGCGGTTCTCCATCTGCCAGGAGCCGGCGGCCCCCTTGGAGATCACGTCGAGCACCGCCTCGACGTCGAGGCCGGCCCGCTTGGCGAAGTGGACGCCCTCCGACAGGCCCTGGACGAGGCCGGCGATGCAGATCTGGTTGACCATCTTGGTGAGCTGGCCGGCCCCCGCCGGGCCCATCAGCCGGCAGGCCCGGGCGAAGGATCCGATCGCGCCCTCGACCTTGGCGTAGGTCGCCGCGTCGCCGCCGCACATCACGGTGAGCACGCCATTCTCGGCGCCCGCCTGGCCGCCGGAGACCGGGGCATCGATGAAGCCGAGCCCCTTGGCCTCGGCAGCCGCGGCGAGTTCCCGGGCGACCTCGGCGGAGGCCGTGGTGTGATCGACGAAGATCGCACCGGGCTTCATGCCGGCGAGCGCCCCATCAGCGCCCAGCACGACGCTGCGCAGGTCGTCGTCGTTGCCTACGCAGGCGAACACGATCTCGGCGCCCTCGGCGGCCTGCCGGGGGGTGGGGGCGAACGCGCCGCCATAGGTCTTCACCCAGGCCTCGGCCTTCGGCGTCGTACGGTTGTAGACGGTGACGTCGTGGCCACCCTTCTTGGCGAGGTGGCCGGCCATCGGCCCGCCCATCACGCCGAGACCCAGGAATGCGACCTTCGCCATGGTTGTCCGCTCCTCGCAGGGCCGGATCGTGCCGGCGCCCTTCCTTCGCTCACGACAGGCGGCGACGGGACCCGGCCGCCGGTTCGTGAAGGTGATCGGAGCCGTGCCGAAGACCCGACCTGACAGATTGGACGTCGTGCCGCCGCCAAAGCTGCATCACAGCTCGGATCGCTTGCGTCAACGGCGGACGAAGAGGATAAACCGCCCGTGTAGCCCGGGACCCGCGAGTCCCAGCCGGCGGCCTCCGGGGCGCCGCGCGCGAGGCAGTCGGTCAGGGAGTGGGACATGGGTTCGGCGATCGGCAGGCATGGGCCGTGGGCCCTCGTAGGGGCGCTCGGCGCCGCGGCTCTGGCGATCGTGGCGAGCCAGCGCGGCGAGACGATCAACGCCCTCTGGATCGTGGTCGCGGCGGTCTGCGTCTACCTCATCGCCTACCGCTACTATGCCAAGTTCATCGCCGACAAGGTGATGCGCCTCGACCCGAAGCGCGTGACGCCGGCGGTGCGCCACAATGACGGGCTCGACTACGTCCCCACCAACCGCGGCGTCCTGTTCGGCCACCACTTCGCGGCGATCGCGGGGGCCGGCCCGCTGGTCGGCCCGGTGCTCGCCGCCCAGATGGGCTACCTGCCCGGCATGCTCTGGATCCTGGCCGGCGTCGTCCTAGCCGGCGCCGTGCAGGATTTCATGGTCCTGTTCGTGTCGATGCGCCGCGATGGGCGCTCGCTCGGCGAGCTGATCCGGGCCGAGCTCGGCACGATCCCCGGCATCATCGCCCTGTTCGGCACCTTCCTGATCATGGTGATCCTGCTGGCCGTGCTGGCCCTCATCGTCGTCAAGGCGCTCGCCGAGAGTCCGTGGGGTACCTTCACGGTGATGTCGACGATCCCGATCGCCATGCTGATGGGTGTGTACGCGCGCTACATCCGCCCCGGTAAGATCGGCGAGGTCTCGATCCTCGGCTTCGTCCTGCTGATGCTGGCGATCGTCGCCGGCGGCTCGGTGGCGTCGAGCCCGGTCTGGGGGCCGGCCTTCACCTTCACGGGCCCACAGCTCTGCTGGATGCTGATCGGCTACGGCTTCGTGGCCTCGATCCTGCCGGTCTGGCTGCTCCTCGCCCCGCGCGACTACCTGTCGACCTTCCTCAAGATCGGGACCATCGTGGGTCTCGCGCTCGGCATCGCCTTCGTGGCGCCGCACATGCAGATGCCGGCGATCACCAAGTTCGTCGACGGCACCGGCCCGGTCTGGGCGGGCAGCCTGTTCCCGTTCCTGTTCATCACCATCGCGTGCGGTTCGGTCTCGGGCTTCCACGCGCTGATCTCGTCGGGCACCACCCCGAAGCTCATCGCCAGCGAGGCGGATGCCCGCTTCATCGGCTACGGCGGCATGCTGATGGAATCCTTCGTGGCGATCATGGCGCTGGTCTCGGCCTGCGTGATCGACCCCGGCGTCTACTTCACCATGAACTCGCCCGCCGCGCTGGTCGGCACGACGCCCGAGACCGCGGCCGCCGCGGTGACGAAGCTCGGCTTCGCCACCACTCCGGAGGTGATCACCCAGACCGCCGCGGATGTCGGCGAGCACACGATCATCTCTCGGGCGGGCGGCGCGCCGACACTGGCGGTCGGCATGGCCCACATCATCTCGTCGGCCATCGGCGGCAAGACGATGATGGCCTTCTGGTACCACTTCGCGATCCTGTTCGAGGCGCTGTTCATCCTCACGGCGGTGGATGCTGGGACCCGCGCCTGCCGCTTCATGGTGCAGGATCTCGTCGGGCTCGCCGTGCCGGCCTTCAAGAATACGACCGCCTGGGGGCCGAGCATCGCGGCGACCGCCATCTCGGTAGGGGCCTGGGGCTACTTCCTCTACCAGGGCGTGACCGACCCGCTGGGCGGCATCAACACCCTGTGGCCGCTCTTCGGCATCTCGAACCAGATGCTGGCCGCGGTGGCGCTCACGCTGTGCACGGTGGTGATCTTCAAGATGAAGCGCGAGCGCTACGCGTTCGTGACCATCATCCCGACCGCGTGGCTATGCCTGTGCACCCTCACGGCCGGCTGGCAGAAGATCTTCTCGGCCGATCCGAAAATCGGCTTCCTGGCCCATGCCGAGCGCTACGCAACGGCTGCCGCCGAGGGCAAGATCCTGGCGCCCGCCAAGAACGCCGACCAGATGAGCCAGATCATCCTCAACGACCGGATCGACGCGGTGCTGGCGGCCCTGTTCATCGGCCTCGTCGTCGCCATCGCGGGCTTCGGCATCGCCGCCTGCCTGAAGGCGTGGCGCGCGGATCGCTGGACCGCGCTGGAAACCGAGCCCCGCATGGTCGCGGCGGAGTAGGGCGCGCCATGCTGCAGTCGTCGAACCTGCGGGACCGGATCCGGACGTTGTCCAAATGCGTCTGCGACGGCGCCCGGCTGATGGTCGGGCAGGGGGACTACGCGGCCTATGCCGAGCATGTCCGCCGCACCCATCCCGACCAGGCGCCGATGACCGAGGTGGAGTTCTTCCGCAACCGGGAGAACGCCCGCTTCGGGGTCGGCAACACGTCGGGCTTCCGCTGCTGCTGAGCAGCGGGCCGACGGCGGGGTTCCTCCGGTCGGGAAGTGCAAATCGTATCTACGGTCTGATCGAGCGATTGCGGTCCGGATCGTACCGTCAGGCATGCCTCTGGTGTGGGACGGGCCGAAGCGGGAGAGCGATCTCGCCAAGCACGGCCTCGATTTCGCGGATGCGCGACCGCCTGCTGTTCGAGAATGTCTAAGCGCGACACGACGCCGATCACGGACGCGGACGCGGCTCCGGGCCGGCATCGCGGACGATCCGGACAATCCCGAGGTCAGCGCCGAGCAGGCGCGGGCCGCGCGCCTTGGCCGAGGCCTTTCCTGAGCTGGCGGCCACCCTGCGCCGCTCCCGTGGACCGCAGTAGCCGCCGACCAAGCAGCTCGTGAATCTGCGCCTCGATGCCGAGACCGTCGCGGCGTTCAAGGCCACCGGTCGGGGTTGGCGGAGCCGCATGAACTGCGCCCTCCCGGCCGCTGCCCGGGCTCTCGATGCCGGGTGAGAACCATGGCCAGGCCGACCCCATCCCGACAGGGCACCGGTGGAGGCGGCGTTTCTCCGCAACCGCGAGAACGCCCGCTGCGAATCCGGACGTGTCCAGGTTCCGCTGCCGCTGATCTGGACCCGATCCGGCCCAGCCGGCGTTCTCCACGCCGGAGGGCCGTCCAGCCCTCGCCAGATGCGGAAGGCCGATGACCGAAGACAGCGTACAGGATCCCCCTGAGCCCAAAGCCGTCAACACCGCCCATGCCTGGGAGCGGGCCTACTGGGCGCGCCGATTCATGGTCCCGGTGGAGCAGGTCGAGGCCGCCGTGGCGGCCGTCGGCGACGATCCGGCCCGCGTGGCGGCCCATCTCGGACGGGACTGGCCGGGCCACGAGCCCGCCACCTGAAGGCGGCATCCCCGGCGCAAGCTCGGCCGCATCTTGACTCGGTGACCACAATATCCGCCATCTTGGGCTTAACGGGAGGTCGGCATGAGCATTTTCCAGGACGCCATCCTTCGGTTCGGCCGCACGATCATGTCGTATGCGGGCGACGCGGTCTTCCTGCAGGCCGCGGTCTCGTCCGCGGCCAACGTCATCGTGGCGGACGGGGATGTGGGCGAGGAGGAGATCGAATCGGCGATCAGCGGCATCCGCGCCAACCCGATTCTGGAGAAGTCCTACGACACGCTGCGTGTCGAGCAGGAACTCTACGAGGCGATCGCTCGGGCCAAGACCCGGGCCGGGCGGCTGGAGAACCTGCGCCACGTCGGATCCATCGCGGAACGGCCGATCGAGCAGCGCCAGGACGTATTCCTGATCGGCGCGGACGTGGCCGATATCGACGGGATCAGCGCGGTCGAGCACAAGGCGCTCGACGAGATCGCCGCCGCGCTGCTGGTCGACAAGTCCGCCCTGCTGCGCTGATCCGGCGGGCGCGGCGGCCCGGCGCCGACTTTTTCCGGGTCGCCCCCCGAGGAGCCGGAGCGCAGAGGAGGTCTCGAAGGAGCCCTCCTTCGAGGACCGCTGACGCGGGCCCCTCAGGATGAGGGCGCGGGTGGGGTGCGGTGCATGAAAGGGTCGCCACCGCAAACCTGCGGCGACGCGGCCCGTCCCTTGCCTGACCGGACGTGATAGCGAAACAGTCCGGGTTTAGCCGGTGAGCCGGTATAGAACGCGGGGTTGCCGGCCCGGGGCCGGACGGCGGAGACCGCATGGGCCTCGTCCTCTACGCGCTCAAGTTCCGGATCACGACCTACGTGCTCGCCGTGCTGATGATGCTCGGCGGCGTCGGCGCGATCCTCGTCACGCCCAAGGACGTGCTGCCGGTCGTCGACATCCCGGTCGTGGTGGTGGTCTGGACCTATACCGGCCTGTCCGCGCCGGAGATGGAACAGCGCATCACGACTTATGCCGAGTACGGCATCTCCAACAACGTCAACAACATCCGCCGCATGGAGTCGACGACGCTCCAGGGCACGGCGGTGCAGCGGATCTACTTCGACCCCTCGGTCAGCCTGGATCTCGCCATCGCCCAGGTGGTGTCCTCGACCAACTCGATCCGCGCCGTGATGCCCACCGGCACGCAGCCGCCAGTGATCGTGCGCTACTCCGCTTCCTCGGTGCCGGTGATCCAACTCGCCCTGACCTCGACGAAGCAGAGCCTCAACGAGGTTTACGACTACGCCCAGTACCGGATCCGCCAGACCCTCGCCCAGGTCCCGGGCTCGACCCTGCCGTCGCCCTTCGGTGGCGCGCCCCGGCAGATCATGGTCGATCTCGACCTCAACGCCCTGCAGGCGCTGGGCCTGACGCCGCTGGACGTGACCAACGCCATGACGGCCCAGAACCTGACGGTGCCGTCCGGCCTCGCCAAGATCGGCGAGCAGCAATACCCGGTCCAGCTCAACGCCACCCCCCCCTCGATCGAGACCCTGAACCTCGCGCCGATCAAGGTGGTGGCCGGCCAGCCCGTGCTGGTGCGCGACGTCGCCTATGTCCGCGACGGCGGGCCGCCGCAGGTCAATGTGGTCAGCGCCGACGGCCAGCAGGCCGTGCTGATGCAGATCATCAAGAACGGCAACGCTTCGACGCTGAACGTCGTGAACAACGTCAAGGCGGCGATGCCGACGATCCGCGCCGCCGCGCCCGAGGGCCTGTCGATCAAGCCGCTCTTCGACCAGTCGGTCTTCGTGTCGAACGCCATCGAGGGCGTGCTGCACGAGGCGCTGACCGCGGCGGCCCTGACGGGGCTGGCCATCCTGCTGTTCCTCGGCTCCTGGCGCTCGACGATCATCGTGCTGATCTCGATCCCGCTCTGCGTCATGACCTCGCTGGCCATGCTGGCGGCGCTCGGCGAGACCATCAACGTGATGACGCTGGGCGGCCTCGCGCTCGCGGTCGGCATCCTGGTGGACGACGCCACGGTGGCGATCGAGAACACCTACCGCCTGTTCGAGGAGGGCGAGAAGTTCCGCGAGAGCGTGGTCCACGGCGCTGCCGGCATCGCCAAGCCGGCTTTGATCTCGACGCTGGCGATCTGCGCGGCGTTCACGGCGGTGTTCGCGCTCACCGACACGCCAAAGTACCTGTTCACCCCGCAGGCGCTCGCGGTCGTGTTCGCGATGCTGACCTCCTACCTGCTGTCGCGGACCCTGGTGCCGCTGCTGATCGACGTGATCGTGGCGCCGGAATACCGGCAGAAGCACGCCAAGGACCGCGATGCCCACGAGCCGCCCCGGCGGGGGCGGATCGCCCGGGCGTTCGGTCTCGTCGGCGCTCCCCTGATGCGGCTCGCTGGCCGGATCCATGGCGGATTCGAGCGCGGCTTCGCGCGGTTCCACCGCGGCTATGTCGGCCTGCTCCACGCGGTGCTGCGCCACCGGATCGTTACTTTGGGGGCCGTCGGCGGCGTGCTCGGCATGACCGGCGCGCTGTTCGTCTTCGTCGGCCAGGATTATTTCCCGCAGATCGAGGCGAGCCAGATGACCATGCATCTGCGCACCCGCACCGGCATGCGCATCGAGACCGCCCGGCAGGTCTTCGCCGAGGTCGAGGCCACCGTCCGCGAGGTGATCCCGGCGGGCGAGGTCGACCAGATCCTCCAGAATCTCGGCCTGCCCTCGAACAACTACAACTTCGCGTTCTCGGACGGTTCGTTCGTCTCCTACAATGACGGGCAGATGCTCATCAGTCTCAAGCAGGGGCACGGCCCGGTGGCGGGCTACGCGAAGCGCCTGCGCGACGTGCTGATGAAGCGCTTCCCCGACGTGACCGTCTATTTCCAGCCCGCCGACATGATCACCCAGATCCTGAATTTCGGCGTCCTCACGCCGATCGACGTGCAGGTCTCCGGGCGGAACAAGGAGAGGGATCTGGAGGTCGCCCAGCGCATCGTCCAGCGTCTGAAGCGCACCAAGGGCCTCGTCGACGTCCACCTGCAGCAGATCGTCAACGCCCCGCAATTCTACGTCGATGTCGACCGGCGCCTCGCCTCCGAACTCGGGCTCACCGAGCAGCAGGTGGCGCAGAACATGAACATCTCGCTGTCCGGCAGCTACCAGGTGACGCCGAATTTCTGGCCCGATCCGAAGACCGGCATCCCCTACCAGCTCTGGGTGCAGACGCCGGAATATCGCAACAGCTCGCTCACCGACCTGCGCAACACGCCGATGTTCGTGCGCGCCGCCGCGACCTCCGGCTCCGGCCCCGGGGTGCTGACCCTGCTCTCCAGCCTCGCCGACATCCGCCGGATGCCGACGCAGACCATGATCAGCCACGTCAACATCCAGCCGACCTTCGACATCTTCGCCTCGGTGCAGGACCGCGACCTCGGCTCGGTGGCCCGCGAGATCGACGCCATCGTGCAGGACGAGCAGAAGAACCTGGAGGCACCCGACAAGATCGTGGTGCGCGGCCAGATCGAAAACATGCGCTCGGCCTTCTTCCGGCTGGAGATCGGCCTCGGCATCGCGCTGATCGCCGTCTACCTGCTGATGGCGGTGAACTACCAGAGCTGGGGCGACCCGTTCGTGGTGATCGCCGCCCTGCCGATGGCCTTCTGCGGGATCACCTTCGCGCTGTTCGTCACGGGAACGGCTTTCTCGATCCCGTCGATCTTCGGGGCGATCATGTCGGTGGGCATCGCCTCGGCGAACTCGATCCTGCTCGTCACCTTCGCCAAGGAGCATCGGGAGGCGACGGGCTGCAGCGCCCTGGAGGCGGCGATCACCGCCGGCGAGACCCGGCTGCGGCCGGTGCTGATGACCGCCTCGGCGATGTTTCTGGGACTGATCCCGATGGCGCTGGGCACCGGCGAGGGCGGCGAGCAGAACGCGGCGCTCGCCCGGGCCGTGATGGGCGGCATCGCCTTCGCGACGCCCGCGACCCTGCTGCTGGTGCCGTTCCTCTACGTGCTGATGCGCGGCGGCGCGGCGCAGCCGGTGCAGGATTACCTGGAGCCGGAGGGCCGGCCGGCGGCGGCGTGAGGCACCGCGGCGGCAGGACGAGCCTCGGGTCCCCTCTCCCGCACGGGAGCGGGGCGCGTCGCGCTCCGCCGCCAGTATCGCTGGCCCGATCCGGATGTATGAACATCGGATCCTGATCGGGGGATGCCCTTCCGGGTCGCTCACCCCTCCTTGAAGCCATATTCCGGCGTGTCGTCGTCGTTGCCGTAATACTTGTACGGCAGGAACTTGCCCGACATGGTGAGCCGCACGCGGTCGCCCTTGTTGTTGGCCTCGCGGGCCATGTCCATGTTGAAGTCGATCGCCGACATGATGCCGTCGCCGAACTCCTCCTGGATCAGCTCCTTGAAGGTCGTGCCGTAGACCATCACCAGCTCGTAGAAACGGTAGATCAGCGGGTCGGTGGGCGGCATCGACGGGATCGAGCCGCGATAGGGCGGCTCGTTGAGCATCCGCTCCTCGGCGGCGGTGAGGCCGAAGAGCTCGGCGGCCCGCTTGGCCTGGGCCTTCGGCAGCTTCATCTGGCCCATGCAGGCCGCAGTGATCAGGAACGGCGACAGGCCGCCGATCTCCTCGTGGATGTGCTTCCAGCTCCAGCCCTTCTCGCGCTTGATGTCGAGCAGCTTCTCGGTGAGGTCCTCGCGCTTCATCGTCGGCTCCCAGGTTTGACTTGTCGATCGGTCCGGTGAGGCCGCTTGGCCGGCGGCCCCACCCACCCCGATGCGAGGTGCGCGTCGGGATCGCAACCGTGAAGGGATGCGGCCGCAATCGGACGCGGGCCCGTTCATTCGGCAAACGGTATGCCACCCGGCGCCGTCACGGAAACATAAGTCTCGACAAGAGCTTGGCCGGCTGGGTGTCGATCACGACATCTCGTCGGAAACGAGATATCGTGAGCTGATGACGATATCTCGTGAGTTCGGCGTTCCCGGCACATTCGGGCCGGTCTTCGAGGGGAGCCCGGAGCCCATGCTGGTGCTCGCCCCCGAGGAGGATCGGATCGCCGACGCCAATCCGGCGGCGGCGCGTCTGCTCGGCCACGGGCGTTCGGCGCTGCGGAGCGCGCGGGCGAGCGGGCTGTTCCCGGGCCAGCGCGCCGCCCTCACGGTCTTCACCCAGGCCGCCCTGGCCAAGGGGCATTGGTGGACGCGGGCGCTGTCGCCGCGCGACGCGGCGGGCCGCGACCTGCGGGTCGAAGCCGTGGCCTTCCCGCTTCCCGGCAGGCCGATGCGCCTCCTCGTGACGCTTGCGGACCCGGATGCGATCCACCGCCGTCAAGTCGATGGCGAGGCCGAGGCCCACATGCGCGCCGGCCTCTCCGAGTGGCAGCGCATGGAGCGCATCTTCCGCGACATCGAGCGGGGCAACCAGCTGATCCTGCGCGCGGCCGGGGAGGGGATCTACGGCGTCAACGCGGAGGGCGTGACCACCTTCGTCAACCCGGCCGCCGCGCGTATGCTCGGCTGCAAGGCCGCCGACCTCGTCGGCCGGGACATGCACGCCGCCGTGCATCACACCCGCCCGGACGGCAGCCACTACCCCCATCGCGACTGCCCGATCTATGCGGCGTTCCGGGACGGGGCCGTGCATCAGGTCGATCACGAGGTGTTCTGGCGCGCCGACGGAACGTCCTTCCCGGTCGAGTACACCTCGACGCCGATCCGCGACCGGGGAAGCCTGCTCGGTGCCGTCATCGTCTTCCGCGACATCAGCCAGCGCCGGGAGGACGAGGCGCGCCTGACGAGCGCGCTGGCCGAAGTCGATTCCCTCCGCGAGCGCCTCGAGTTGGAGAACGCGTATCTCAAGGAGGAAATCCGGGCCGAGCGCCAGCATCAGGGCATCATCGGCCGCTCGCCGGCCATCGCGGCGACGCTCCGGCAGATCGAGCGCGTGGCCGGGACCGACGCCACCGTGCTGATCACCGGCGAATCCGGCACCGGCAAGGAACTGATCGCCCGGGCGATCCATGACGCGAGCCGCCGCAGCGCCGGCCCCATGATCCGCGTGAATTGCGCGGCGATCCCCCGCGAGCTGTTCGAGAGCGAGTTCTTCGGCCACGCCAAGGGCAGCTTCACCGGGGCGCTCCGCGACCGGGTCGGCCGGTTCGAACTCGCCGATCGCGGCACGCTGTTCCTCGACGAGGTCGGGGAGATCCCCCTCGACCTCCAGGGCAAGCTGCTGCGCGTCCTGCAGGAGCGCTCGCTCGAGCGGGTCGGCGAAGCGCGCACGCGGGCCGTGGACGTGCGCGTGGTCGCGGCCACCAACCGGGACCTGCGCGCCGAGATCCGGGCGGGCCGCTTCCGGGAGGATCTCTACTTCCGTCTCAACGTCTTCCCGATCCAGGCGCGTCCCCTGCGCGAGCGGCCCGAGGATATCCCGCCGATCGCCCAGCACCTGCTCCGGGTCGCCGCGCGTCGCCTCACCGTCCCGGAGCCGCGGCTCTCGGAGGGCGATGTCCGTCGCCTCTGCCGCTATCCCTGGCCCGGCAATGTCCGCGAGCTGGAGAATGTTATCGAGCGGGCGGTGATCCTCTCCGCCCGGGGCCGCCTCCGCCTCGATTTGCCCGATGGCGAGGCGACCGGGTTCACGGACCCGGCCGCGCCCGCCGCGGCGCAGGCCGGGCGGCCCGCCACGGAGACCGAGCGCCGGGCGCGCGACCGCGCCGAGATCGTCGCGGCCCTGGCGCTGGCGGGCGGCCGGATCTCCGGCCCGGGGGGCGCGGCGGCGCTCCTCGGCCTGCGCCCGACGACGCTGGCCTCGCGGATCAAGGCTCACGGGATCTCGCGCGGCTGATCCGGCGCATCCTTGATCCGATCCCTAGGTCGCTGGGCTGGCGGCCGCCCGGGCCGACGCCCGTGCCGGCGACGGCCGCTTGGAACGCGGCGGGCCGGCGCGGCGGGCCGTCCGACCGCCCCGATCGTTGGCAGCGATCCCGCACCGCCCCGGCCTGAACGGAGTTCCGCCAGGCCTCCGGGACGGTGATCGCCGCCTCCGCGAGCGTGGTTTCGATGCACCGGGCGGACGGGAAGCGCGCGGCTCCCGGCGGAAACGCTTGCATCCGGTGCGTGTTTTCGGACCATGCGTCTTCAGGTCTCGGAGGCGGATTTTGGGCGGAGACGAGCAGGACGGACAGACGGCCGATGGGGCGACGGGTGCATCCGCGCGGCCGGTCCCCTGGGAATTCGTGCTGCCCGAAGAGACGGCCACCGAGGATCTCGGCCTGTTCCTCTCCGAGTTCCTGCTGCCGGGGGACGTGGTGGCGCTGTCCGGAGGATTGGGGGGTGGCAAGACCACGCTCGCCCGCGCGATCATCCGCGAACTCGCCGGTGACGCGCAGCTTGAGGTGCCGAGCCCGACCTTCACGCTGATCCAGCCCTACGCGGCCCGCGACGGTCGGCCGGTCGTCCATGCCGACCTCTACCGGCTGCGCGACCCCGACGAGTTGGTGGAACTCGGCTTCGACGAGATGGCCGAGGGCGCCATCACCCTGGTCGAGTGGCCCGACCGGATGCCGCCCCGCGGCAGCCCGGTGCTGACCGTGGACCTGTCTCTGCGGGCCGAATTCGGCCCCGAGGCGCGGCTGGCCCGGATCGACGGCAGCGGCGGCATGCGCGCCCGCCTGGACCGGGCGCGGGCGGTCCGCCGCCTCCTCGACCGCAGCGGCTGGGACATCGCCGAGCGGACGCTGATGCAGGGCGACGCCTCCTCCCGCGCCTATGAGCGCCTGACCAAGCTCGACGGCACCAGCGCCGTGCTGATGATCGCGCCGCCGCGCCCCGACGGCCCGCCGGTGCGGGACGGCAAGCCCTACAGCGCGATCGTGCACCTCGCCGAGAGTGTCCACGCTTTCGTGGCCCTGGACCGCGGCCTGCGCGCGCTCGGCTTCTCGGCGCCCAGGATCTACGGCGAGGATCTCGCCGAGGGTCTGCTGATCCTGGAGGATCTCGGCAGCGAGCCGGTGATCGAAGGCGGCGCCCCGCGGCCGGAGCGCTATGCCGAGGCCGTGCGTGTGCTGGCCAAGCTCCATGCCAACCCGCTCCCCCCGGTTCTGCCGGTGGCGGACGGGATCGAGCACGTGCTGCCGCCCTACGACATGGAGGCGCTGCTGTTCGAGGCGGAACTGATGCCCGAATGGTATGCCCCGGCGATCCGGAACGTCAGCCTGTCGGCGGAGGCGCGGGCGGCCTTCCTCGACCTGTGGCGGGAGGCGCTGCGGGGCGCGATCCCGGACCGGCCGACCTGGACCCTGCGCGACTACCACTCCCCCAACCTGATCTGGTTGCCCGAGCGCGACGGGCTGGAGCGGGTGGGGGTGATCGATTTCCAGGATGCCGTGATGGGCCACCCGGCCTATGACGTCGCCTCGCTGCTCCAGGATGCCCGGGTCGATTCCAGCGCCGAGTTCGAGCTGCGGCTGCTCGGCCTCTACGCCCGCGAGCGCCGCGGGCGGGACCCGGCCTTCGATGTCGGGGCCTTCGCCACCGCCTACGCGCTGCTGGCGGCCCAGAGGGCCACCAAGATCCTCGGCATCTTCGCGCGCCTCGACCGGCGCGACGGCAAGCCCGGCTATCTCGCCCATCTGCCGCGGATCGAGGGCTATCTCGCCCGCAACCTCGCCCATCCGGCGCTCGCCGGGCTGCGGGCCTGGCACGCGGACCACCTGCCGGGTCTCGTCGCCCCGGCGCCCGAACCCTGACCTCCGGATTCCCGACCGCATGAGCGATCCCAGCCCCGCCGTCAGCCGCGCCTTTGTCCTGGCCGCGGGCCTGGGCAAGCGCATGCGGCCGGTGACTGCCACCGTGCCGAAGCCCCTGGTCGAGGTGGCCGGCAAGGCGCTGCTCGATCACGCCCTCGACCGGGTGGCCGAGGCGGGGATCGGGACCGCAATCGTCAACGTCCACTATCTCGCCGACCTGATCGAGGGGCACTTGGCCCGTCGAGCCGAGGGGCCGGACCGGGGGCCGTCGACGGTCGTGTCCGACGAGCGCGCGGCACTGCTGGAGACGGGAGGCGGCATCCGCAAGGCGCTGCCGCTCCTAGGGGATGCGCCGTTCGTGGTGCTGAACTCGGATTCCTTCTGGCTAGAGGGGCCGGCCTCCAACCTGCGCCGGCTGATCGAGAGCTGGGATGCGAGCCGCATGGACGGCCTCCTGTTGGTGGCGCCCACCGCCACCAGCCTCGGCTATGAGGGAGCCGGGGATTTCGTGATGGACTCCGACGGCCGCCTGGAGCGCCGCGGCGAGCGCGCGGTGGCGCCGTTCATCTATGCGGGCGTGGCGATCCTCACGCCGAGCCTGTTCGCCGACACGCCGGACGGTGCCTTCTCGCTCAACCGGCTGTTCGACCGGGCGATCGCGGCGGGGCGTCTGTTCGGGATGCGGCTCGACGGTCAGTGGCTGCATGTCGGCACGCCGGAGGCGATCCGGGCCGCGGAGGAGCGCGTGCGCGCGAGTGCCCGGGCTCCGTAAGGCTCCTCGGCTGCGGCGCGCGACGCCTGGGCCGCGCAGGTCGTTGTCCGAAGTGTCTTGCCAAGCCGGATTTGAGCCTCTAGAAGCCCCTTCACGCCGGCGGGCCAAGACCCCGCCGCGTCAGGCGCCCGTAGCTCAGCTGGATAGAGCACCAGACTACGAATCTGGGGGTCAGAGGTTCGAATCCTTTCGGGCGCGCCAAAATTCATACCATTTGAAACAGGATTACGAACGACTGGCTTTTGAGGCCAGCTCGGACGAGCCTTGATTCGAAGGGGCGGCCTTTAATCCTACCTGCTTCGCGCCCATTGCGGCCATTCAACCGCTCTTGCTTGCATCCTTTAAGCAGACGTCGAAGAGAGTCTCAGTCGTTTAGCGAGGAGTATTCTCCCTTCTAGAATCTGCGCTCAATCTACGGCGTCTCTGCAAAGGGGTTCGCAGGCTGGGTGGTCAGGCCCATGTGGGCTTGATGCGACGCTTTGAACGGACCGACCGCAGTGGGAGCAGATCGTCCCGCTGCTGCCTCCGCAGAAGCCGCGCACGGGCCGGCCTGCGGAGGATCACCGGCAAGTCCTCAACGGCATGCTCTGGATCCTGCGCACGCGCGGCCGCCCGCGCCCGCGTCCCCGCCGGACGGCAGGCGACCGGGGCTGCTCCCGTCCGCCGGCCCGTTGCCGCCTCCGACAACGCCGGATCGAGCCGGTGATCCCGACCCGCAAGGATCAGCCCCACCGGCTCGATTACGACAACGCCGCCTACCGCGAGCGCAACAAGGTCGAGCGGCTGATCGGACGGCTCAAGCAGTATCGCCGAATCGCCGCCCGCGACGAGAAGCGAGCCGCAAACTACCTCGCCATGGGCACGCTTGGCATGACCAGGCTCTGGCTCACATGACTTTGCGGAGACGCCCCAGTCGAGCGAGCGGCATGTATGCCACACAGTCGCTGTACTCTAGCGTGTGCCACACCTCGACCAGCTGCACGACGACCGTCAGAAACGCGCGCCGACCATTTCCTCGCTCCTCGCCCAGAGCGCACGCGCGCGCTCGGGATTCAGCGCGTAGGAGCGCACGCCTTCGCTGACGGGAGTGATCAACCCGTCGGTGATCTCGGACACGTGGCAGTTCTCACAGTAGCGACCGCCGACTGCCTCCGCTGACGCCACGAAAGCCGCCCAGACTGATGTGGCAGCTCCTTGGGGGATGGTTTTCCACGCAAAAGCTGGCTTACCGGCCGCTGCGAGGTCGGCATTGATCCGCTCGACCGATAAGGCGATAGCGCCCTGGCCCAAATGCCGGCCGAGTTCGGTCTCGATGCCGCCAGGGTGCAGAGCCGTCGCCCGCACCCCGCGCGTCCTGTGCCGCCGGTCGAACTCCGCCGCGAACTGAATGTTGGCCGTCTTCGAGCGCCCGTACGCGACCATCGGGTCGTAGGGCGTACGCTCAAAGCCCGGGTCGTCGAGATCGGGTTCCGCGTAACGATGACCGGACGAGGCGACCATGACCAGCCGGCCGCCGTCCCGGATCAAGGACGCGATCCGGTTCACGAGGACGAAGTGGCCGAGGTGGTTCGTTCCGAACTGCGTCTCAAAGCCGTCAGTCGTGCGACCCAGCGGTGTGGCCATGACGCCGGCGTTGGCGATGACGACGTCGAGCGGCCTGCCATCCGCCAGCAGCGCGTCGGCGCAGGCACGGACGCTGGCCAGCGAGGCGAGGTCGAGCGCGACCAGTTCGAGACTTCCGCCCTGCGCCGCCTGATCGCGCACCACGGCAGTCGCCGACCCGGCCTTGGTGAGATCCCGCGCCGTGCCGACGACCTCCGCCCCGTGCGCGGCAAGGGCGCGGGCCGTCTCCACGCCAAGTCCTGCCGAGACGCCGGTCACGAGCACGCGCTTTCCGTTGAGATCGACGCCGGCGAGCACCTCATCGGTGGTCGAGGTCGCCCCGAATGTTGCGGTCATGTTGCTCTTCTTGTCAGTGGACACACCTCGCCCGTCGCCCGCGAAACCATTGTTCGCCGGCCTCTCAGTCGATAAGAGGAGGTTGCCTCCGTTTAAATACGGAGGGATCCTCCGTTTAGCAAGAGGTGTTGGCCCGTGGACGATGAGGATCCTCGTCCGACCGCCCGCAGGCCGCGTGCCGATGCCGAACGCAATCGCCTCCGGCTGCTCGACACGGCGAAGGCGACCTTCGCCGAGAAAGGTGCGGCCGCCAGTTTGGAGGAGATCGCGCGCGCGGCAGGCGTGGGTGTCGGCACGCTCTACCGCCATTTCCCGACCCGCGACGCCCTAATCGAGGCGGTCTACAGGAATGAGACCGCACATCTCGCTGAGGCCGCGGAGCGGCTCACAGCCACCCGTTCCCCAACTGAAGCGTTGCGGGAATGGATGCTGGTGTTCGTCGACTATATGGCGACGAAGCAAGGCATGTCGGAGGCCCTCAATGCCACGGCCGACGGGCCAGCCAGCCTGTATGCCGCCTCCGGCGCCCAGATTAAGCAGGCCATGGCCATGTTGTGCGACCGCGCGGTTGCCGCCGGGGAGATCCAACTGGACATGGAGCCGCTCGACCTGCTGCGGGCGGTGGCCAGCGTGACCAGCTCCGGCCCGGACCGGAGGCAATCGGCCATGCGCCTCGTCGATATCTTGGTCACGGGTCTTGAAAAGTCCGGTCGTGACGAAGCGGGACGCTCGATCGCGGCCCGCGCCAAGGGCGCGCCCCGTCAGCAATCGCGTCGATCAACGCCGTGAACGCGTGGTCTCCGCAAGAGGTGTGCTGCAGTCGGGTCAGCGCCTTCCGGGTATGGTGATGCCGGCGCCGTGCTCACCTCGCCGACCAGATCCCTCCGGAGCGGCAGAGAAGCTCCAAGCCCGCCGACCGTCGGCGCACCGCTCGATTGGGTGGTCGCTTTCCACGACGGCACGGCTTGGTTTCCACACCGAGATCGCCCTATGCCCGCTCCCATGACAACCACCATCGCGCGCCTCGTATCGGGAATGCCTGTGCCTTTCGGCGGTGACCGCGTGACCGTGATCACGCCTGAACTCGCGGAGGCCTTCCAGCCCGGTGATCATCTGCTGGTCCTGCAGGAGACCGGAGACCTCCTGCACATTCCCGCGGCTCAGATCGCAGTGGCTGCCGCCGCGGTGGACCGTGCGCATGCAGCCTTCGTGGCGATGTCGGCCGTACCGGATCAGGCGATCGAGCGGTTCTTCGACCGTTTCGCTGCGCTCCTCGATGACCCTTCGGCTTGGCGTGCCATCGCCGAGGCGAACCGCCAGGATGTCGAGCGCGCCCAGGGCGGTGGCCGCTCGACGACCCGGCTCGTCGCCACCGACCGGATGCGGCAGGATATGATCGCGGGCCTGCGGGCGTGGCGTGACAGCGAGACGCTGCGCGGCCGGGTCGTCGAACGCATCGTCCACACCGGCTGGACCATCGAGCAGGTGGCGGCACCGCTCGGGGTGGTCGGCTTCGTCTTCGAGGGGCGCCCGAACGTGCTCGCCGATGCAGCGGGCGTCCTCCGCAGCGGCAACACGGCCGTCTTCCGCATCGGCAGCGACGCGCTCGGCACCGCACAGGCCATCATGCGGCACGCCCTCGTGCCCGCGCTCAACGAGGCCGGCCTACCGCCCGGAGCCATCTCGCTCGTCGAGAGCCTGGAGCGGTCGACAGGCTGGGCCCTCTTCGCTGACCGTCGGCTCTCGCTGGCGGTGGCGCGCGGGTCGGGCCGGGCCGTGGCGCAACTCGGGAGCGTCGCCCGACAGGCCGGTACGGCGGTCAGCCTGCACGGAACCGGAGGCGCCTGGATGGTCGCCGACCGCGATGCGGATGCGGAGCTCTTCTCCGCGGCTGTCGAAGCGTCCCTGGACCGGAAGGTCTGCAACACCCTGAACGTGTGCTGCATCCATCGCGCCCGAATAACGGATCTGGTGCCGATTTTTCTGACCGCCCTGGAATCCGCCGGCCGCGCACGCGGCTTCGGATGCAAGCTCCACGTGGTAGCAGGCGACGAGACTGCCCTGCCGGACGGCTGGCGCACCGCCGCCGTCCGCGTCCGGCGCGCCGAAGGCGAACGCACCGAGCCGCTGACGGAGATCCAGTCCGAGGATGATCTCGGCCGCGAGTGGGAATGGGAAGACACGCCCGAGGTCAGCCTGAAGATCGTGGATGATCTCGATCACGCGGTGATGCTGTTCAATCGCCTCAGCCCGCGTTTCGCCGCATCGTTGATCAGCCGGGACCCGGAGGCGCATCGGCGCTTCTACGACACGGTGAACGCGCCCTTCGTGGGCGACGGGTTCACCCGCTGGGTCGACGGACAATACGCCCTGAACCAGCCCGAGCTCGGGCTGTCGAACTGGCAAAGCGGCCGTCTCCTCGCCCGGAGTGCCATCCTGTCCGGAAGCGGCGTCTTCACCCTGCGCAGCCGCGTCACGCAGGACGATCCGATATTGAGGCGGTGAAGGATCGGAATGCCGCGAGATCCACGCGGCGACCGGTCACGGAGATCTCGACGGCCGGCCGGCGGCATTTCGCTGAGGCGTCAATCTCTGGCGCGAGACCTCGGCGTCGAGCCGTTCCCGGGATGAACGTCGGTCCTCGGGGTGGGGCGGGGTGCGGGCGAAGTCGGCCTTGAGGCGGACGGCGGCGAAGTCCATGAAGGTCCGCACTTTGGCGAGCGACAGCCGGCCAGGGAGCGTGATGAGATGTACCGGCACCGGAGGCGGCTCGTCCTCGGGAAGCAGAACGACCAAGCTGCCGCCCGAGACTTCGTGCTGGATCTTATAGGAGAAGATCCGCGCAATGCCCTCGCCGTCGACCGCCGCGCTGACGGCGGCCTCGTCGGTGTTGACCATCAGGCGCGGCTTAACCCGGACCGTACGGGGAATTCTGCCTGCGGCTAAGGGCGGGAAGCTCCAGATATCGTCCGGGCCCGTGGGCTCTATGCCGATGAAGTCGTGCTGCGCCAGATCGGACAGGGATGCGATTGGCGGCCGGCCAGCCAGGTATTTCGGCGATGCACACAGAACGCGGCGAACTTCACCGATGCGTACCGCTATCAGGTTGGATTCCTGCAGCGGGGCAATCCGGAGCGCGACATCGATGCCCTCGTCGAGGAGGTTCGTCATTCGATTGAGCAGCAGGTAGCGGACCTGCATCGCAGGATATGCCTTCAGGAACTCACCCACGACCGGGCGCAGGACCCGCGTCCCGAACATCACGGGGGCGGTGACGGTCAGGACGCCCTGCGGGGCAGCCCGGTTCCCGGCAACGGCGAGGTCGGCATCATCCAGGTCCGTCAGTACCTTGCGGCAGACGGCGGCGTACATCTCGCCAGCCTCGGTCAACTGCAGCCGTCGTGTCGTCCGGTGCAGGAGTTGAGCTCCGACATGGCTCTCAAGCGCGGCCATGGCCCGCGTCACGGCGGCGGGCGAGCGATTGAGGCGCCGGCCAGCGGATGCGAGGCTGCCTTCGTCCAGGGCGGTGACGAACACCCGCATCGCATTGAGACGGTCGATCATTGTTCCGCCTCGCGAAATCAAGGATTCCATAGATTAGGCATTTTGCCGTCGATCACAACACGTTACCTTCGATCAACTGGTTCGATGCGAAGGGGCGTGCGTGACCTATCCCACCAGCATTCCGGTGACCTATTACCGCACAGCCAAGTTAGAGGACGTGAACGTCTTCTACCGAGAAGCCGGCCCCACGGGCGCACCAGTCGTGTTGCTGTTGCACGGCTTCCCGACCTCATCGCACATGTTTCGCAACCTGATCCCGCTCCTCGCGGATCGCTATCGCGTCATCGCGCCCGACTATCCCGGCTTCGGGGGCAGCGATGCGCCCGATCACCGGGAGTTCGCATATACGTTCGCGCACTACGCCGATCTCGTCGACGGCCTGCTCTCCCAATTGGGTGTGGACCGTTACGCGATGTACGTGATGGATTACGGCGCCCCGGTCGGCTATCGGCTCGCTCTCAAGCATCCTGAACGCGTCAGCGCGCTGGTCGTCCAGAACGGCAACGCCTACGAGGAGGGGCTGAAGGCGTTCTGGGATCCCATCAAGGCCTACTGGCGCGAGGATACGCCGGAGCGGCGCAACGCTCTCGCCTTCCTCGTCGCACCGGAAACGACGAAGTTTCAGTACGTCGACGGCGTGGCCGACATATCCCGGATCGATCCGGACAACTGGTTGCACGACCAGGTGCTCCTCGACAGGCCGGGCAACAGGGATATCCAGCTCGACCTGTTCCGCGACTACGGCACCAACGTACCGCTCTACCCGCGATTCCAGGCCTTCTTCCGCGAGCGCAAGCCGCCGACGCTGATCGTCTGGGGCCGGAACGACACCATCTTCCCGGCTGACGGCGCACATCCGTACCTGCGGGACCTAACCGATGCCGAGCTTCATTTGCTCGATACCGGGCACTTCGCCCTCGAAGACAAGCTCGACGTCATGGCGCCCATGATTCGAGACTTCCTCGACCGTAACATTGGCGGCCGCTGAGATGCAGATGGCACGCGAGGGGACGGTGTCGGGGCACGATCAAGGTCGAAGATGGCACCGAGATCTACTTCAAGGACTGGGGCGAGGGGCAACCCGTGGTCTTCAGCAACGGATCGCCTCTCAGCGCCGACGCCTTCGAGAATCAGATGTTCTTCCTCGCCCGCCAGGGGTACCGCTGCATTGCGCATGACCGGCGGGGGCACGGCCGCTCCAGCCAGCCCTGCACCGGCAACGACCGCGATACCGACGCGGACGCCCTGGCCGCGCAGGGTCCGGGCTCTCGACCTTCGACAGGTCGTGCATGTCGGCCACTCGACGGGAGGGGGCGAAGGCGCCCGCTACATCGGCAGGCACGGCACGGATCGGGTCGCGAAGGCCGTTCTGATCGGCGCCATCCCGCCGCTGATGCTCAGGAGCGACGACAATCCAGACGGAACGCCGATAGAGACCTTCGACGCCCTCCGCTCCGCGACGACCTGTCGGCCTCCTAGCGGCGCACCCGTCGGAAGGAGGGCCGCCTGATGGCGCCATCTAAGTTCCAGCCCTCCCACAGCAGCGTCTGTCTCTGTGGCACACCGGGTGCAACATTCGGGGCGAACGGCACGTGGCTCTCCCCGAGGCGATCCTTCGCTAAAGCGCGCGGGATCGTCGAGACGATCAAGTCCGAGGCGGCGAGAGCTCCCATTACGATCCACCATCTCCGCGGCGGCATCTCGGTCCTCGAAGGATCCGGCGGCAACATCGCGGTTCTCAGCGGCCGCGACGGCAAGGTTTTGGTCGATGCCGGCATCGCCGTGTCGCGCCCGCAGGTCGCCACCGCTCTCGCGACGCTCGGCCCGGAACCGGTCACACACCTCGTCAACACGCATTGGCACTTCGATCACGCGGACGGAAACGGGTGGCTGCACGAGCTGTCTCCGACGATCATAGCCCACGAGAACACGCGCCGGCATCTGTCGACCACGCAGCGTGTCGACGACTGGGACTTCGATTTCGCGCCGCTTCCAGAAGCGGCTCTGCCCACCGAGCTGTTCGCGACGGATCTCCGCCTGAGCCTCGACGGCACTACCCTGGGATTACGTCACTATGGACCTGCCCACACGGACAGCGACATCTCGGTTCACTTCGAGGAGCTCGACGTCCTGCATGTAGCCGACACTTACTGGAACGGTATCTACCCCTTCATCGACTATTCGACCGGCGGTAGCATCGACGGGAGCATCCGTGCTGCGGAAGCCAATCTTGCCCAGGCGACCGAGAACACGATCGTCATCCCCGGCCACGGCTTTCCCGTGAGCGACCGTGCCGGGCTGCAGCGGTTCCGCGACATGCTCGTCACGGTCCGCGACCAGGTCGCCGGGCTGAAGGCGGAGGGACGCTCATTGGAAGAGATCGTGGCGGCGAGACCTACGGCAGCCTTCGACGAAGTCTGGGGCCAGTTCGTCATTACGCCGGCGCTCTTCACTCGACTGGTTCACGAAGGTGTCTGAGCGAGGAGGGCCAACTCAAAAACCGAGTTGACGACAGCGCTGGACGATCCGGCCGAGCGCGATTTGACGGGAGGAGTGGCAATATGGGCCGCAGGTACGGCGAAGCGCTCGGAGCGGAGATGGTCGGCGCGCTCAGCTGCTACGAGCGCTGCATCGCCACGTTCGCCAACATTCTGTTCGCGAAGCGTATCCTGCCCCCGAGCGAACTGGCAGCGAAGAGGGGTGAGGTTGCGGCCCGCTGGGACGCGGAGTCTCGCTCATAACGGCCGGGTTCATCAAGCATCAGGGCCGTTTCCCGCCCAGTGAGACCATGGATAACCTGGCCGGCGCCGTGGCGGAGCGCGGCCTGGCGGTCTTTCTTCGACTCGATCATGCGGCCGCGGCGATCCAGGCGGGGCTCGACCTGCGCCCGACCCAGCTGCTCATGTTCGGCAGGGCAGAAGGTGGGACTCCTCTGATGCAGGCAAACCAACCCATCGGCGTTGACCTGCCCCTGCGCGCCCTTATGTGGTGCGATCCGGCGGATCGAACTTGGATCGGTTACGACGACCCCTGCGGCTGGCGGAGCGTCACGGCTTGACGGAGGGCCATCCGAGGCATGCCGCAAAGGCTCTCTTGCGGCTGCTCGAGGCCTGCGTACTTCAGGCTGCCGGAACAGGCCCGGCGAAACCACGGGGAGCGCTTTAGGTCGCGTGTGGCGACTTCTGCTGACGCCGCGCCACGGATCGGCCATTACCTGCCGGCGCCGCATCAATCGAGAAAATGTTCAGTACAGAATCCAGGGGAGGACACCATGAGAACGGTATCTCTTCGGTTTGGTGCATGCATCCTGGGCGCCTGCATCGGGTCCTTCACTCCTTTGGGGGTCGAAAGCGCTGATGACGATGCTTCTCCGATCTTCGGCGTCAGACTTCCTGACAGGTATCGCGACTGGAAATTGATCAGCGTGGCGCACGAGGCGGGCAGTCTCAACGACATTCGTGCCGTTCTTGGAAACGACATCGCTATCAAGGCATATCGTGAGGGCGCGCGTCCATTCCCGGATGGCGCGATCATCGCGCGGTTAGCTTGGGAGTATATGCCATCTGCCGAAAACAATGCGATCTTCGGTCAAGCACAATCGTTCGTTGCCGGCTCCCCGACGACTGTCCAGTTCAGCGTCAAGGACTCGAAAAAATTCGCCAATACGGGCGGATGGGGATACGGGCAATTTGAAGGTGGCAAGCCCAACCGGAGCGAAGACCTGATGAAGACCTGCGCGCCATGCCATGCTCGCGGATCGTCAGACAACGATTTTGTCTTCACACGCTATGCGCCGTGAGAGCCGTCATCAGTACAAAAATGTAAATTGTTTTAATTAATATGTCGCAGCGAATTCCATGCAAAAGCCGAAGAACAATGATCAGGAATTGTTGTTCCTGTAAAACTAGCGTCCGGACCCATAAACGTAGGGCTGGCGGCGATGATGTGATTCACGGCTCGTGCTGGAAGAGCCGATGGATCATTTCTGGCGTGACGGACGAGCAGTTTGCAAAGATCACCCCGCATCTGCCCACCGATACGCGGGGCAAGGAGCGCGTGGACGACCGGCGCGTCATCAGCGGCATCGTCCACGTGCTGAAATCCGGCGGCCGTTGGACAGACGCACCGCGCGAGAACTACGGCCCGAAGAAGACTCTCTAAAGCCGCTCCGTGCGCCAGACAGCCAAGAGGGTTTGGGTTGGCCTGTTTGCGGCGCTCGCTCAGGCTGGTGGACCGCCCAGGTTCTAATCGACGCGTCCGTGGTGAAGGCTCACCGCTGCGCCGCCGGGGCGGAGAGGAGAGCAGATTCAGGCCATTGGTCGCTCGCGAGGCGGACGCACGACCAAGAGCCACGCGCTCACCGACCGCGCTTGCCGCCCGCTCGCTTTCCTGCTGACCGGAGGGCAGGTCGCCGACTGCAAGGCCGGTGCGCTGCTTCTCGGACGCCTGCCCACTTGCCGCATCGTCGGCCCACTACGCCGTGCGCCTGGCCCTACTCCGCCTTTGTTATCTGGGGCCCGTGATCCTGCACGGCATCGCGGAAGGAGTTGTTTGTGGCCGGGGTCGCGCGCGCGGCTCAGCGACTACCCTGCCGAAACCCACCCCGAGTCGGCATCGGCAACAGAATGCCGGTAGTGCTTGAGGCGCCTCCAGCTGCGAGCACAAGAATGGCGCATGGTGACAGAAGAATTCGTAATCCCAGAAGAACTGCGAACCGCGCAGCGCTTTGTCTCTGATGCCGTTGCGGCCAATGGTGGCGAGACGTCGGTCTCTGGTCCATGCTTCTGCACGAGAATTGAAACGCTGCCATTTGCCTCAACCTTCCTGCCGTCCACAACACAGGCCCGGGTGGCGGAGCGGGCCGGCAAACCGCTTCTTCCGTCGGGAAAAGGTCGGCTCGGACACGCCCATCTTCCGGCAGACCTCGTCTGCTCGTCGCCCCGTTCTCCGCCTCCGTGGGACAATGGCAATCGATTCGTTCAGAGGCGTTTGCGGGATAGGGCATCCCCCCTCCAGGGTCACAATGCGCGCAAAAACGCGCACACAGCGCGGATCCGTTCAATGGGATCCAGGGCTCACCTTTGCGTGCCGGTACCGGCTGCAGCCAGCACCCCGCGGACATGGCGTTGGGATCAGGCGCTCACCACGATTCTCGGAACTCGAATTGAGCCGCAAGAAACGTTGCCTTCAGCCGCCCATGCATCTGCCGATCATTGAATAGCGGGCCTTTAATGGCATCGATACATGCTCGTATCGTTCCATCCTTCGATGAGATCGCGGAAAGTCTATCGGGAGTTTCTGGAAAGAGGGGAGCGGACTGCGGAACGTTGGGGCGCCCAGAGAGCCCGGATATGGGTGAAAGAGGTGACAAGCCGCACCAGCACGAACCGCCATGAATTCAAAAACTGCACGCTCACCGCATTTGGAAGCACGACAGCGAGAACGATCGCCAGCGCCGTCGCCGCCTTCCGGTGCGGGCTGTACCAGGACGGAAAACGAATGACGGCATTCAACGCTTGCCTTAGCTTTATTCCGCGCCCCGTGACAATGTCCTGATTTATTTGATAAATACTGTAAAAATACATTTGCTCGGGGGGTATTATGGCGTCAGTGAGGTTCCTCTGCCGTAAAATAGCCTCGAGATGGGAGACGCGGTCCTTGAATCTTCGTTTATGTTTCTCAAGTAGCGCTATTGATGGGTTATTTCGAACGCCAGATTTATTCTTTCCATGTATGCGATAGCATCCAAGCGGATGCTTGACACTGACGATATCGCCAAAAAAGGGTGCGGCAAGCAAAATGACGCCGTCGACCGCGCTATCATAGGAGGCGCCGCGCAGAAACTCGCACACATCTCTCCTGAAAACATTCCCCGATGTAGGCGGCGAGATGTAAGTTCCGGCTTCGCTCACAAATCTTTTGAATTTATCTCGATCGCGTCCTGCCTGAAGAGCTGGAAACGGCGGGGCAATCACCGACCCGTTCTCATTTATTCGGGTCAACTGGAACTGAAGTTTTGAGACGCTGACATCGAGTGCGCCCATTATTTTTCCCAACGAGTTCGGCAGTAGTTTGTCGTCTGCGTCGAGAAATAGAACGAACGGCGCCGTCGTATTGTCGAGCCCCATCAGACAAGCGCTGACCTGACCTCCATTCTCCTTGCGGAATGCACGCACTCCGCTGCTTTGAATTATATTCCAAGAATTGTCGGTCGAACCATCATCGACAACGACGATTTCGCACGACTTGTTGTTCTGTGAGAGGACGCTGTCAATTGCGCATTTAATATATTTCTCGTAATTGAAGCAATTTATGATGACTGCCAAGGACGGCGGTCGCTCGTAAGTCATCCTTCCATCCCTCACCGTTTCATCGTTCATGTATTTTCGGCAATGCTCCGGGAGCAGCATATCACGATCGTCAGTCGATTAATAAAAATAGGAACTCTCCAAATGCCATATATTGCATATTCTTGCTCTGGATCCAAGAAAATTCAGAGGCTTGAGCAGGTAAAAAGATAGACCGGCTTCGGAACGGCCGTCGCGACGCGTTATTCCAGGGCTTCGCCTGGGCCCGTGAATCCCATTCGCTTCCCGGATGTCATCACGAGGATGAAACGTTGATCGCACGCTACAGCAGAACTCGGGCGCGCAAATCGGCTGCGCGCTGCAAGGCGGCAGCGGGAGGTGAACAATGAGCAAGATCTGAGCGTCCAATCGTGCCAGAGGCAGGAGCAGCAACCGACCGGGTTGCATCATGGGCCTCGTCGCTGCCCGCAGCGAGGTGGTTGCGACACTCATCTGGGGTGAAGCGCCGGAAGGCGGCTTTGTTCATGGGCTAGGTTTTGATGGGTGCGTGCGGTGCCTCGACGTGCAGGCGGCCCTGAACTTGGCCAAGGCGAGTTCGATCGGAGTGAGGCCGGGCGAGGCGGGCGTCAGGTCGGGTAGCCGCGCCGCATGCCTCGCTTTATTCCCGGATACCGCTGAGCTCGTGAGCCGGTCGTTTATTCAGCCCGACTGTGTTGCCAAGCTTTCAAGTTGTGGCAGAGGTCGCCTCGACAGAGACGCGGCACCGCAACCCGGACGACAATCCGTCGTTCGGCGCGGTGGTCGTCAAGCTGCCGGCGTAGGCCTGACGCGATGGAGATGGTTTTTCCACACCCGAACGGCCCGGTCACGCGCCGGCCTTCCTTCCCCGGCTCCCGCCCCACAGCGTGGCCGGTGTTTTCTCGTGGCGATCCCCGGCGTTTGAAGGAGGGCGACCGGCTGCTCACCCCTCCCGGCAGACCATGCACCGTCTTCCTTGCTCGAGAGCGGCCCGGCTAGAGCTGTTCCCGGTCAGGTAGCGACGGCCAAGTCGTTCTCGTAGCCGGCTCCGGCGATGTAGTTGCGGCACTCCTGCGGAGTGAAGCGCTTGAAG
>NZ_NPKS01000024.1:0-102586 GCF_008329595.1 Methylobacterium sp. P1-11
GTAGTCGTAGAGCTTACCGAGATCGACACCCTCTTCCCCGAGATCGGTGGTGTAGGTGTTGAAGTTCTCGGACTTGAGCATCAGCTCGATGCTCTGCGCGGTCGCGCTATCGTCCTCGATCAAAAGTACCCGCATCGTCGGTCCCCAGCCCCGCCGGCCGCATCAGCGCGCAGACACGTCCCAGCCTTCGCCCGCCACCGGCCTGTGGACGGGCGCTCCGTCGCTCTTGACGTGGAACGCTATGGATTAATCGTTAACAAAACCTGATTCCTACCCGCAAGCGTCTCGTTCGAAGTTCCGCGAGCTTGACAGGAGAAACTGCGTTCCTCCGGCCCCGCCCTCGGCCCCGATTCCAGTCCGCCTCCGTCCAGGCCGCTCGCCCCCTTCGGCGTAAGTACTTCCTCCGTAACGATTCGATCCCCGGTGTTGTCTGTGAGACACACCGGTACGACTTCGTCGGGCGCGGCCGTGGCCGCTACCCGGATCGAGCCGCTACGAGCCCGTGACCCGCAGTGTTAAGGAGGCCGGTAAACGAAGCGTTGAGAGCCAGGCCGATGACACAGGATCCGGCAAGATCCGTTGCTTCCCTCGCCGCGGCGCGGGCCGCCCTGGAGCGGATCGAGGTGCTGGAGACCTTCGGCCGGGTCGTGGCGATCCGCGGCCTGCTGGTCGAGGTCGCCGGGCCCGTGGCGGCGATGCGGCTCGGGGGGCGGGTCGATGTCGAGGGCGCCAACGGCCACGGCCTGGTCCCCTGCGAGGTCATCGGCTTCCAGGGCGACCGGGCGCTGGCCATGCCGTTCGGCTCGCTCGAGGGCGTGCGGCGTGGCTGTCCCGCCTATGTGCGCGACGAATCGGCCGGCGCGATCCGCCCCTCCAACGCCTGGCTCGGCCGGGTGATCGACGCGTTGGGGCGACCGGTCGATGGACTCGGCGCGCTGCCGCAGGGCGGCGACGTCTATTCCCTGCGCGCGGATCCGCCGCCCGCCCATGCGCGCACGCGGGTGGGCGGCCCGCTGGATCTCGGCATCCGGTGCATCAACACCTTCCTGACGATGTGCGCCGGCCAGCGCATGGGCATCTTCGCCGGATCCGGGGTCGGCAAGTCGGTCCTGCTATCGATGCTGGCCCGCTACACCGCCGCCGACGTGGCGGTCATCGGTCTCGTGGGCGAGCGCGGCCGCGAGGTGCAGGAATTCCTTCAGGACGATCTCGGCGCTGCCGGCCTGGCGCGCTCGGTCGTGGTGGTGGCGACCTCCGACGAGCCGGCCCTGATGCGCCGGAACGCGGCCTACGTGACCCTGTCGGTCGCCGAGTATTTCCGCGATCAGGGCGCCAAGGTCCTGTGCATGATCGACTCGATCACGCGCTTCGCCATGGCCCAGCGCGACATCGGCCTCGCCGCCGGCGAACCGCCGACCGCCAAGGGCTACACGCCGACGGTGTTCTCGGAGCTGCCGCGCCTGCTCGAACGGGCCGGTCCCGGCGTGGGGCAGGGGACGATCTCGGCCCTGTTCACCGTACTGGTCGAGGGCGACGACCACAACGAGCCCGTAGCCGACGCGGTGCGGGGCATCCTCGACGGCCACATCGTCATGGAGCGCGCCATCGCGGAGCGCGGGCGCTACCCGGCGATCAACGTGCTTCGTTCGGTCTCCCGGACCATGCCGCGCTCCTGCGACCCGGCCTATCTGCCGGTGGTGCGGCGCGCGCGGCGGGTGTTGTCGACCTACGCCGACATGGAGGAGCTGATCCGCCTCGGCGCCTACCGGGCCGGCTCCTCCCAGGAGGTGGACGAGGCGGTGGCGCTCATGCCCCATCTTGAGGCTTTTCTGGGGCAGAGTAAGGAAGAAGCAACGTCCATCGGCGATGGTTACGCACGGCTCTCCGAGATCATCGGCGGGGCGTGAGCACCATGCGTCGCGGCGGTAACGCTTCGGCGATCCCCATGGTGCATAGGGGATCCGGGCGGGTCTGCCGTCGGCAGGCTCGCGCATAGGCTCGGTCCGGGCATGATCCCGGACGCGGCCTCGAGCGTTGCGTGGAGTGAGCGTCCTGATGAAATCGCGTGACACGCTGATCCGCCTGCGCCGCTTCCAGGTCGATGAGAAGCGCCGGCGCGTGACCCAGATCGAGATGATGATGGCCGATTTCCAGCGCATGGCGGTGGAACTCGATCGCGAGGTCGCCGTCGAGGAGGCGCGGGCCGGCATCACCGACGTCGGTCACTTCGCCTATCCGACCTATGCCCGGGCGGCGGCGACCCGCCGGGACAACATGATCCAGTCCGCCCAGGCCCTCGAAGGTCAACTCGCCGAGGCGAAAGCCGAGCTCGGCGAGGCGTTCGAGGAACTCAAGAAGGTCGAGATCCTGAACGATCGCGAGCGCTCCGCCGAGCGGGCCGCCGAATCGGCTCGGGATCAGGCCGCCATGGACGGGATCGGCCTGAACCGCGCCCGGGGCTGAAGCGGACCGCCGGACCTGCCGTCAGGTACGCGCGGCACGAAACCGTCACGATCACCTGACAAGGGGGATCGCGGCGGTGCGATGCCGCTTGCAGCGCGTCGCGTGCCGGCGCATCAGGGGCTCTCCCCAGGGCGTCGGTGTTCATGAAGAAGATCAGCGAGTTCATCTGGCCCATGATCGGCCTCGCGGCCGTCGTGGTATCGGGCTACTTCCTCTACCAGGAACTGAAGACGACCTCGCTTTCGGCGATCTGGGCCGCGATCCTGGCAATCCCGCCGCGTCGGATCCTGCTGGCGGCGCTCTCGACCCTGGTCGCCTATGCGGCGCTCGCCTGGTACGACCGGATCGCCCTGCTGCATCTGGGCGTCCGCCACATCTCTTGGCTGTTCGTCTCGCTCTGCTCCTTCACGACCTACGCCCTCTCGCACAATATCGGCGCCTCGGTCTTCTCCGGTGCCCTGGTCCGCTATCGGGCCTACACGGCCAAGGGCCTGACGGCCGCGCAGGTCGCCGTGCTGGTGGCTCTCTGTTCCTTCACGTTCTTCCTCGGCACCGTCCTGCTCGGTGGCTTCACGCTGGTAGTCGATCCGACTCTGCTGACGCGGCTCGAGGGCAGGCTGCCGGGCTTCCTCACGGATCCAAAGACCGCGCTGACCGTCGGCATCTGCATGCTGGGCTTCGTCGGCCTGTACGTGATCGGCTCGATCCTGCACCTGCGCCCGCTGCACATCCGGTCGTTCAAGCTCGAATACCCCCGACCCGGCATCATGGGGCGCCAGCTGCTGGCGGCGCCGCTAGAGCTTCTGGGTGCTGCGGGCATCATTTACTTCGCCCTGCCGGAGGCGATGAATCCCGGCTTCATTCCGGTTCTGGCGATCTTCCTGGCTTCGTTCTCGGTCGCGCTGGCCTCGCACGCGCCGGGTGGCCTCGGCGTCTTCGAGATCGTGTTCATCACCGCGATGCACATCACCGACGAGGCGCAGAAGGACGCGATCATCGCGGCGGTGATCATCTTCCGGATCTTCTATTTCTGGCTCCCGGCGCTGATCTCGGTGATCGTGGTGATCGCCTTCGAGCGCTCGCGGCTGGCCGCGGCGATCGGCTCGGCGGCCAACGGCGCCAAGCCCGGCCCGGTGCCGGAGCCGCCGGTCATCGTTCCCGGCCTCGACGCCCACGAGATGGAACGCGAGCTGAAGCAGAAGGCGATCTGATGCGTCGCGACGCCGTCTCTGCGGGCGGCGCGCAGCGATCCGGTCCGCGCCCTGGCTTCCGACGGCACGCTGCTCGGCGGTCATTGCGTTGCGCCCGGGCCGGCGGCCGGACGCCTGCCGTTCAATCCGGTGGCCTGAGCGGCGCAGCCCGGCGGGCCTGATTCAAAGGATGAGCCGGGACCGGCGCGGGCGTCGCGATTCCCTGTCGGCCCTCAGATCGAATTCACCGTCCGCAGCCGCGCGCGCGGGTGGATCTCGGCCTGACTCATCACCGGCGTTTCGCGGCGGAAGCGCTCGATGATCGAGCGCACGAAGGGCCGCGTCTGCGCGGAGGTCACGAGCACGGGCATCTCGCCCTGGCGAGCCGCCGTCTCGAAGCGGTCACGCACCGCCGTGACGAATTCACTGAGCTTCGAGGGCTGCATCGCGAGGTAGCGCTCGTCCCGCTCGCCCACGATCGATTCCATGAAAGCCTGCTCCCAGGCCGGCGACAGGGTGATGATCGGCAGCATGCCGTTCTGGTCCTGATACTGCGCGCAGATCTGCCGCCCCAGGCGGGCGCGGACGTGCTCGACCACGTCGCGGGGGTTCTTCACCCCGCCCGCCACTTCGGCGATCGCCTCCACGATCGCCCCGAGATCGCGGATCGAGACCCGCTCGGCGAGCAGGAACTGCAGGACCCGCTGGATACCGGTGGTGGAGATCTGCGAGGGCACGATCTCCTTGAGCAGGTCGCCGTGCTCCTTGGGCAGCTCGCGCAGCAGCTTCGAGACTTCGACGTGGTTGAGCAGTTCGGAGACGTGGGCCTTGATGATCTCGGTGAGGTGCGTCGACACGACTGTGGCGGCATCCACCACCGTGTAGCCCTTGAGCTGGGCTTGGTCGCGCAGGGCGGCGTCGATCCACGTTGCCGGCAGGCCGAAGGTCGGCTCCAGCATGTGCTGGCCGGGCAGCTGGACCTGACCGCCCATCGGGTCCATCGCCATGAATTGGCCCGGAAAGATCCGTCCGGTTCCGGCCTCGATCTCCTTCACCCGCACCACATAGGCGTTGGCGTCGAGCTGGACGTTGTCGAGGATGCGCACCGACGGCATCACGAAGCCCAGTTCCGCGGCGAGCTGGCGGCGCAGAGCCTTGATCTGATCGGTGAGCCGATCCTGGCCCTCACCATTAACCAGGGCCAGGAGCGCGTAGCCCATTTCGAGCTTCAAGTCGTCGAGCTTGAGTAGGTCGGTGACCGTCTCCTCCTTGGCGACGCTCGCCGCCGCCACGGCGGCCGCATCCATCGGGACGCCCTGGGCGTCGAGGGGCGGCGCCAGCTTGGCGGTCTTGTTGATGCGCCACGCCGCGTAGCCGGCGCCGCCGCCGAGCAGCACGAAGGGCAGCATCGGCATGCCGGGCAAGAGCGCGATCAGCAGCATCACCGCCGCCGACATGCCGAGCGCCTTGGGATAATGCGCGAGCTGCTTGCCGAGCGCCTTGTCGGCGGCGCCGCGCACGCCGGCCTTGGAGACCAGCAGGCCCGCTGCCGTCGAGACGATCAGCGCCGGAACCTGGCTCGCGAGACCGTCGCCGATGGTCAGCAGGGTGTAGCTCTTGGCGGCCTCGCCGAAGCTCAAGCCCTGCTGGGCCACCCCGATGATGATGCCGCCGACCACGTTGATGAAGGTGATCAACAGGGCCGCCACCGCGTCGCCGCGGACGAATTTCGAGGCGCCGTCCATGGCGCCGAAGAAGGAGGATTCCTCCTCGAGCGCGGCGCGCCGGGCCTTCGCGGCTTTCTCGTCGATCAGGCCGGCCGAGAGATCGGCGTCGATGGCCATCTGCTTGCCCGGCATCGCGTCGAGGGTGAAGCGGGCCGCGACCTCGGCGATGCGGCCCGAGCCCTTCGTGATCACGACGAAATTCACGATGATCAGGATCGCGAATACGATGATCCCGATCACGAAATTGCCGCCCATCACGAAGTGGCCGAAGGCCTCGATGACGTGGCCGGCCGCAGCCGTCCCCTCGTGGCCATGCCCGAGGATCAGACGGGTCGAGGCGAGGTTGAGGGCGAGCCGCAGCATCGTGGCGATGAGCAGCAGCGTCGGGAAGACGGTGAATTCCAGCGGATTGTCGATCGACAGGCCGGTCATCATGATCAGCACCGACATGATGATCGAGACGGCCAAAAGCAGGTCGAGCAGGATCGCCGGCAGCGGAAAGATGAGGACCGCCAGGATCCCCAGAACGCCGGTGGCGAACAGCAGGTCCGACCGCTTCGTCAGCGCGTGGAGATCACCGCGCGTCGGCAGCGTCAGCTGGCCGAGGACCGCCGCCGCCCCCGTCTGTGCCGGCGCGCTTGCCGTCTCTGCCATCGATCCCACCCGCTGCCGTTCGCCCGGGACTTGCCTGGGACGTACCCGGCAAGATCTGCCGGGTGTATGGTTAGCGCAGCGTTAAGATGGGCTTGGCGACGTCGGGAACCCGCGCCGCCGCGACCGCTTGACCGGACGGCTGGTGCGCCGATCCGGGCCCCGTCCGCGCCCGGTGCCGGGCCGTCCGCGACGGCGCCATAGAACCGGGCTCCGGCCCACGATTCCGGGAGACGTCGATGGCTGTGCGCGTCCTGACCGCCCTGTTCGAGGATTATGAAGCCGCCGCAGGCGCGGTGGACCGGCTGGAGGCGGCCGGAATCCCCCATGCCGAGATCAGCATCATCTCGAACCGCCCCGATGCCGCGGCTCCGCCGCCGGCGCCCGGCGCTGCCGTCACCCGACCAACGGACCCGACGGATGGCGCCGGTACCGGGGCCACCGTGGGCACGGTGCTGGGGGGCGGCGCAGGGTTGCTCGCCGGCCTCGGCCTCCTGGCCATTCCGGGGCTCGGTCCGGTGGTGGCGGCGGGCTGGCTCGTGGCGGCCGTGACCGGGGCCGGGGTCGGAGCCGCGGCCGGAGGCCTGATCGGCGGCCTGACGGCGGCAGGTCTCAGTGCCGACGAGGCCGAGACCTACGCCGAGGGCGTGCGACGGGGTGGGACCCTCGTGACGGTCCGGGCCGATGAGTCCCGGGCCGACGGCGTACTGGCCATCCTGGACCATGCGGGATCGATCGACATCGACGAGCGCGCCGAGGGCTGGCGGGCGCAAGGCTGGTCCGGCGGTACGATCGGCCCGGCGGCAGGCGGCCCGGGCCGCGGTTCCGGCCTCTGACACGAGGCTGCCCATCATAATGGGGCAGCCTCGCGTGACGGGAGTCAGCTCATCATCTTCCGGGCGAACATCGCGGCTCCGAACAGGAGGCCTGCGCCCGCGGTGATCAGACCGATCATCAGGAGCCGCCGCGGCTCGGTGGAGGATTCCGCCTTCACGGGCTCGACGATCGGGCTGAAGAACTCGATCTGCCGGGCCGCGATGATCCGGGCCCGCTCGTGCGCGGTCAGAACCTGCTGGTAATACTTCTCGGCATTCTTCCGATCATTCTCCAGGATCTCGAACCGCGTCAGCGCATCCGAGAGCCGGCGCTTCTGGTCGGGATCCTGGCTGGCGGATTGCCGCTCGATCTGGGCGATGTTCTCGTCGATATCCTTGATCTGCTGTTTGATATCGACGATCCGGCGCGCATCGGGGCCGAGGTCGCGCTGCCCGATCGCGAGCTGGAGCGCGAGGTTGATGCGCGAGGCCCGCATTTCAGCGATCATCTTGACGTTGATGTCGTTCGTCTTCTGCGCGTCGAGCACGCCTTCGCGGTTGCGCAGATCGCGCGTCGCGAGGCGGATCTTGGTCATGCGCTCCTGGGCGAGCTGGAGTTCGCGCGTGCTCTCGGCGACGGCATCCTCGCGCGACTTGACGCTGAGGTCGTTCACCTTGCGCTCGGCCTCCTTCATGATCGCCTTGGCGATGGCGAGGGATTCTTCCGGGTCGAAGGCCTCGACCTCGACCGACATGATGCCGGAGCCGGCCTCGACCTCGACGCCCACGCGGCGCTTCCAGTAGCGCAGGAACTTCTCGATCGGCTTCTCGGGGTCGAACCGCGAGAAATAATCGACCGAATCCTTGCTGAACCACGCGCGCAGCGGCAGCTCCGCCTCGAGGATCTCAAGCATCGGCCGGCTCAGGATGAATTCGCGCGTGATCAGCGTGTCCTGCGCCACCATCTGATTCGCCATGCCGGAGTTGGTCCCGCCTGTCTCCGAGGAGCCCTTGTCGGAGGCTCCGAGAGCCGGGCGGATCGCGAACCGCGCCTCGGTGACGTAGCGGTCCGAGGCGATCAGGCCGTAATAGGCCGCCCCGGCCAGCGTCGGCAGCAGGAAGCAGATCACGAACAGGATCGGGATCCAGGGATCGTTCTTTACATCGGCCTGATAGGACCGGATGCCCTTCCTGCGGTCAGCGAAGCGCGACATGCGCGCGATCTGCCGCAGCGACTCGCTGATCGCTTGCTGGCGGTCGGCGGGCGTGACCGGCTGCCCCTCGGCCTTCCGGATCTCCATGTTCATGGCCTGATTCCCGGCCTCCCCGGCCCCGAAGATCGATCCGTCACCAGGATCTCGACGACGCCGCCTGGCGCGCGCCGATGGCCTCTCGCATGGCGACGCGGCAAAAGCATGTCGTCTGGGCCTGGTCGCCGCCGCACGCTCAGGCGTTGAGGCGTCGGTAGACCTCGATGGCGTCGTTCACGTCCTCGTAGATGATCGCGCGGCCGTTGAGCAGGACCAGTCCCTGCGTGCACCACTGCCGGATCGTCTCCATGGAGTGCGAAACCATGATGATGTCCGCGTTCTTGCGACGCTGCGAGAAGACCTCGTCGCAGCGCTTGGAGAACCGGGCGTCGCCCACGGAGGTGATCTCGTCGATCAGGTAGCAATCGAACGGGATCGCCATGCTCATGCCGAAGGCGAGCCGTGCGCCCATGCCAGACGAATACGTGTAGATCGGCACGTCGAGGTAGCTTCCCAGCTCCGAAAAATCCTCGACGAAGTCGAGCACCCGGCGCGGGTCCTCTCCGTAGATGCGCGCCACGAACGTGACGTTGTCACGCCCGGTCATCTTGGGATGGAAGCCGCCGGCGAAGCCGAGGGGCCAGGAGACCCGAAGACCGCGATGGATCTTGCCCCGCGTCGCGTCCTCGGTCCCGGCGATGAGTCGCATCGTGGTCGACTTGCCGGCGCCGTTGATGCCGAGAATGCCGTAGGAAACGCCCGGCTTCAGGGTGAACGAAACCTGCTCCAGGATGGTCCGCCGGTGACCCTCCGTGCGGTAAACCTTGCTGACTTTCTCGAAACGGATCACCGAAATGGTCTCCAGGGCGGTTCGCCGAACCGCCGGTCCGAGGTGCCTGAGGAACGACCTCCTGCTCGTGGAAAGCGGCAAATCTGAGAAGGAGATGAGCCGCTTCTCGGGCTGAGCCGCACGGTTCGGACGGACGCGTCGAGAGCCCAAGGCGGGTGCGGATCGCCGCGCCCCGACTTGAAGAAAAGTTCCACCTGTCACCCCGTCTGTTGACGGCATTTCCCATTTGGCATACCAAATACCAACCGTTGTGGCCGGTACCGGCGCTCCGGGGATGGCAGACCGGAATTTTACCGCCGCTCCTGCGAGCGACGTTCAGGAAGGGCCGCTGCACATGAGAAGGCTTCGGAGTGCTGCGGCGCGGACCATGTCGGTGCCGCTGGCCGGTTGCCGTCGATGACCGCGACCGGGCCGACCCAGGCCGCGCCCGGTCAGTTCGATCTCTCTGGGCTGGCCGAAGCCATCGGAGACGCCGTGGTCGTGTCTGATCCGGACGGCGCCATCACGGTCTGGAACCCGGCCGCCCAGCGCATCTTCGGCTTCACCGCCGCCGAGGCGCTGGGACAGACCCTCGATCTCATCACGCCCGAGCGGCACCGACGCCGTCATTGGGACGGCTACGCGAAGACCATGCGCACTGGCGTTACCCGCTACGGGGCGGAGACCCTGAGGGTGCCGGCGCTCCACAAGGACGGCCATCAGCTCTCCATCGCCTTCACGGTGGGGATGGTGCGAGACGCCTCCGGCGACGTGACCGGGATTGTTGCGGTGATCCGCGACGAGACTGAGCGCTGGGCCGAGGAGAAGCGCCTGCGCCAACGCGTGACCGACCTCGAAACCTCCTCGGATCCGAGCCGCCGGACGCCTTGAGCCCGTCGGACGATCCGAAGGTCCCGATCACCCAACCGCACAGGGAGAACGCCACATGAGCAAGCCGCTGGAAGGCATCAAGATCATCGACTTCACGCACGTCCAGGCCGGGCCCGCCTGCACGCAGCTGCTCGCGTGGTTCGGCGCCGACGTGATCAAGGTCGAGCGTCCCGGCGCCGGCGACGTGACCCGGACCCAGCTGCGCCACGTCGAGGACGCGGACGCGCTTTATTTCACGATGCTGAACTCCAACAAGCGCTCGCTCACCCTCGACACCAAGACCCAGGCCGGCAAGGAAGTCCTCGAGAAGCTCATCCAGGATTCCGACGTCATGGTCGAGAATTTCGGCCCTGGCGCCCTCGACCGGATGGGCTTCTCCTGGGCGCGCATCCAGGAGCTGAACCCCGGCATGATCCTCGCCTCGGTAAAGGGCTTCTCGGACGGTCACCACTACGAGGACCTGAAGGTCTACGAGAACGTCGCCCAGTGCGCGGGCGGTGCCGCCTCGACCACCGGTTTCTGGGACGGGCCGCCCACCGTCAGCGCCGCCGCGCTCGGCGATTCCAACACCGGCATGCACCTCGCCATCGGCATCCTCACGGCGCTCCACCAGAAGAACAAGACCGGCAAGGGCCAGAAGGTCGCCGTGTCGATGCAGGACTCGGTGATCAACCTCTGCCGGGTGAAGCTCCGTGACCAGCAGCGCCTCGACGCCCTCGGCTATCTCGAGGAGTACCCGCAATACCCCCACGGCGAGTTCTCCGACGTGGTGCCGCGCGGCGGCAACGCGGGCGGCGGCGGCCAGCCGGGCTGGGTGCTGAAGTGCAAGGGCTGGGAGACCGACCCGAACGCCTACATCTACTTCACGATCCAGGGCCACGCCTGGGCGCCGATCTGCAAGGTTCTCGGTAGGGAAGAGTGGATCACCGATCCCGCGTACAACACCCCCCGCGCCCGGCAAGACAAGATCTTCGACATCTTCAAGACGATCGAGGAATGGCTCGCCGACAAGACCAAGTTCGAGGCGGTGGACATCCTGCGCACCTACGACATCCCCTGCGCGCCGGTGCTGTCGATGAAGGAGATCGCTGAGGACAAGTCTCTGCGCGAGAGCGGTACCGTCGTCGAGGTGGCGCACCCGAAGCTCGGCAAGTACCTGACCGTCGGAAGCCCGATCAAGTTCTCCGACATGAAGGTGGAGGTGAAGGCCTCACCGCTGCTCGGTGAGCACACCGATGAGGTACTCGCAGATCTGGGCTACACGCCGGAGCAGATCCGGGCGATGCACGAGGCCCGCGCGGTCTGATAGAGAGCGTGCGACCTCTGCTTTCCTGAGACAGGACGGCGCCCCGCCAGCGCCGTCCTTTTCATGTGCGAGCCCCAGAACCGATGCGCGTATTCCTCAGCCGTTTCCTGCCGGAGCTAACACCTGTCAGCAAGCGCGAGCGCCTGCGCTCCGCGGCCGGTGCCCTGGTGGGGATCCTGGCGACCGGTCTCGTCTGTCGCGCCTCTGTGGGCTCCGACGCACTCCCGGTGCTGATCGCCCCGATGGGGGCCTCGGCGGTGCTGCTCTTCGCCGTGCCGGCGAGCCCCCTGGCTCAGCCCTGGTCGATCCTCGGTGGCAACATCGTGGCGGCGATCGTGGGTATCACGGCGGCGTCCTGGATCGCCGACCCGTTCGTGGCCGCCTCCTGCGCCATCGGGTTGGCGATCGCCCTGATGATGGCCCTGCGCTGCCTGCACCCGCCGAGCGGGGCCGTGGCGTTGACGGCGGTCCTCGGCGGGCCCGCGATCCGGGAACTCGGCTACGGCTTCGTACTCTGGCCGGTCGCGGCCAATTCGCTCCTGCTGCTCGCCACCGCCCTGCTGTTCAACAATCTGACGGGGCGCGCCTACCCGCACCTCCGCCCGGCCGGGCCCCGGACGGCCGACCCGCCCTCCGGTGCTCGGGTAGGCTTCCGGGCCTCGGACCTCGACGCCGCGCTGGAGGATTTCGACCAGCTCCTCGACGTTGACCGGAGTGACCTGGAGCAGATTCTGCGGCGCGTGCAGATGCGCGTCTATGGCCGCCGCTCGGGACCGATCACCTGCGCGGCGATCATGTCCCGCGACGTGATCGCCGTAGCGCCGGACGCGCCGCTCGCCGAGGCCCTGCGGCTGCTGCGCCGCCACCGGATCAAGGCGCTTCCGGTGACCGACGAGCGCGCGCGCGTCCTCGGCATCGTCACGCAGACCGATCTCCTCGACAAGGCCGCCTGGGACCAGGCCGGGCCGCGCCTCGGCCTCGGCCGCCGCCTGCGCCTCACCGCCGAGCGGGGTCGCGCGCCTCACGGTTGCGCCGCCGACATCATGAGCGCGGTTGACCCGGTCGGTCCCAATACGCCCATCGCCGCGCTGGTGCCGCGCATGTCGGAGGCAGGGCTGCACCATCTGCCGGTTGTCGACGCCGACGGGCGTCTCGTCGGGATCGTCTCGCAGACGGACCTGATCCCGGCGCTCCTGTCCGAGGCCGACGCGCCTGAAACCCCGGCCCGCAGCCGCGCTCCCGCCCGGGCCGTCCTGGCCTGAGCCTCAGAGGTCGTCGGACGGATCGGCCAGGAAGAACGCGACCGCCTGCGCCACCACGGCCGGCTGGTGGGCGTGCGGCCCGTCATACTCGACATAGGTAACCGGATAGCCGGCCTCGCGCAGAGCCGGCACGTGGAGCCGGGCACTCCGGTCGATCGGGATCTGCTCATCCTGCGTGCCGTGCGACAGGAAGATCTTGGGCGCGCCGACCTGCAGATGGACCGACAGGAATCCGGCCGACGAGACGATCAGATGGCTGGCCACGTCGCCGTTGGCGAGCCCCAGCGAGAGCGTGTAGCTCCCGCCGTCGGAATGGCCGGCGAAGCAGAGCCGCCCCGGATCGAGCAGGAACCGGTCCGCCACGTGAGCCAGCGCCGTCCCGACCCGCTCCCTGTCCGGCCCGTGGCCGGCGATGACGATATCCCAGGTCGGAAACAGCGATTGCGGGACGAGGAGCAGGAAGCGCTCGTCGCGGGCGTGGCCCTCCAGCATCGGCAGGATGCGCGCGGCGCTGCCGCCGCCACCGTGAAACAGCACCACGAGCGGGCAGGGGCGGTGCGGATCGAGTCCCTCGGGGACCACCAGCACCGCGTCGCGCTCGGCAAAGAGGCCGAGATCGTGCCGACCCGGCGGCAGCGGCTCGCGGCCGGGCAGCCGATGGCGGAAATACAGGCGGCCGGCGAGGTCGGGATCGATCATGGCGGGACCTTCCTGGCTTGCTCTGTCACGTCACGTCGTGAGCCGAAGAAGGCGCGCGGGCCTCGGGGGTGTCAGCGGGCACAACGCCTCGCCCCCTCTGCGACGCCCTCGATGTCGCCTGCTCGGCACATGGAGAGCGCGACCCGCCCCTTCTCTCGTGCGGGAGAGGAGACCCGCCCCGAGCCCGCAGAGGGCTGGCTGGGCTCGATACGGACCATTGAGGTTCGCGGATCGTGGGGGCGCATCACAGTGCGTCCGCATCGAAACGGCCGGACCGCTGAGCGATCCGGCCGTCAAAGTATTCAGGTCAGGGGCTTTGGCCCGCCACGCTCACTTCTTCTTCTTGATGCCGCTCTGCGGGTTGAGGCTGCCGATGTTGCCGCTCTCGCTGCCGGCGGCCGGGTCAATGACGGCATTCACGAGCGCGGGGCGACCCGAATTCATCGCCTCGTTGACCGCGCGGGTCAGCTCGTCCGGCGTGGTCACATGGTAGCCGACGCCGCCGAAGGCCTCCATCATCCGGTCGTAGCGGGAATCCGGCACGAACACCGTCGTGGCCGGGTCGCGGCCGGTCGGATCGGTGTCGGTGCCGCGGTAGATACCGTTGTTGTTGAACACCACGATACAGACCGGCAGCCCGTACCGGCAGATCGTCTCCACTTCCATGCCGGAGAAGCCGAAGGCACTGTCGCCTTCCACACAGAGCACCGGCTTGCCGGTCTCGACCGCGGCCGCCACCGCGAAGCCCATCCCGATGCCCATGATGCCCCAGGTGCCGACGTCCAGGCGCTTGCGCGGCTGGTACATGTCGATGATGCCGCGGGCGAGGTCGAGGGTGTTGGCGCCCTCGTTGACCAGGATCGCGTCCGGCCGCTCCTTGACGATGGTGCGCAGCGCGCCGAGCGCGGCGTGGAAGGTCATGGGCGAGGCGTTGCTCATGAGCTTCGGCGCCATCTTGGCGATGTTCGCCTCGCGCTTCGTCTTGAGCGTCTCGATCCAGTCGGACGGGGGCTGCTGCCAGCCCTTGCCCATGCCGTCGAGCAGTGCCTGCACGCAGGAGGCGATGTCGCCGACCACCGGGGCTACGATCTCGACGTTCGAGTCCATCTCGCGGGGCTCGATGTCGATCTGGATGAACTTGGTCGAGCCCGGCTCGCCCCAGCTCTTGCCCTTGCCGTGCGACAGCAGCCAGTTCAGCCGGGCGCCGATCAGCAGCACCACGTCCGAGTCCTTCAGCGCCGTCGAGCGCGCCGCGCCGGCCGAGAGCGGGTGGGTGTCGGGCAGGAGGCCCTTGGCCATGCTCATCGGCACGTAGGGAATGCCGCTGGTCTCGACCAGCGAACGGATGGCGTCGTCGGCCTGCGCGTAGGCCGCGCCCTTGCCGAGGACGATCAGCGGCCGGCGGGCGGATTTCAGGACGTCGAGCGCGCGCGCGATCGCCTCGGGGGCGGGGAGCTGGGCGGGCGCCGGATCGATCACCTTGACCAGCGACTTCTGGCCGGCCTCGGCGTCCATCACCTGAGAGAACAGCTTGGCGGGCAGGTCGAGGTAGACGCCGCCCGGACGGCCCGAGCAGGCGGCGCGGATGGCGCGGGCGACGCCGATGCCGATGTCGGCCGCGTGCAGCACCCGGAAGGCCGCCTTGCACAGAGGCTTGGCGATGGCGAGCTGGTCCATCTCCTCGTAGTCGCCCTGCTGCAGGTCGACGATCTCGCGCTCGGACGAGCCCGAGATCAGGATCATCGGGAAGCAGTTGGTGGTGGCGTTGGCGAGCGCCGTCAGGCCGTTGAGGAAGCCCGGGGCCGACACGGTGAGGCAGATGCCCGGCTTCTGGGTCAGGAAGCCCGCGATCGCCGCGGCGTTGCCGGCATGCTGCTCGTGACGGAACGAGATCACCCGCATCCCCTCGGCCTGCGCCATGCGGCCGAGATCGGTGATCGGGATGCCCGGGACGCCGTAGATCGTCTCGATGCCGTTGAGCTTGAGCGCGTCGATCACGAGGTGGAAGCCGTCGGTCAGGTCCGGCTCTGCCTCGACCTCGGGTGTGGTGTGCACGATCTTGGCCAGGGCGGTCATGGCAGGGTCTCCGAAGGGTTGGTGTCGGTTGAGGTGGCGCTCGGCGCCGTCAGGCTCGAGGGATCTCCCATCCTCCGCCCTCATCCTGAGGTGCCCGCCTCGGCGGGCCTCGAAGGCGTTCTCCGGAGGCCTCTGCGATGTCCGGATCCCTCCTTCGAGGCCTCCGCTTCGCGTCGTCGCCGCAGGATGAGGGGGAGGAATGGGAGATCCGTGGGGTTGCGCGTCCGTCGCGTGGTCGTCGGGTCGGGCAGTCAGACCGCCCGGATCGGTTGTGTGGCCAGAGTCGCCGGGTGCTCAGCGGCGGCGAGATAGCGGGCCCGCATCGGGCGAAGCAGGAACATGGCCAGGGCTGCCGCCGTGACGTTGAGGACGATGATCAACGTGAACACGGCCGACCAGCCGTAGGCGGTGGAGATCAGGCTGGCGAAGGGCACGAGGAAGGCCGCGGTTCCCTTGGCGGTGTAGAGCAGACCGGCATTGCTGGCGGCGTATTTCGAGCCGAACGTGTCACCGCAGGTTGCCGGGAACAGCGAGTAGATCTCGCCGAACACCCCGAAATAGACCGCGGTTGCCAGCACGAAGACCATCGGATTGTGCCCGTAGGTCAGCAGCACGATCACCGCCAGAGCCGCCGTCGAGAAGGCGATGAACATCGTGTTCTCGCGGCCGATATGGTCGGAGACGAAGCCGAAGAACGGCCGTCCGAACCCGTCGAAGATGCGGTCCAGGGAGATCGCCAGCGTCAGCGCGGCCATCTGGAGGCCGAAGAGGCTCACCGGCACGCCGGCCACCTGGAAGTCGTGGGCGATCGGTGCGATCTGCGCCGCCGCCATCAGGCCGCCGGACGCGACCATCACGAACATGACGTACATGACCCAGAAGACGGGGGTGCGCACCGCCTCGCGGGGGCTGCGGTCGACCTTGGTCTGGGGCAGGCGGGTGCTCTTGCGCTGAATCGGCGTGCTCGTCGACGGCTTGCGCAGCAGGAAGGCGAGAGCCAGCACAACGGCGCCCTGGCCGATGCCGAAATACAGGAAGGCGTCCTGGTAGCCGCTGGAGGCGATCATCCGGGCGATCGGCACCACCGTAATGGCCGCGCCCGCGCCGAACCCGGCCGCCGTGGCGCCCGCGGCGAGACCGCGGCGATGCGGAAACCACTTCAGCGCGTTGCCCACGCAGGTGCCGTAGACGGAACCGGCGCCAATACCGGCGATCACGGCCCCCAGATACAGCAGGAACAGGCTGTCGGCGTAGGCATCGATCGTCCAGGCCAGGGCGATCATCACGCCGCCGAAGGCCACCACGATCTTCGGGCCGTAGCGGTCGACGAACCATGCCTCGACCGGCACCAGCCACGTTTCGGTGGCGACGAACAGCGTGAAGGCGAGCTGGATCGCCGCGCGCCCCCAATGGTAGCGCTGGTCGATCGGGTCGACGAACAATGTCCACCCGTATTGAAGGTTGGCGATCATGGCCATGCAGATCACGCCGAAGGCGAGCTGCCACCATTTCGCCGCCGGCGAATCCTGGCGTTCCATCCCTGAGCCTCTCTCGTAGGCGGCGCGGCCTTACTGTGGCGGCGTCTCTCGTCCACCGATGATCATGCACATCCGTTCCAGGTATGCAATATACCAGGGTGAGACGGACGAGATGAACTGTCAGGTCGGCGATATTATTCCGCTTGTTCAGCCTGGGGAATCGGGCCCCAGGCACCGAGCGTCGGCGCGTCAGCCGGGTTCAGCGTTTCATCGAGCGCGGGGATCGAGGCCGGATCAGCCGGAAAGCCGATGAGCGCGCAGGCGGCCACCCATTCCGGTCCCTCCTTTACCGCCGCCAGGGTGCTCGGATCCAGGGCCGTGATCCGTCCGCGCTCGAGGCGCAGGATGGCCCGGCCGGTCTCGGCCTGAACGAAGCGGACGATCGTCATTCGGCGCAGGCATTCGCGCAGGAAGGTGGTGTTGGCGGATGCCGAGAGGTCGGCGCCCTTGAAGACCGCCTCCGGGCTACGGGCGAAGATGTCGACCTTCCGGAAGCGGTCGATGTCGATCAGCCCCTTCACGTCGAGGATGTTGAGGATCCCGTCCGCCCAGAACGCGATGGTGCGCGGGCGCTCGCCGAGCTTCACGCTGTTGTCGAGGAACTCGCAGACCACCTGCTTGTCCCGAGCCAGCGCCCAGTTGAAGAACAGGCGCGGCATGCCGGTATAGGCCTCGACATTGTGGGCCAGCAGGTCCTCCACCGCCTTGTATCGGCCGAACAGCTCGCCCCGCTTCCACGCCCGCTCCACGGTGTCGGCCGGAGGCGTGACCATGAACTGCATGTAGACCCGGTCGCCGAACCGGGTGAGCAACTGGCCGCCGCCGTCGGAGCCTGCCTCGGCCTGGAAGCTGTCGAACCGGAAGCGGTCGATCAGCAGGTTCGAGATCCGCCGCTCCGCCGCCTTGCGGGTGACGTAGCGGTCGAGCTTCATGTCGATGATCTCGACCTCGTAACCCGTCAGCGTCCCGGCGTAGCGGGAGGCCGGTCCGAGGCTGTCGTAGTCGAGGAGATACTTGCGCCAGACATCGGGTGTGATCACCGCGAAGTCGGACCACGCCATACCGAGGCGCTTGGCGAGGCCGAGCTGGTAGGGGCGGATCGTGCTCTTGCCGGAGGCCGAGGCGCCTTTCACGTTCATCACCACAGGATGATCCTGCGGCGCCAGCCGGCGGTAGTTCTGCGCCTCCACCACCGCAGCGATCCAGGGCTCGATCTGCTCGCCGATGCGTCGGCTGCCATAGCCGTTCGAGACCAGCGTTCCCGCGATCGTCCGCAACAGGACAGGATCCCGGATGACGGCGTTCTGTCGCGCGATGAGGCCGGATATCACGGTGCGGAGGGCCTCGCAGGCGGCAATCTCCAAACCGTCGCCGGACGCGGCGGCCCGCCGTTGCCAGGATTCGAGGTGGTACAGGGCCCGGGTCGCGAGATCCTCGCGCGGCGCTTCGGCCACCGGAGGTCGGCGCCCGAGGATCCGATCGAGCCAGCGCGGCTCGGGCGGGGGCGGGGCCGGTGTATCCTCCAGAATGGCGGAGACTTCTCGGGCGAGCACCGCATCCGCCTCGGCGCGGATCCCGGCGAGGGCGGCCTCGACCTCGCCGAGACGAGGCTCGATCCCCTCGCGCAGGATCGTGGCGACGATGGCTCGGAAGTTCACGCCCAGATCGGCGTAGACCGCGCCCACCGGCACGGACAAGTCCGACATGACCCGGATCAGAACCTCGTGGACGACGAGGCGACCGGCCCGGAACCGGGTCAGCTGGCGGGCGGGCAGCCCGCAGAGGTCGCTCAGGTCCAGGGCGTCGCGGAGCGGCGTTTCGACATGGTCCGGCCGGTAGACGGTGACCAGAGGCAGGAAGGCGGAGGGCAGATCGGACCGGACGCCCGGGCTCCAGGGGCCGACAGGCGGGTCCGTGTGGTGGGCGGCCGCGACGGTCATGCGCGCCTCACCCTCCCCTGCAAAGGGGGAGGGAAGGCTCGCGGCAGGTTTCACGCCCGAGCCGGGGTGAACCGACAGCGTGCGCCGCCCGTGCAGGCGGATGAGAAATCCTAAAACACCTTCTGGAACCAGCCATGGGCATCGTTGGAGTTGCCCCGCTGGATGTCCACCAGCAGGCTTCGCAGCCGCTGGGCCACCGGCCCGGCCTTGCCGTTCCCGATGGTGAAGCTCTCTTCCCGGCCCTTCACGGTCCCGATCGGCGTGATCACCGCGGCGGTGCCGCAGGCGAAGGCCTCGGTCAGGCGGCCTTCCCGCACGTCGGTACGCCACGCGTCGATCGTGTAGGCTTCCTCCTTCACGGAGAGACCAGCCTCACGCGCCAGGGTAATCACCGAGTCGCGAGTGATGCCGGGCAGGATGCTGTCCGAGAGGGGCGGCGTCACCAGCGTGCCGTCCTCGAAGACGAAGAACACGTTCATGCCGCCGAGTTCCTCGATGTAGCGGCGCTCTACCGCGTCGAGGAACACAACCTGCTCGCAGCCCTGGGCTGCCGCTTCCGACTGCGCCGCGAGGCTGGCGGCGTAGTTGCCGCCGCACTTGGCCGCGCCCGTGCCGCCTGGCGCCGCGCGGGTGAAGTGCTCCGAGACCCACACGGTGACGGTCCCGGTCGGATCCTTGAAGTACGAGCCCACAGCCGAGGCGATCGTCACGAACAGGTATTCGGAGGCCGGCTTGACCCCGAGGAAGGCCTCGCTGGCGATCATGAACGGGCGGAGATAGAGGCTGCCGTCCGGCGTGTCAGGGATCCAGGCGCGGTCGATCTCGACGAGCCGCCGCATCGCCTCCACGAAGGCGTCCTCGGGGAAGGGCGCCATCGCCATGCGCTCGGCCGAGCGGCGGAAGCGGCGGGCGTTGGCGTCTGGCCGGAACAGCGCGGCGCCGCCATCGGCGGTCCGGTAGGCCTTCAGCCCCTCGAAGATCTCCTGCGCGTAGTGCAGCACCGCGGAGGCGGGATCGAGCGGAATCGCCTCGCGCGCCTGGATCCGCGCGTCGTGCCAGCCCCGGCCGGCCGAGTAGCGCGCCACCACCATGTGATCGGTGAACACCTTGCCGAAGCCAGGATTCGCCATCAGCGCGGCCCGCTCCTCGGCGGTCCGCGGCGCGGGATGACTTTGGATCTCGAACGTCAGGTCGCTCACGGTGTGGTCCTCATCGACTGAGGCCCTTATGGCGCGCTCCGGCGCGCGAATCTACGGAGCCGGCGCATGACGGCGTCGCCGCACATGCGAGTCACTCGACGGTCGCCGGCTCCGACAGCTGCAGCCGGTGCAGGCGCGCATAGGCGCCGCCGGCTGCGAGCAGGTCGTCGTGCCGTCCGACCTCGATCACGCGGCCCGCATCCATCACGGCGATCTGATCGGCGTCGCGTACGGTCGAGAGGCGGTGGGCGATCACCAGGGTGGTGCGGCCGCGCATCAGCCGGGTCAGCGCCTCCTGAACCAGACGCTCTGATTCAGAGTCGAGCGCCGAGGTCGCCTCGTCGAGGAGCAGGATCGGCGCGTCCTTGAGGAAGGCGCGGGCGAGGGCCACCCGCTGGCGCTCGCCGCCGGAAAGCCGGCCGCCGCCGGGCCCGACTCGGAACGCGTAGCCCTCCGGCAGCGCTGTCACGAAGCCGTGGGCTGCGGCGGCGGAGGCGGCCGCCTCGATCTCGGCGCGCGTCGCTCCCGGCCGGCCGAATCCGATATTGGCGGCAATCGTGTCGTCGAAGAGAACCACATCCTGCGAAACCACCGCCACGGCCGCGCGCAGCGACGCGAGGGTCACGCCACGCACGTCCCGCCCGTCGATGGTCACGGCGCCCTCGGTCACGTCGTAGAGCCGCGGCACGAGATTCAGCAGGGAGGACTTGCCGGAGCCCGAGCGCCCGACAAGTGCCGTGACGGAGCCCGGCGGAGCCGTGAGGTCAATCCCCTCCAGCGCCGGCGCGTCCGGCCGGTAGCGAAAATGGACGCCTGTGAAGCGGATCGCGCCGGCGGTGACCGTCAACGGCCGCGCATCCGGTGCCTCGCGGATCTCAGCCGCCTCGTCCATCACGTCGAAGTAGCGCCGCAGTGCGGCCGCCGCCTCCTGAAGGATGGCGTTGAGATTGCCAAGCGCCCGGGCCGGCTGGGCGGCGAGGAGCAGCGCCGCCACGTAGCCCGTGAAGTCGCCGACCGTCTTCTCTCCCGCGAGGACCCGCTGCCCGACCAGCACCAGCACGCCGGCCACCGCGATGCCGCCGCCGATCTCCAGCAACGGGTCGAGGCGGCCGCGGGCATTGGCTGCCTTCATCTTGAGGCGGCGCACCTCGTCGAGGGCTTCGGCGGCGCGGCCCTTCAGGTAGGTCTCCATCGCGTAGGTCTTGGCGACGCGGGCGCCCTGCAGGCTCTCGGAGATGAGGCTGGCGGTGGCGCCCATCTGCTCCTGCGTCGAGGTCGAGACCCGCCGGAGCTTCTTGCCGATCCGCCCGATCGGCCCCGCCACGAACGGCACCGTGATGCCGGCCACCAGGGTCAGCACCGGATCCATCCAGATCAGCGCCGCCACCAGCCCGACCAGCATGGCGATGTCGCGCAGGAGCACGGTCGAGATGCGGGTCAGCGCTTCCTTGATGAAGGCGAAGTCGGTGGTGAAGCGCTGGGTGAGGGCCGCCGGACTCTCGCGGCCGAGCTGGGCCAGATCCGAGTCGATCAGGTGGCCGAAGAGCGCCGCCTGCATGTCGGCCTCGACCCGGGTAACCACACGGTTGGTCAGCACCGTCTGGCCGTAGAGGGCGAAGCCGCGTGTGGCCGTGACCGCGATCACCACCAGCGGCCCGTACGCGATGGCCGCCGCGTCCTTGCGGTCGAAGGCGTCGAAGGCAGCCTTGATCAGAGCCGGGTAGAGCCCTGTCGAGGCGCCCACCAGCGCGATCAGCACCAGCACCACGGCCAGCGTCGCCCGGTGCGGGTAGAGCCAGGTGCGCCAGAGCCGGACGAGGAGGGGAGCCGTGTCGCCGGGAAGGCGCGCCATGAAACCTACCGGGTCGGATCAGGGGCGCCCTCGGGCAGGATCCGCGGCTGCGGTGTGCCGCTATCGCAGCTGCGGATCAAGGCTTTTGGTCAGCGGTCGTCGTCACGCGCATGCGGTCCGCGGTCGCCGTCCGGACCGTGATGCCAGCCGCCGTGACGATGCCCACCCATGGGTCGGGCGAGGATCATGGCGCGCCGCTTCTGGTCCTGGTCGAGGCTGGCGTAGAGCGGCTGCGACGCGTCGGCGAGCTTGCGCAGGGCCTCGCCGCGCGCGGTCGCCGCATCGGCCATCGCCCGCAGCGCCGCCGGGGCGTCGTCGCTGAATCTGGGGCGGTCGCGCAGCGCCTCGCGGCGCTGCGCGCGCAGCTTGGCCATGTCGCGGATCGCCGCTTCCACCGGCGGCCACAGCTTCTCCTGGTCGGGCGTGAGCTTAAGGCCGGCATGCAGGGCGGCGATGCGGGCATCCGTGAAGGCCGCCCGGTCCTCGGGGGTCAGCGCGCTCCAGCGTCCGTGGCCGCGGAAGCCCTCGGCCCCGTGGTCACGCGCAAGGGCCGCGCCGGCGAGTCCCAGCCCGAGGGCCCCGCTCACCAGGATGGCCGCCGTCATACGTCGCGACATAGGAATCTCCGTCTTACGCTCCGGACGCCGCGGCCCGCGACGGCGTCTTACACGGCGCATAGCGCGCCCGGCATGTATCCCGCTTGTGTATGTAACAATGTTACATTAGTGGCTGGCGCGACCAACATGCGGGCAGGTGGAGCGGTGCGAGGCGTGGCGAGAACATTCCGGATCATGGCGCTCGCGATCCTGTCCGTGTGGGTCGGGTTTGCTGGTCCCGCTTCGGCCGCGGCGACCGCGGCAGTCCGGGCGGTGGCGACCTTCTCGATCCTGGGCGACCTCGTTCGGCAGGTCGGCGGATCTCACGTCGCAGTGGCTTCTCTGGTCGGACCCGATTCCGACGCCCACGGTTTCAGCCCGTCCCCGGCCGATGCGCGCAAGCTCGTCGAAGCCGACATCGTCTTCGTCAACGGCCTTGGGCTGGAGGGCTGGCTCGACCGATTGATCCGCGCCTCCGGCACCCGCGCACCGGTGGTCATCGCCTCCGCGGGGGTGAAGCCGATCTCCGCGCAGGACGAACACGCCCATGGGGACGGGCCAGGGGAGCGCGACCCCGGACACGGCGATCACGCCGTGGATCCCCATGCCTGGCAGGATGTCGCCAACGTGCGGATCTACGTGGCGAACATCCGGGACGGGCTGGCCAAGGTCGACCCGGCCCATGCCGAAGCCTATCGGGAGGCCGCGTCCGGGTACCTCGCCAAGCTCGACATGCTGGAGCGCGACGTCCGGGCGGCGATCGCCCGCATTCCGCCGGAGCGGCGGCGGATCATCACGACCCACGACGCCTTCGGCTACTTCGCGGCGGCCTACGGCCTGCGCTTCATCGCACCGCAGGGCGTCTCCACCGACAGTGAGGCGAGCCCACGGGACGTGGCGACGATCATCCGCCAGATCCGCAAGGAGCGCGTCCCGGCGGTCTTCCTCGAGAACATCAGCGATCCGCGCCAGATGGAGCAGATCGCCCGCGAGGGCGGCGCCCGCATCGGCGGCAGGGTCTATTCCGACGCGCTGTCGGCGCCGGACGGCCCGGCTGCAACCTATCTCGATCTGATGCGGTCGAACCTGCAGGCGTTCGACGCCGCGCTGATGCCAGGCTAGAGCCACGCTCGATCGCGTCGAGACGGCAGCTGTCCCGTCCTCCGACTGGTTGAGGACCGCTCTGGCTCTTGCCGCACGGCGGTGACGGTCCGGTGTCTCGCCGTGGCTCGCCTTCACGGCGTCGGACATGACATAGCGTAAACCGCCGGTTAAGAGGCCCCCTCTAGCCTTACGGAACGGGTGCCAGCCGATCCTCGTACGCGAGGGCTCAAGGCCTTGGGGCCTTGTGAGATCGCGTAGCTCGGAGATCGCGTGGCTTGGGGGCCTGACCGTTGGCGCTTCTATCGGCTCGTCGCGCGCGAGGCCGCACGTGCCGTCCGCGCCGCCGGTGCCAGCGTCACCGCCTCGCCCGACATCCTCGCCCGAATGCGGGTCGCCGGATTGGTGATCGCGCCCCAGGATCTTCGGACCTCCGACGCGACCTTCGCGGACGACATCTATGCCGGGTTGTTCGTCTTCGCCGGTCGGTCCCTCACGGCGAGCGGCGGCTCGCCTTTCGACTACGCTGCGCCCTCGCCGGAATGGGCCGACGAACTCTACGGCTTCGGCTGGCTGCGCCATCTGCGCGCGGCCGACACCGCGCTGGCCCGGGCCAACGCTCGCGCCTTCGTGGCCGACTTCATCGCCGGCCGGGGCGACGCGGCGCTCGCCCGGCAGACGCCGGTGGCGGCCCGGCGGCTGATCTCGTTCCTGTGCCAGTCGCCCCTCGTGCTGGAGGGCGCCGATCACGGTTTCTACCAGAACTTCCTCAAGGCGATCGGCCGTAACGCGCAGCAACTCGAGCGCGACCTGAGGCGGGGCGTGCCACCGCAATGGCGCCTGAACGCCGCCGTGGCGCTCTGCTACGCGGGCCTGTGCTGCGACGGTATCCAGCCGATCCTGCGACGGGCCACCCGCATCCTGACGCGGGAACTCGACCGGCAGATCCTGACCGATGGCGGCCATCGCTCCCGCGATCCGCGCTTCGCCATGGAACTGCTCCTCGACCTGCTGCCCCTGCGCCAGAGCTATCTCAGCCGCAGCGTCGAGCCGCCGCTCGCGCTCCTCAGGGCCGTCGATCGAATGCTGCCGCTGCTGCGGCTCCTGCGCCACCCGGACGCCTCGCTCAGCCACTTCAACGGCATGGGCGCCACGGATGCGGACCATCTCGCGACCCTGCTGGTCTACGACGGCGCGCTCGCCCGGCCGCTGATGCACGCGCCGAATTCGGGCTACGAGCGCCTGGAAGGGGGGCGGGTCGTGATCGTGGCCGATGTCGGCGCGAGCCCGCCGCTGCCGTACTCGGTCAATGCCGGGGCGGGCTGCCTCGCCTTCGAGATGTCGAGCGGACCCCAGCGCATCGTCGTCAATTGCGGCCTGCCGGCGAGTGGCGCGGATCTGCGCCTCCTCGCCCGCTCGACGCCGGCCCACTCCACGGCTTCGGTCGCCCACGCCTCGTCCTGCCGGTTCCTCACCCGGACCGGTTGGTGGGGCGAGCGGCTCCTGGCCGACTGGCTGATCCGCCGGCGCGGGTCGGTCGTGCTGAGCGGCCCGTCGGCCGTGGCCGCCGAGCGGGCCGAAGAGGCCGACAGCGTCGTCCTCGCGGCCCGGCACGATGGCTACGGCCCCGATTTCGGCATCGTGCACGAGCGCCGCTGGCAGCTGTTCCACGTGGCGGCGCGCCTGGAGGGCCGCGACGCCTTCCTGCGCCAGGGCAAGGGGCTGAGCCGGGGACGGCGGTTGCGCCCGCAGGATGTGGCGATCCGCTTCCACCTTCATCCCGGCATCGCGGTGCGCAGCATTCCGGAGGGACTGGAACTCGCCTCGGCGCTCGGCGAGGTCTGGGTGTTCAGCGCCGAGAACGCCGAGATCGCCATTGAGGAGAGCGTCTACTTCTCGGGGCTGACCGGGCCGCGCCGCACCGATCAGATCGTGCTGCATCTGCGCGTCTCCGAGGACGTCGAGGTCCGCTGGAGCTTCGAGCGGCACGCCTCCGCGCCGCTCCGCGGCGTGGTCCCCTGAGGGGGCCGGCTGGCCCGGCTGGCCGATTCCGTGCTACCCGCGCCGGACCATCTTGAACTTTCGGCTCGAAGCTATGGCGCACGATCAGGTGCGGGTCTCCCGCGCGCTCCTCTCGGTCTCGGACAAGACCGGCCTCGTCGACTTCGCCCGGGCGCTCCACGCCCGCGGCGTCGCGCTGGTCTCGACCGGGGGCACCCATCGCGCCCTGAAGGAGGCCGGCCTGCCGGTTACCGAAGTCGCCGATCTCACGGGCTTCCCGGAGATGATGGATGGCCGGGTCAAGACGCTGCATCCGGCTGTCCATGGCGGCCTGCTCGCCATCCGTGACAACCCGGAGCACCAAGCCGCGCTCGCCGCCCACGGGATCGGCGCCATCGACCTCCTGGTGGTCAACCTGTATCCGTTCGAGGCCACGATCGCGGCCGACCGGTCGGATGCCGACTGCATCGAGAACATCGATGTCGGCGGCCCGGCCATGATCCGCGCGGCAGCCAAGAATCATGCGGATGTCGCCGTCGTCACCGACGTGTCGGACTATGCCGGCGTGCTGGCCGCGCTGGAGGCGCATGACGGGGCGCTCGGCGCCGATCTGCGCCGGAGCCTCGCGCAGAAGGCGTTCGCCCGCACCGCGGCCTACGATGCCGCCATCGCCAACTGGATGGCCGGTCGCTTCGGCGCGGATGAGCCCGCGCGGTTCCGCGCCTTCGGCGGCGCCCTGGGGCAGGGACTCCGCTACGGCGAGAATCCCCATCAGGCGGCCGCCTTCTACCGCGCGCCCGGCAAGGTCCGGTCGGGCGTGGCCACCGCCCGTCAGCTCCAGGGGAAGGAGCTGTCCTACAACAATTTCAACGACACGGATGCCGCCTACGAATGCGTGGCCGAGTTCGATCCGGCGCGCACCGCGGCGGTGGCGATCATCAAGCATGCCAATCCCTGTGGCGTCTCGGAGGGGGGCACCCTGCTCGAAGCCTATGAGCGGGCACTGAGCTGCGATCCGACCTCGGCCTTCGGCGGCATCGTTGCCCTGAACCGCACCCTCGATGCCGAGGCGGCCCGCAGGATCGTCGAGATCTTCACCGAGGTGATCATCGCCCCCGACGCCACGCCGGAGGCGGCGGCCATCGTCGCCGGCAAGAAGAACCTGCGTCTCTTGCTGGCCGGCGGCCTGCCGGATCCGCGGGCGCCCGGCGAAACCGTGCGGACGCTCGCCGGCGGTCTGCTGGTCCAGAGCCGGGATGCGGCGGTCGTCGACGACATGCCGCTCACGGTGGTGACCAAGCGCGCGCCGAGCGAGGCAGAGCTGGCCGATCTCCGGTTCGCCTATCGTGTGGCCAAGCACGTAAAGTCGAATGCCATCGTGTACGCCAAGGCCGGCGCCACGGTCGGGATCGGTGCGGGCCAGATGTCGCGCGTGGATTCTTCGCGCATCGCCGCCTGGAAGGCCGCCGAGGGCGCGAAGCGCCTCGGGCTCTCCGAAAGCCTGGCTGTCGGCTCCGTGGTGGCGTCGGACGCGTTCTTTCCATTCGCGGACGGGCTGATGGCGGCGGCCGAGGCCGGGGCAACAGCGGTCATTCAGCCCGGCGGCTCCATGCGCGATGCGGACGTCATCGCGGCGGCCGATGCGGCCGGCCTCGCCATGGTCCTGACCGGGCACCGTCACTTCCGGCATTGATCCGGCCGAGCCGGATCTCTGGCTCGCCATGACCGCGTCGTACATCCGTGCGGCGCGATCGCCGGAGCGTGGCTTCGTGTCGACCCGCTCCGTTAACGATCCGCAAAGATCGGAGTGCCCCGATCGGTTCTTCTGCCTGATTGGCTGCCCAGTCCAGCATTGCTGTGCGCAAGCATGATTCGGTCCGAAGCTCGGCAATGAATTTCTGTCGTCGCCGAATGCTGTTTTTTGAGCATTATTGCAGATGGGATATTCCCGTCTTCGCAAATATGCGCGGCATCTACCGCGCGGGTTGAAATTCTCTCGGCCGCGCGCCATCATGACGAAGATATGCACCGGAAGCTCGTGTGAAGGACTTCCTGGAACAAATCCGGGTCGGGTGACGAGATGGTGGTCGCAGCGCTGTTGTTTTTCTTGGGATGGCTGATCGGCCGGTCCTATTCGGTGATCGTCATCACCGTGACCTCATCCGTCGTCATGTTTGCCGCGATGACGATCTTCATGTCCGTATACGGCCTCGATCTGCTGCATGTACTGATCATGCTGGGATACTTGACCGCGCATCAGGCCGGATATCTGCTCGGCGCCTACCTCCACGGCTATCCAGAGAGTGACCGGGGACGCTGATCGGCATCACCACCACCAAACCAACCGGCCGGCAACCGTGTTGATCACGGGCCACATCCCCAGCGCTACGAGCGACCAGATAATTACAAGTAGAAGTGGTGGCTTCGTGCCGGGCCGGCGGCGCAGATGTGCCAAGACGTCGTTCACGTTCGAGTTCCCAGTGGGGCCGGGAGGAGGGAAGTTTGATACGGAGTTCTACCGCTTAGGGTTCCGCCCACCCGATTGTCGTCAGATTAAAGTTTGTACAGGTTCCTTGGATCAGTGTGTCCATTTGTAGTTCTGGATCGAGATTAGAATATACTCGAAGTTGTAATAAATCACCGCTTACAATGCCCTTCAACCGGAACAAGATAATCAGAGTAACGGTGCATTCTGGTAGGGCGGCGTTTCGGCTTAAGGTCGATACTTTCCACCTCTGTATAGGGTCCTGCGAAATGCAATCCGTGACGAACCGCACGGATCGCTATTTCGCTGCGGCGTTGCAGGCTCGACACAAGCGGCCGGGTTGTCGCTGTGCGACGCGCGTGATCGCGTCTCGCTCAGGGGCGCATTCCGAGTGCCCGGTGGCGCGCAAGGGCGCGCGTCGGCAATCCAGACAGAAACGCCCAGGCAGCGTGGGCTGCCTGGGCGCCGATGGTACGGGTTCAGTCCGAGCGGCTTGGGCCGGTCAGGTATCCGCGAAGATGTCGCGATCCTTGGTCTCCGGTACGAACAGCACGCCGATGATCACCGTCGCGACGGCGATGACGATCGGGTACCAGAGGCCAAAATAGATGTCGCCGGTCTGCGCCACCATGGCGAAGGCGGTGGCGGGCAGCAGGCCGCCGAACCAGCCGTTGCCAATATGGTAGGGCAGCGACATCGAAGTGTAGCGGATCCGGGTTGGGAACAGCTCGACCAGCATGGCGGCGATCGGGCCGTAAACCATCGTGACGAAGAGCACGAGGATGAACAAGAGGCCGATCACCTGCGCGACCTGCGGTCGGAAGATGTCGAACGGGTTCGACATCTTGACGATCTCGGGGTCGCCGGCCTTCGGGTAGCCCGCGGCCTGGAGCGCGGTGGTCGTGGCCTTGTTGGCCTCGACGTTGCCGCCCTGCGGGTACGGGATCTCGGTGTCGTTCACCCGGATCGTCGTGGGCTGACCGGCCGCGCCGGGGACGGTCGTGTAGCGCACCGACGACTTCGACAGGAAGTCGCGGGCGAGGTCGCAGGGGGCGGCGAACACCCGGGTTCCGACCGGGTTGAACAGCGTCCCGCAGGCGGCCGGATCGGCCGTCACCGTCACCTTCACGCTCTCGATTGCCGCCTCGAGCTTCGGATTGGCGGTCGAGGTGATCCCCTTGAAGATCGGGAAGAATGTCGCCGCCGCGATCGCGCAGCCCGCCAGGATGATGACCTTGCGGCCGATCTTGTCGGACAGCCAGCCGAAGACCACGAAGAAGCCGGTGCCCAGGAGCAGCGACCACGCGATCAGCAGGTTGGCGGTATAGCCATCGACCTTGAGGATCGATTGCAGGAAGAACAGCGCGTAGAACTGGCCCGTGTACCAGACCACGCCCTGACCGGCGACGAGGCCGAACAGCGCGATGACCGCGAACTTCGCGTTCCGCCACTCGCCGAAGGCCTCCGTGAGCGGCGCCTTGGACGTCTTGCCCTCGTCCTTCATCTTCTTGAAGGCCGGGGATTCGGAGAGCTGGAGGCGGATCCAGACCGAGATGCCGAGGAGCAGCACCGACACCAGAAACGGGATGCGCCAACCCCACTCGGCGAAGGCAGCCTCGCCGGTGAAGGTCCGGGTCGCGAGGATCACGAGGAGCGACAGGAACAGGCCCAGTGTCGCGGTGGTCTGGATCCAGCTCGTGTAGAAGCCGCGCCGGCCGTTGGGGGCGTGCTCGGCCACGTAGGTCGCTGCGCCGCCGTACTCGCCGCCGAGAGCAAGGCCCTGGGCGAGGCGCAGGACGATCAGGATGATCGGCGCCGCGATGCCGATGGTGGCCGCGTTGGGCAGGATGCCGACGATGAAGGTCGACAGACCCATGATCAGAATTGTGATCAGGAAGGTGTATTTGCGCCCGACGAGGTCACCGATGCGGCCAAAGACCAAGGCGCCGAATGGACGGACGATGAAGCCGGCCGCGAAGGCGAGCAAAGCGAAGATGTCGCGCGTGGCCGGCGGGTAAGCCGAGAAGAACTGCGCGCCGATGATCGCCGCCAGCGAACCGTAGAGATAGAAGTCGTACCACTCGAACACAGTGCCGAGCGAGGACGCGAAGATCACCCGCTTCTCGGCCGACGTCATCGGCCTCGCGGCGTCTCCGGCCCGCGGGATCGCGGTTGCCACAGCCATGAAACAGGTCCTCCCAGACGCTTATGGGCGGCCCGACAGCGGGATCGCCCCTTCACCAGCCCGTTCCCCGAGCGGCTCTGCGCGAAGCGCAGATCACCTATGCGTTATCGCAAGGGCGCGGGCGGTCAACCGGTAAAGCGATCGTGATGAGCCTCATCAACACGGGCGCATACTGACTTGTCACCGGAACGACAGAGGGCGCGGCTCTCGCCGCGCCCTCCGCCGATCCGGTGTTGCGGTGTTGGGATCAGTGCGCGTGCGCGCCCGCTGCCCCGATCCCGGTTTCGGAGCGCACATACTGCGCCTCGAAGGCCGCCCGCTCGCGCTGGGCCCGGCGGGACTTGTCCATCGTGGACACGACCCAGATCGTCGCGAAGGCCAGCGGCATCGAGAACAGCGCCGGGTTGTCGTAGGGGAAAAGCGGCGCCGGGTTGCCCAGCGTCGACACCCAGACGGCCTTCGACAGCACCACCATGATGACCGCCGTCAGAAGGCCGACGAGGCCGCCGGCCAGCGCACCCCAGGTTGTGGTACCGCGCCACAGGATCGACATGGCGAGGACCGGGAAGTTGCAGCTCGCCGCCACCGCAAAGGCGAGGCCCACCATGAAGGCGACGTTCTGGTTCTCGAACACGTAGCCGAGATAGATCGCCACGATGCCGATCACCACCGCCGAGAGCTTCGACAGGTTGACCTCATGCTTCTCGGTGGTGCGCCCACGGGCGATCACCTGGGCGTAGAGGTCGTGGCTGATGGCCGAGGCGCCCGCGAGCGTCAGGCCGGCCACCACTGCCAGGATCGTGGCGAAGGCCACCGCCGAAATGAACCCGAGGAAGTACGGGCCGCCCACCGCGTTGGCGAGGTTCACCGCCACCATGTTGGTGCCGCCGATCATGTCCTTCAGCTTGTCGAAGGTGCCGGCCGCGCCGAGCTTGAAGTAGCTCGGATCCGACATCAGCAGGGCGATGCCGCCGAAGCCGATGATGAAGGTCAGGATGTAGAAGTAGCCGATCAGGCCGGTGGCGTAGAACACCGACTTGCGCGCAGCCTGCGCATCCGAGACCGTGAAGAACCGCATCAGGATGTGCGGCAGGCCGGCGGTGCCGAACATCAGGCCGACGCCGAGCGAGATCGCTTCCACCGGGTTCGATACGAGGCCGCCCGGCGCCATGATGGCGTCGCCCTTCGGATGGACCTGCACGGCGTTGGCGAACAAAGCCTCCGGGTTGAAGCCGTACTTCAGCAGCACCGCGCCGGCCATGAAGGTCGCGCCGCCCAAGAGCAGGCAGGCCTTGATCACCTGCACCCAGGTGGTCGCCTTCATGCCGCCGAAGGCGACGTAGACAATCATCAGGACGCCGACGATGATCACCGCGTAGAGGTAGGGCAGTCCGAACAGGAGCTGGATCAGCTTCCCCGCGCCGACCATCTGGGCGATCAGGTAGAAGGCCACCACCACCAGGGTGCCCACCGCCGAGATGATGCGGATCGCGGTCTGGTCGAGGCGGAAGCTCGCCACGTCGGCGAAGGTGAACTTGCCGAGGTTGCGCAGGCGCTCGGCGATCAGGAACAGCACGATCGGCCAGCCGACCAGGAAGCCCGTCGAGTAGATCAGGCCGTCGAAGCCGGAGGTGTAGACGAGCCCCGAGATGCCGAGGAACGAGGCCGCCGACATGTAGTCGCCGGCGATCGCCAGCGCGTTCGTTCCGGCCGAGATGCCGCCGCCCGCCGCGTAGAAGTCGGCGGCCGACTTGGTGCCCTTGGCCGCCTTGTAGGTGATGCCCAGCGTCAGCAGCACGAAGAACAGGAACATCAGGATGGCCGGCCAGTTCGTGGCCGATTGCGTGACGGCGCCGAGATCCGGGCCGGCGGCGTAGGCCGCGCCCGCCGCAATCGTGGCGAGCGTCAGACCGAGGAGGAGGCGGTTCATCGGGCGACGCTCCGCTTGAGGGCGTCGCTCAGCGCGTCGAAGCGCGTATTGGCGCGGGCCACGTAGATGCCGGTGAGCGCGAAGGCGAACAGGATCACGAACACGCCCGCAAACAGTCCCAGGGAGGCGGTGCCACCGACCTTCACGGCAAGCAGCGACTTGTCGAAAGCGATGAGGCCGATGAAGCCGAAATAGACGACGAGCATCAGGATCGTCAGGATCCAGGCGAACCGGGTGCGCTCGCCGACGAGATGCTGGAATTCGGGGGTCCGGACAATCCGCTCGACCTGCGGATCGACGTCCGTTCCGGGTGGGCGTGTTCCCGGGGGCGCCGTGCGCCCTCGAAGGCCGACTGTCGTGCCGCTCATGGCTGTTCCTCCCGCGAGGGCATGCTCTCGGCCCCCCGGTTCGTCGCGATGAAATTCGTGGTTCTTGTTGGAGGCGGGCGCCCCCCTTGGTGCCCGCCTCGGTCCGGACCTGCGCCGCCGCGGCGGCGCAGGTGCGATCACGGTCGGTTCTGCCGGTTCTCGATCAGGTCGTCGACCACGGCCGGCTCGGCCAGCGTCGAGGTGTCACCGAGCGATCCGAAATCGTCCTCGGCGATCTTGCGCAGGATCCGGCGCATGATCTTACCCGAACGGGTCTTGGGCAGGCCCGGGGCGAACTGGATCAGGTCGGGGGAGGCGATCGGCCCGATGTCCTTGCGAACCCAGGTCACGAGCTCCTTGCGCAGGGCGTCGTCGCCCTCCTCGCCGTCGTTGAGGGTGACGTAGGCGTAGATGCCCTGGCCCTTCACGTTGTGCGGGTAGCCCACCACCGCCGCCTCGGCGACCTTCGGGTGCGCGACCAGCGACGACTCGACCTCGGCGGTGCCCATGCGGTGGCCCGAGACGTTGATGACGTCGTCGACCCGGCCGGTGATCCAGTAATAGCCGTCGGCATCACGCCGGGCGCCGTCGCCGGTGAAGTACTTGCCCGGATAGGTCGAGAAGTAGGTCTGCTCGAAGCGCTCGTGATCGCCGTAGACCGTGCGCATCTGGCCCGGCCAGGAATCCGCGATGCACAGGTTGCCTTCGCAGGGGCCTTGCAGGACCTTGCCCTCGGCGTCGACCATCTCGGGCTTCACGCCGAAGAACGGCCGGGTCGCCGAGCCGGGCTTGAGCGCGGTCGCGCCCGGCAGCGGCGTGATCAGGATGCCGCCGGTTTCGGTCTGCCACCACGTGTCAACGATCGAGCAGCGCTGATCGCCGACCACGTTGTAGTACCACTCCCAGGCTTCCGGATTGATCGGCTCGCCGACCGAGCCCAGCACGCGCAGCGAAGCCCGCGAGGTCTTCTTCACCGGGCCTTCGCCGCCGCCCATCAGGGAACGGATGGCAGTCGGCGCCGTGTAGAAAATGTTGACCTTGTGCTTGTCGATCACCTCCCAAAAGCGGGAGGTCGACGGGTAGGTCGGGATGCCCTCGAACATCAGCGTCGTGGCGCCGTTCGCGAGCGGCCCGTACACGATGTAGCTGTGGCCGGTGACCCAGCCGACATCGGCCGTGCACCAGTACACGTCGCCCTCGCGGTAATCGAAGACGTACTCGTGCGTCATCGACGCGTAGACGAGGTAGCCACCCGTGGTGTGCACCACGCCCTTCGGCTGACCGGTCGAGCCCGAGGTGTAGAGGATGAAGAGCGGATGCTCAGACTCCACCGCCACGGCAGGGCACTCGTCCGTCACCTGCTCGGCGGCCTCGTCGTAGTAGACGTCGCGGCCCGCCTCCATGGCGACGCTGCCGCCCGTGCGGCGCACGACGATCACGTGGTCGACGAGATCGGCGTCGAGCCGCTTGATCGCCTCGTCGACATTGGCCTTCAGCGGAACCTTGCGGCCACCGCGCAGGCCCTCGTCGGCGGTGATCACGACCTTCGAGCCGCAGCCCTGAATGCGGGAGGCCAGCGAGTCGGGCGAGAAGCCGCCGAACACGATGGCGTGGATCGCCCCAAGCCGCGCGCAGGCGAGCATCGCGTAGGCGGCCTCCGGAATCATCGGCATGTAGAGCGTGACCCGATCGCCTTTGCCGACACCCCGGTTGCGCAGGACGTTGGCCATCCGGCAGACCTGCGCGTGCAGCTCCCGGTAGCTGATAAGCTTGGACTCGTCGGGGTTGTCGCCCTCCCAGATGATCGCGGTCTGATCGCCGCGGGTCTCCAGATGGCGGTCGATGCAGTTATGAGCGACGTTGGTCGTGCCGTCCTCGAACCACTTGATCGAGACCTTCCCGGGCTCGAAGCTCGTGTTCTTCACCGTGGAGAACGGCTTCATCCAGTCGATGCGCTTGCCGTGCTCGGCCCAGAACGCTGTGGGATCGGCGACCGAAGCCGCGTACATCTCCCGGTACTTGGCATCGTCAACATGCGCGCCCTCGCGCCACGCGGACTGCACCTCAATCAGCTTGCCTTCCATGGCGTTCCATCCCTGTTTTGGTGCCCGATCGTATCGCGGTCTCCGCCGCGCAGCCAGGACTTCCAAAGTAACGTAGCCGACAATCTACGATGACGATATCATCGCAGTTTTGTGCGCGCCTGTGCAGCTCAATTCCCATGAATAGATTGGGCGCAATGTAAGAGCTGATTGAGGCTTCGATGCTGCGCTGTCAAGCGCGGCTGGCCGCGCGACCTGTCACCCGCAGCCCTCTGTTTCCGCCTCCTGCGACTATCGCCGCCCCGGGGCGCGCACCTCGGCCGGGCCGGCTGAGCGTTGCGCACCGGGCACGGTTATCGGCCGCTCCGAAATCTGTCCGAAGCCTGTTCCGTCTCGGCACATCGCGGCCAGTTCGCCCTGTCCTCTTGGGCTCGCCTGCGGCGCCCCAGAACGACGGAGCGGCTCACCGGGTGCATCGACGCGCCGACGCTTTGTCCGATGCGTCAGGCCGGAGGCGGCACGCGGCCGTGAACGGTCAGGAACCCTAACCATTCGCCGCACGTCGCGTGGGCATGATGATCTCCACGAGCGTGCCGTCTTCCGGACGTGCCGAGAACTGGAGGCGTCCGCCGTTGGCCTCCACCAGTGCCCGCGGCAGCGCAAGCCCCTCCTCGACCTCCCCCTTCGGAGCTTCCACCCGCGGGACATGCCCTGCACCGGTATCGCGCACCCTCAGGGCGATCGCCGCCCGCTCGGCCGAACCGGTCGACACGATGATCTGGCTGCCGGCCGCCGAGCGCCGGATCGCATTCTCGATCACGAGGCTCGCCGCACGACTGACGGAGCGCTCGTCGGCCTCCAGGTCGCCGATGTCGGTGGAAAAACTCGTCCGCATGACGATGCGGCCCCGCGCCGCCTCGCCCTGGAGCCGGGCGACGCAATCCGCGACGACGTCGTTGAGGTCGAGGGCCTGCGGTTCCAGGCGCAGAGCCCCGGCCTCGACGGCTGCGAGGTCCAGAAGCTTGCCGACACGCTCCAGCATCATCTCGCCCGAGGCTTTGATTTCGGCGAGGCAACCCCGGTAGCGCGCGTCGCCGAGCGGGCCGAACGGCTCCTTCAACATCGCTGCGGCGAGATCGATCATCCCGGAAAGGGGTTCACGGATGGTGGTGTCGAGTCGTCCGAGGGCACCGCCCCGACCCGGTCCATGTGCCGGGCTGTCGACTGCGCTCGGCGCAACGGCCTCGCGGTCGATGCGCGCGAGCAGGGCCACGTGTCGACCTTGAGCTTGAGCCGCCGCCACGGTGAGCGACACGGGTTCGCCGGCAAGGAGGACGGTGCGCTGCCGGGGAGGCGCGCCGCGAAGGCCGTCGGCGACAGTCAGGACGCTCTGGCGATCGAACAGGCTGACGAAACTGCTGCCGACAATCTCGCGCGGATCGCAGCCGAACAGGCCGGCCGCGGCACGGTTGAGGGCGACGATGCGACCGGCCCCGTCGACGGTGACGACCCCGGTCTCCAGCGCGTCCAGGGCCGCCTCGGCGCTGACCGTCCGCTCGATCTGGGCCGCTCGGGCGAGACGTTCGGCGGTGAGCGCATCCACGACGTCGGCCTCGTCGACAGGCCGGATGACCAGACAGGTGGCGGGCATGCCTGCCCAAGCGGAGGCGCTCGCGAGGAGTTCCACCGGCCGCGCGGCGCCATCGGCTGTCGTGACGGTCGTTCGGCGTGTCGGCGCAGCGAGTGCCTCCGTGGGTGTGACACCCGGAAGCAAGCGGGAAAGTCCAGTTCGCGCGAGGCTCGGCAGGTCGGGGAGGCCGGTCAAGTCAAGCAAGGCCCGGTTCGCGGCCACGATCGTGCCGTCGCGATGGAGGAGCACGGGCAGCGGCAGACCGGCGAGGAGTTCAGAATCCGGAAGCGGCACAGCCTGGGATTCCGAATCGGCGCTTGCCGCGGCAGTCTCCGCCGCCGCATCGTCGGGTTCCGCCGGTACCTCTGCCGGATTGGTCTGCGGGGTGGGGAACGGCATCACCGCGCCACCCTCGACCTTCGGCGTTCCGGATCCGGATTCGGCCTCGTCGCCGGCGTAGCGAGCGCCCAGCGCCCGGGCGATTTCGCGGAATGCGGCATGCTCGTCGTTCGACAGCGGAGCCGCGACGGGTTCCGGATCGACGGCGGCCTGCATATCGGCCTCGACCGACATCGGCGAGACGGTAGCGTGCGCGGCATCCGCGCGTGCCCCCGTGGCCGCCTCCGGCGCCGGCTCTGCCGGCGCGAGCGGAACGCTGGTGTTGGCCGGCATACTCCGGATCAGGCCGAAACCGGCGAATGCCGCGTCGCCCCGTCCCAGCGGGGCACCGGACAGATCGACTCGGAATGGCCCGGTGCCGCCATTGAGCAATGCCGGTTCGCCGCGGAAGGTGCGCCCTTCGTGCAGGGCTGCCAGCACGGCGTCTGCGCCGGACAGGCGCCCGCTCGCGGCCAGATCCTGCCAGCGCTGGCCCACGAGCCCCACGAGAGCCTCCGGCCCGGTGAGGGTGGTCAGGACCCCCGTGGCATCGATCCGCCACAGAAAGCGATCATCGCGCCGGAGAGGCGCTGCGGGCGCCAATCGCGGTGGCACGCGCTCCGCCGGAGGAAGCTCCGCGTGGCGAACAGGGCGGGAGCGGGCGGTCGCCACCGGCCCCGTCGCAATAACCAAGATCGCAGGCCGGCCGTCGGCCTGTTCGCCGCGAGCCAGCCAGCACAGCACGGGCGGCGCGATCCGACGGAGACCCAGACGCAGGCGTGCGAGGCGGGGCGTGGCGTCGCCCGCCGCAGCCGTCACAATCTGGTGGATCAGGTGGCCGAGGGAGGGGCCGGCCAGCGCCTCGGCGAAAGGGGCTGCCGCCTCGGACGCGTACAGGATCCGACCCGCTGACGGATCGACCACAAGATGCAGAGAGTCGGGCGCGCCCAGCGCGGCGGACAGCGCCGGCTGCCGCTCCCAAGTCGCGAAGGCAGCCGCAAGCCCGGGTTGGGTTGCACTGGCCGTCGGTGTCACTGTCGTCTCCAAAGCCGGCGACCTCGAACCCACACGCAAACCTGTACGCTCCCCGAGCCCGCTCTGCCCGAGAAACGCTGGCGACCGAAGCCCTATTGTAAACTCCCACGCGTCGCGGCGCTGGACTCTCGGTGCAACCGTCACACGTTTACGTTATGTCAACCTTAACGCCATGGGCGCGGGTGGCATATGGCGGCGAATCAGTTATTGTGCACCGCACAAAGCGCCATCCACAGGCTAATCAAGAGAGGAGACGAAGCATGAGCAACCCCCCGAACTACGAAGTTCCGGCCGAGATGCGCGACTTCGCCGAGAAGAGTGTCGAGCAGGCCCGCAAGGCCTTCGACAGCTTTATCGGCGCGGCGCGTCGCACCGCCGACACCGTGCAGGGTTCGGCCGAGCTGGCGCGCTCGAACGCGCTCGACGTCTCCTCGCGCGGCTTCGAATATGCCGAGCAGAACGTCAACGCGGCGTTCGACCTCGCCCAGAAGTTGGTTCGCGCCAAGGACGTACAGGAGGCGATGCAGCACCAGGCCGAGTTCGTCCGCAGCCAGTTCGCTGCCATCCAGGCTCAGGCCAAGGAGTTCAGCGGCCTCGCGCAGAGCGCGATGCAGCAGGGCGCCGAGCGCGCGAAGTCGGCGATGCAGCAGGGCGCCGATGAGGCTCGCAAGGCCATGGAGCAGGGTCAGGACGCCGCCAAGCAGACCGCTCAGAACGCTCAGGACGCCGCCGAGCGCGCGACGCACTAAGATCCACACTGAGCAACCACACTGCGGCCCGCTTCCGGTCTCCGGGGCGGGCCGTCTCGTTTTCGCCGGTATTGCCGCCGAGAGCCGCCGGGCGGACGCGTTGGCTCCGCGCCGAGCGAAGGGTTCAGGGATGCGCCTCACTGTTTTCGGCCGGTCCGGCCTGCGTGGACCTCTCCGGGGGGCGGTCGCCGCGCTGGCGCTCGCTGTCATCATGCCGGGCGGTGCGGCACGGGCCCAATACTACGACGACCCGGGATACGACGGCGGATACCGCCCGGTGCCACGCCGGGCGCAGCGGGCACCTGTCGGCTACAATTGCGATGCCATCCAGCAGGGCATCACCGGTCCGAAGCCGTTCTCCTGTCCGCTGCCGGGACCCCGGCCCCTCGGCGTGCGCTGCTTCTGCGATCTTCCGATCGCCTCGTTCAGCCCGCCGCAAACGGCTGTCGGGCACGTCGTCCCGTGAAGCACCAGGGCCGCCCGCCCGCCGGGGTGATGCGGCCCTCTCGAGCCATGCAGCCTCCGGCGCGGGTGATCCCGCGCCCTCAGCTCAGTTCAGGACGACAACCTTCGCGCCGACCTTCACCCGCTCGTAGAGATCGGTGACGTCGTCGTTGGTCATCCGGATGCAGCCCGACGACACCGCCTGACCGATCGTATCCGGCTCGTTGGAGCCGTGAATGCGGTATTCGGTGCTGCCGATATACATGGCCCGGGCTCCGAGGGGATTCTCGATGCCACCCGCCATGTAGCGCGGCAGGTCGGGACGACGGGCGATCATGGCCTTCGGGGGAGTCCACGACGGCCATTCGCGCTTGGCGGTGATCTTGTTGGTGCCGCTCCAGCTGAAACCAGGGCGGCCGACGCCGACGCCGTAGCGCAGCGCCTGACCGTTGCCGAGCACGAAGTACAGGCGCCGTTCGGCGGTGGAGACCACGATGGTGCCGGGTGCGTAGGGGGCGTTGAACGCAACGACCTCACGGGGGATCGGCTGCACCTGTGCTTGAGGCGCCGCCTGCACACCCTGGCCGTAGCCCGGGGCGTAAGTGCCCTGGTAACCGTACTGTCCCTGATCCGAGTAGTACTCGTCGGCATTGTCCGTACCGAAGGGATCGTACGACGAAGCGGCAAGGGCCGGCGTCGCGGCAAGAACAGCCACGCCGAGAAGCGCGCCGAGTGCGGTGACCGAGGTCTTCATGAGTGGCCTGCCTGTGCAATAACCTTTGCCATTACAAGCGTGAGCATAGCCAGGCAGTTCCACGCACCCGCCCAGAATTTGCTGTCCGGCGGAATACGCAGGCCCGCTTGGCCGTGCGGTGCGTAAGTTCACGAAGGCGCGAACGCGGCTCACGCAACCTCGTCTGTGTGAACATCGAACCGGGCCAAGTGAGCGTAGCCGAAATTGGTCGAGATCGCGCAATCGGTGGCATCGCGGCCGCGGGCCATGACGATCCGGCCGATGCGGGGCCGGTTGTGCCGGGCGTCGAACGTGTACCAGCGCGGCCCGTCGGGCCCTTCGAGGAAGACCTCGAACCACGCGGAGAAGTCCATCGGCGCCGGGTCCTTCGGAACGCCGATATCGCCGAGGTAGCCGGTGGCGTAGCGCGCCGGGATGTTCATGCACCGGCACAGGGTGATCGCCAGATGCGCGAAGTCGCGGCACACACCCTCGCGCTGCATGAAGGCGTCGTGCGCGCTCCGGGTGGCGTCGGCGCGCTGGTAGTCGAAGCGGATCCGGTCATGCGTGTAATCGACGATCGCTTGGACCCGCGCCCATCCCTCCGGCGTGCCGCCGAACAGAGACCAGGCCGTCTGGGAGAGCTTATCGGTGTCGCAATAGCGCGAGCCCAGAAGGAAGATGAGCACGTCGTCCGGCAGGTCCTGAACCGGGATCTGGCGGGCCTCCGGCGCGACCGGGTCCGGCAGGCCTGAATCCCGAACCGTGAAATCCGCCGAGACCGTCAGCTGCCCGGGTGGCGCGATGAGCCGGTGGCAGATGTTGCCGAAGACATCGCGGTATTCGCGTGCCGAAACCGGAGGATCGAAGCCGATCTGATGTGGGCTCAGAAGGTCTTCGATACGCGAAGGATGGATGTTCAACATCAGGATCATCGGCGTCGGCTGCGACAGCGTGAAGGCAATATCGAAACCCGTCCTGATCTTCATCGCGGCCACCGTGTTCTGTCGCCTTCCGCGCGGAGTCGCCACGCACGCTCGTTCCGGGTCCGAATAGGCGTCGGGACTCAACGCACCAGGGGCGTCGGCGGCCCCTGTGCGCTGTGGGCAGTCACCCCGTCGTCGGTCAGCTCCACCACATCGACGTCGACGCGCATGCCGAGATCGTCGCTGCCGAGGCCGAAGAAGGAACCGTGCAGCGGCACGGCCTGGGCTGGGTCGCGCGTCACCGCCACGCGGATCAGGTCGCGATTGCCGACGATGCCGTTGGTCGGGTCGAATTCGACCCAACCGGCGCCCGGGAGATAGACCTGCAACCACGCATGAGTGGAGCCGCCGCCCACATGACGGGCGCGGTCATTCCGAGGATTATAGAGGTATCCGGAGACGAAGCGGGCGGCCATGCCGAGCGCCCGCACGCCCTCCATCATGAGCACCGCGAAGTCCCGACAGGATCCGAGCTTCGTCCGCAGTGTCGTCAGAGGATCCTGCACGCCTTTCTCGGAGCGCGCGAGGTAGGTAAAGTTCGCCCGCACGCTGCGGGTCATGGCGGCCAGTAGCTCCTGCGTCGGGATGCGTCCCTGCGGCGGCAGGAAGCTCCGCGCCCAGGCATCGACCTCGTGTTGCGGGTCGGGCCATTGACGCTCGATGGAGCGCGCAAGGTCCGGCATGTCCTCGGCGCCGTAACCGAACGGATAGTGGGTCGCGTGCGGCGCGAGCGGGAAGACCGGTGCGTGTTCCGGAGTATGGTCGAGGGTGATGCCGCAGGCGAAGGTCAGGGTCTCGGCGCGGGTGTCGAAAGTCGTCACCGCCACGCAGTTGCCGAACACATCGAACAGCCAGCGCAGCGAGGCCGGCTCCGGCGCGATGTCGAGGGTCGCCGCGATTAAGCGCTGATCGTAGCTGTCGCGCGGCCGGAACATGATCCGGTGCTCGCCGAAGGCGACCGGACGCCGGTACCGGTAGACCGTTCGGTGGCGGACGGAGAGGATCGGCAAGTGTGCAGGCTCCGGGCTAGCGCCGACGCGGTCATCAGGGATGCAAGGGTCGGGCCCGCCGGCGCGGAGCTCCTGCAGACGCTCGGGCCGGACACGCCGCTCACCTCCGTCCGGCTCGCCACCTTGAGCCTTGCTGGACGTGCGCTGCGGTTCCGGATTCCGGGCGATGCTGCGCAGGTCCGGAACGATGACAGTAGGAGGGAAAGGTGGTGGGCCGGGGCTCAGACCACCGGCGGGGACGGATCCGCTGCAGCGCGCTCGGCTTCGACAAGCACGTCGAAGGGGCGCCACGGCTTGGCGATGAACACCGCTTCGGCTGGCAGATCGGGGCGCGGCAGGCCATGGCCAGAGGTCACCACCAGCCGTGCCCGAGGCCACAGGGTCGCCACCGCGCGGGCGAGCTGAAGGCCGTCCATCTGGCCGGCCAGCCGGACATCGGCGAAGACAAACGCAACGTCGCCGCCGCGCGCCTGCAGAACTGACAGAGCCGCCTCGGCGCTGTCGCATCCGACAACGTCGAGTTCCGTCTCTTCCAGCAGGGTCTCGGCCAGGGCCCGGATCTCGGGATCGTCCTCCACGACGAGGGCGAGGCGTGGAGGCGCGATCCCGGTCGCCGCGGCGCTCGGCTCGCTCTGAGCCGCGGCCTCACCTTCGCTCTGCCGGACGCGACGGACCAGCGAGGCGAGATGTTCCGGCAGTCCCTCGGACACGAGATTATCGTAGAACGACGCCAGTGTCTGACCGATCTGATCGAGCGGAATACCGGGCGACAGCGTATCGGTGAGCGGCAGGGGTGCGCTCGTCTGGTGCTTTTTCAAGGACTTCCCCCGAAGTCGACTTTCGCGCCGCCGGAAGACGCGGCTCCCGAGGAGGAAAGCCGGCAACCCGTCGCTGGTTGCGCCGGGCTCTCGGAATACGCCCGGCATCACCGAGCCGTTATTGCGTGGCGAGGCCAGCCTCGGCGTCCGCGTAAGCCATGATTCCGGACACTTCGCGGACGTTCTGATAGCGCGTTCCGCGGGTACTCATCATCGCCTCGAACTTCTCGTGGACCTGTGCCACCGACAGGCTCATGGGCTTGCGGTGACGGCCGCGCCCGACGAAGCGTCCTGCGGCGAAGAAGATCGAGCGGTTGGCCCGAGCCGGACCCGGAAGCAGGGCTGCCGCAGCGGCGGCTGGCTTGTTCACGACGTTAGCGAGGAATTCCTCGGCATCGTCCCGTCCCAGGAAGTGGGCGAGGTAGATTTCGCCGAGGGTCAGATCGCGGCCGATGCGCAGAGCGATGCGACCCGCATCGCGCTTCAGCATCTCGCCGGCCATCAGGGCCGAGAGATACGGGTCGCGGCGCAGTTCCAACACCCGAGCGCGTTCCGCCGAATCGGTGATCACCGGCCGATCGTTGGCGTCGGACGTGATCAGCGCGGCTTCTTTCTCCAGCCCGTACTTGGCGCCGAAGTCACGCACCACGCCGAGCCAAGTCCGCTCGATGAACTGATAGAGGCCGGTCGCCGAGGAGGTCTTGGCCTGGACCGCCGTGACGAAGCTGGATTCCTTATCGGCCACCGCCATCAGGAGCACCGGATCGGTCTGGACGGCCTGGGCCGCTCGGACGATCGTCTGCACGAGGTGGCGCCGGATCTTCATCGGGCCGAATTCGAGGATGTCGTTCGGATCGCCGACGGCGCTCTCGGACAGCAGGAAGTCGTACGACACGCGGTCGACCGTGTTGGAGCCGAGTTCGGTGTCGAGGTCGTGCACCGGGGCGAAGCTGGCGGCTGCGCGCAGCGGCGTCTGCTCCAGCGGGGTAGTGAGGGCAACGGTGTGGATGCGCGGGCGCGGCATCGGCAGCTCGGTCGCCGCCTCGGCGGTGGATACTGCTGGAGACAAGCCGACCTTGGCGAGGTCGATGCCCGATCCGATCAGCGCCGCACTGAGGCCGCCGGCGATCATCGATACGGTAAGCAACGAGCGGAACAGCGCCGGGCGGCTGCCATGAGCGCGACCCAGCATGGGTTGCGCGGCGATCACGTCGGCGCGGCCGGCGCCGAAATGGCCCTGCTTACCGGTGATGGTCCTCGGCGATCCGACCGTGCGGCCCTGCATCGTTATCCCGACTCTCCACACGCCGTAGTGGCGCTACGGACTCACCATCGCTTGACAGATGTGGCGACAACACGGCCGTGCTTGTGGCCGAGTTGCGACGTCCCGGGGAGATTTCGCGGCAGCCCGCCCGTGACTCACGCGGCATCCCTCCTTAAGAGGGCGCCATGCGGGTGCCGGGCGGATGACGCGCGGCCGCCCTTTCCCATCTGTCCTGCCAGAGTCAGCCCTGATGAGCGGCGTCAACGAGATCCGGTCGACCTTCCTCGACTACTTCGCCAAGGCGGGGCACGAAATCGTGCCCTCGTCGAGTCTCGTGCCGAAGAACGATCCGACGCTGATGTTCACGAACGCCGGCATGGTGCAGTTCAAGAACGTCTTCACCGGGATGGAGAAGCGTGCCTATGATCGGGCCACGACCGCGCAGAAATGCGTGCGGGCGGGCGGCAAGCACAACGACCTCGACAATGTCGGGTACACGGCACGCCACCATACGTTCTTCGAGATGCTGGGCAACTTCTCGTTCGGCGACTACTTCAAGGACCGCGCCATCGAGCTGGCCTGGACGCTGATCACCAAGGAGTTCGGCCTCAAGCCCGACCGGCTGCTGGTCACCGTCTACGCGGATGACGACGAGGCCGCCGGCCTCTGGAAGAAGATCGCCGGCTTCTCCGACGACAAGATCATCCGGATCGGGACCTCCGACAATTTCTGGCAGATGGGCGATACCGGCCCTTGCGGTCCGTGCTCGGAGATCTTCATCGACCAAGGCCCAGCGCTGCAGGGCGGGCCGCCCGGCTCGCCGGACGAGGACGGTGATCGGTTCCTCGAGTTCTGGAACCTCGTGTTCATGCAGTACGAGCAACTGGAGCCGGGTTCGCGCAACCCGCTGCCGCGGCCGTCGATCGACACCGGCATGGGCCTCGAGCGCATGGCCGCAATCCTCCAGGGCGTTCATTCGAACTACGATACCGACCTGTTCCGCGCCCTGATTGATGCCGTTGCGCACGCAATCTCACGGGCGCCCGAGGCGGCGACGATGGCGTCCTACCGGGTGATCGCAGACCACCTGCGCGCTGCCTCCTTCCTGGTGGCCGACGGCGTGCTGCCGGGCAACGAGGGGCGCGGCTACGTGCTCCGCCGGATCATGCGCCGGGCGATGCGTCACGCTGAAATCCTGGGCGCTCGTGAGCCCACCATGTTCCGCCTCGTGCCGACGCTGGTGCGCGAGATGGGCCAGGCCTATCCCGAGCTGATGCGGGCCGAGAGCCTGATCGCCGAGACTCTCAAGCTGGAGGAGACTCGCTTCCGCCGCACCCTGGAGCGGGGCCTGTCGATCCTCGACGCCGAGAGTCGTGACCTCAAGGAGGGCGACAAGCTCTCCGGCGAGACCGCTTTCACGCTCTACGACACCTATGGTTTCCCCCTCGACCTGACCCAGGACGCCCTCAAGGCGCGGGGCATCGGCGTCGACACCGATGCCTTCTCGGCCGCGATGCAGCGCCAGAAGCAGGCGGCCCGCGAGGCCTGGAAAGGCTCGGGCGAGGCGGCCACCGAGACGGTGTGGTTCGGGCTGCGCGAGCGCATCGGCGCCACCGAGTTCCTCGGCTACGAGACCGAAACCGCCGAAGGCATCGTCACGGCCCTGCTACGCGACGGCGCGGAGGTGCAGAGCCTCGATGCCGGCCAGACCGGCCTCGCCCTCGTCAATCAGACGCCGTTCTACGCCGAATCGGGTGGTCAGGTCGGCGATACCGGGCTGATCCTGGCGCCGGGCGTTCGGGCGCGGGTCACCGACACCCAGAAGAAGCTCGGCGACGTGTTCGTCCACCACGTGACGGTGGAGGAGGGGCGGTTGAGCCTCGACCACCCGGTGGAGCTGAAGGTCGACCACGCCCGCCGCAAGGCGATCCGGGCCAACCACTCGGCCACCCACCTCCTGCACGAGGCCCTGCGGCAGGTGCTGGGCGACCACGTCGCCCAGAAGGGATCGCTGGTGAGTCCGGACCGCCTGCGGTTCGACATCAGTCATCCGAAGCCGATCGAGGCGGACGAACTCGCTCGGGTCGAGGACATAGCCAACGCGGTGCTGCTCCAGAACACGCCCATCGCGACCAAGCTGATGGCGGTGGACGATGCCATCGCATCGGGCGCCCGCGCTCTGTTCGGCGAGAAGTACGGTGACGAGGTGCGCGTGGTCTCCATGGGGCTGCCGCTCGACGGTGAGGCGGGTTCGGTACGGCCGAAGAATTTCTCCGTTGAGCTCTGCGGCGGTACCCATGCGGCGCGCACGGGCGATATCGGTGCGATCACCGTAGTCGCGGAGAGCGCGGTGGGCGCGGGCGTCCGCCGGATCGAGGCGCTGACGGCCGACGCAGCGCGTCGCCACCGCAGCGAAGAGGCGCGGACGCTTGCGGCGCTGGCCGGCATTCTGAAGGCTCCGGTCTCGGAGGCGCCCGACCGCCTGACGGCCCTGATGGAAGATCGGCGGCGCCTGGAGCGCGAGCTGGCCGAGACCCGCCGCAAGCTCGCCATGGGCGGTGAGGGCGGCCCTGGCTCAGGTGCGCGGCAATCCGAGGTCGGCGGCGTCGCCTTTCGCCGCTCGGTCATCGAGGGTCTCGACATGCGCGACCTCAAGCCGATCGTCGACGAGGAGAAGAAGCGTCTCGGTTCCGGCATCGTCGCAGTGGTCGGCGTTGGGCCCGACGGCAAGGCAGGTCTGGTGGTCGGCGTCACCGACGACCTGACCGAGCGTTACGACGCGGTCGGGCTGGTCCGGGCCGGCGCCGGCGCGCTCGGCGGCAAGGGCGGCGGTGGCCGGCGCGACATGGCGCAGGCCGGCGGTCCCAATGGCGCGGGTGCGGAAGCGGCCCTCGACGCCGTCGAGCAGGCCCTGACCGAGGCCGCGTGAGACCGGTTCGGTCGAGCCGCTCTAGCGGTGGTCGTGTCCGCGGGTGATCACTTCACCCGCGTCCAGGTCTGCCGCTTGCAAAAGACGCTCATCACACAGCCCGCCACTTCGAGAGTGTTGGCGCTGGTGAGCTTGAGCGAGCCGGAATAGGTCTTCCCGTCGTTCGGGTTGTAGAGCGTGCCGCTGAAGCCGGCCCCGTCGACCTGGGGCGCGCTGAGGATCTGGACGCCGACCACGCTGCGCGTGCGCAGGGCCGGATCCGGGTTCTTCGCGTCGAGCCCCTTGCCGGGGGCGCTCACGATCGTCCCGCAGAAGCCGCTGCCGCAGGGCACGATCCGGACCCGCGACGTGCCGGTCTCCGTGAGCCAGATCCCGGACGGGTCGGAGGCCTGCGCCGTGCCGCAGAGCAGGCCTGCCGCGAGCGCCGCCAGAACCGTCCGACTTACCGTGACACGCATCCTGTTCCTCCCACTGTTGTTCTTCGTGTCTGCTCAGCGTGACGCCTGAGGCAGCGCACTGCCCAGATAGGTCTCCACCACCTCGCAGAAGGGCTGGCCCGCGCCGGTCGACAGCACGGCGTCGACCTCGAACAGCGGGTCAGTCGGCCCGGGGGCCACGTCGCGACTCGGGCCACGGACTGCCACCGTGCTGCGTACCGGCGCCAGGGAGCGAACGACGCGGCCGAACGGTGTGCGGGTGCCGTCCAGGGTCGCATTCATCTCGGGTGTCAGCCGCGCCGGCACGTACCAGTTATCCGCCTCGGACAGGACGCGGCCCCCGCAGGCGAGGCGGACCCGCCGATATCGCACCGGCTCGTCCGGGCCGATGGCCAGCCGGGCCCGCTGCGCGGCCGTGAGCGGCTTGTCTGGAACGGCCAAGCGCTCGGCGACGAGATGTGGATCTGCGGCGAGCTTGTGGTCGGCGCACCAGCTCTCGAGGGCAAAGGTCGCGCTGTGTGCGGCGAGGATTCGGCTCCGCAGGGAAGCGATCAGCGCGTCGTCGCGCGTTTCCCTTGTGGAATCGCCGGCGGCGGACGCTTGCGCCATGGCGTCGCGCGGCGCACTCACCGCCAGCACCGACAGCATAGAGGCCAGCGCCAAGCGGATCGGCAAGCTTTCCGAAGCCATGCGTGAACTCCGATCAAGTCGAGGCTCAGTCGAAGTCGACCGTCGGAACAGCGGTCCACAGCGCCACGGCATCTCGACACATATCCTCCCCCGACGCGGCGCCGGCTTCAGTTCGGTGGCCGCCACGTCGATGCCCGGCGATACGCGCCAGCCGAGACGATTCTCGACCGGCAACGCGGCCGTGTCCGAGATCTAGCCAGGAAATCTCTAGCGGTCGAGATGCGCCGCCTATGGGCCAGTCGGCGAAGTCGCGTTGGCGGATTGCGGGTGCGGACGTGGCGTACGGCAATCACGCCGTCCCTCCGGGATGGCGCAGGCGAGCCCGGCCTCCGGAACCGCCGGCGATTCCGCGGCATGCCCGCGTGGCGGTTCTGGTTTCCTGGCCCTGCTGCGCAGTCCCGGAAAGACGGGAGAGTCGAGCCAAGCCGCAGCCGCGCCCGCCTACCCGCGCTGATGGCCCTGGCTTACGCCCGACGCGCCGGGGCGGGGAGATCGGTGCAGAGGCCGAGGGCGACTTCGGCGGTCAGGCCGATCGTCTCGCCCAGCGTCGGGTGCGGGTGGATCGTGCGGCCGATATCGGCGGCGTCCGCCCCCAGCTCGATGGCCAGGGCGATCTCGCCGAGCATGTCGCCCGCGCTCGGGCCGACAAGGGCGCCGCCGACGACCCGCTTGGTCCCCGCGTCGAACAGCAGCTTGGTCAGGCCGTACTCCGCGCCGTTGGCGATGGCCCGCCCAGAGGCCGCCCAGGGAAAGCGTGCCACCTCCACGGCCCGGCCGGCCGCCCTGGCGGCGGTCTCGGTGAGGCCGACCCAGGCGATCTCCGGATCCGTGTAGGCCACGGAGGGAATCACGGCGGCGTCGAAGCCGGCCCGGTGGCCGGCGGCCACCTCGGCGGCGACGTGGCCCTGATGGACGGCCTTGTGGGCGAGCATCGGCTGGCCGACGAGGTCGCCGATGGCGAAGATGTGGGGCACGCCGGTGCGCATCTGCGCGTCGACGGGTACGAAGCCGTTCTGCACCGCCACCCCGGCGGCCTCGAGCCCCAGGCCCGCGCCGTTCGGGCGCCGGCCCGCCGCCTGGAGGACGAGGTCGTAGGTCTGCGGCTCGGCCTCGCCCCCCAGCGCGACCGCGATGCCGTCGGCACCGGCTGTCGCGGACACGACCTCGGTCCCCGTGAGGATTCGGTCGAAGCGGTGCGCGTTGCGCTTCATCCAGACGGCCACCAGGTCGCGGTCGACGCCCTCCAGCAGGTTCGACAGGCGCTCGACCACGTCGACCCGGGCGCCCAGGGCGCTGTACACGGTCGCCATCTCCAGGCCGATGATGCCGCCGCCGATCACCAGCAGGCGCTTCGGCACGAAGGGCAGCTCCAGCGCCCCCGTCGAATTCACGATCCGCGGATCCTCCGGCAGCATCGGGAGGGCCACCGGGGACGAGCCTGCGGCCACGATGGCGCGGGCGAAGGCGAGGATCCGCTCCCCGCCGGCGTGGAGCGCGACCGCGACGGTGGACGCCCCGGTGAAGCGCGCGGTGCCGCGGACTACCTCGACCTTGCGCTGGCGCGCCATCTGAGCGAGCCCGTCGGTGAGGCGGCGCACCGTCCCGGCCTTGAAGGTCCGCAGCTTCTCGAGGTCGATTGTCGGGGCGCCGAAGCTGATCCCGTGCGCGGCGAGGCGCGCGGCCTCCTCGGTGACGGCGGCCACGTGGAGCAGCGCCTTCGAGGGGATGCATCCGACGTTGAGGCAGACGCCGCCGAGCGTAGCGTCGCGCTCGACGAGGATCACCCGCTGGCCGAGATCGGCCGCCCGGAAGGCGGCCGCGTAGCCGCCGGGGCCGCCGCCGACGACCAGGACGTCGCAGGACGGGCCGCCGCCCTCGCCGGGCGGCGGGGCCGCCGGCGCCGTCGCGGGCGCGGAGACCGGTTGCCCGGTCCCCGATCCGGGCTGGGCGCTGGATTGCGCCGCCGGCTCCTCGGCCGCGAGACGGGCGACGAGCGTGCCGGCCGAGACCGTGTCGCCGAGGCCGACCAGCATCTCCACGAGGCGGCCGGCGACCGGGGAGGGGATGTCCAGCGTCGCCTTGTCGGATTCGACCATCAGCAGGGTCTGGTCCTTGGCGATCGACTGGCCGGGGGTGACCGGAATCTCGATCACGGGGACGTCGGCGTAATCGCCGAGATCGGGCACGCGGATGTCGATGGTCTCGGGCATGGGGGGTGCGGTCACAGGAGGGCGCGGCGCAGGTCCGAGAGGACCGAGGCCACATGGCCGAGGAAGCGGGCGGCGGCGACGCCGTCCACCACGCGATGGTCCCACGACAGGCTGAGCGGCAGGATCAGGCGCGGCTGGAAGGCCTTGCCGTCCCACACCGCCTCCGTCCGCGAGCGCGCGGCTCCCAGGATCGCGACCTCGGGGGCGTTAATGATCGGCGTGAAGCCGTCGCCGCCGATCCCGCCCAGCGACGAGATCGAGAAGCAGCCGCCCTGCATGTCGGAGCCCGCGAGGGTTCCGGCCCGGGCCTTCTCGGCCATCTTGGCCATCTCGGTGGCGATCTCGATCAGTCCCTTGCGGTCGCAGTCCCGCACCACCGGGACCATCAGGCCCTTGGGCGTGTCCACCGCGAAGCCGACATGGACGTAGTCCTTCAGCACGAGGTCGCCACCTTCCAGGGAGGTGTTGAACCGCGGATAGGCGCGTAGCGCCGAGGCCGCCGCCTTGATCAGGAACGCCACCATGGTGACCCGGGCGGGGGGCGTGCGCGGCTCCTTGTTCAGGCCCACGCGGAACGATTCGATCTCGGTGACGTCGGCCCGGTCGAAATTGGTGACGTGCGGGATCGTCAGCCAGTTGCGGCTGAGATTGGCCCCCGAGAGGCTCTGGATGCGTGACAGCGGCTCGCGCCGCACCGGACCGAACTTGGCGAAATCCACCTGCGGCCAGGGCGGCAGGCCGGCACCGATCTCCGATGCGGCGACGGGCTGACGGGCAGGTGCGGCGAGCGCCGCCTTGACGAAGGCGTGCACATCCTCGCGCAGGATCCGTCCCTTCGGCCCGGTGGCCGGCACGCCGTCGAGGCCCACGCCGAGTTCGCGGGCGAGCAGGCGGACCGACGGGCTGGCATGCACGTCGCCCCGGGTCGCGGGGATCGATTGATCGGGCTTGGCTCCGGGCGCGGCACCGGTCTTCTCTCCGCCCGCGACGGGGGAGGGCCGTGCGGGAACCGGGTCGGGGGCGGAGAACGACGGGGCCGAGCCGGGCGGGGACCCGCCCGCCGGGCCCGCCTCTTCCGGGCGCCGGGCTCCCCTCTCCCGATTCTCGCCGACGGGAGCGCCACCCGGCTCGGAGGGGGGCGGAAGGGCGCCCGCCGCCGCCGAAGCATCGCTCTGCGCAGGCTCGACCGTCAGGATCGGCGTCCCTTCCGACACCTTCGTGCCCACCGCGACCAGCAACTCGCGCACGATGCCGGCTACCGGGGAGGGGACCTCCATGGTGGCCTTGTCGGATTCGATGCTGAGGATCAGGTCGTCCACCGCGAGGCGGTCGCCGGGCTTCACCAGAAGCTCGATGACCGGCACGTCCCGGTAGTCGCCGATGTCCGGGAGGGCGATCTGCAGCGCGGCGCTCATGGGGTGGAATTCCGGTTTCTGGAAGGTCGTGGCGGTCTGTTTGCGCCCGGGCAGGCGCGGGAATGGCGGGCCGTTGCGGATGGACCCCGTGCGACGGTCTGCCGGGTCTTCGTTCCGCCCCCTCATCCCGCGGTGCCGGAGCGGAGGCCTCGCAGGAGCCCTCCGGGGACCGCGCGGCCGGCGGGAGGGCTCCTGCGAGGCGCGCTGCGTGGGGTCCCCGCCTTCAGATCGTCCAGGGGGCGGGCGCGTCCGTCGCGATGCCGTAGCGGCCGATCGCGTCCGACACCGTGGCGCGCGGCACCGTACCGGCCTCAGCGAGGGCGTGCAGGGCGGCGATGACCACGTGCTGGCGGTCCACCTCGAAGAAGCGGCGGAGCGCGCTGCGCGTGTCGCTGCGGCCGAACCCATCCGTGCCGAGCGCGACGAAGCGCGCGCCGACGTAGGACGCGATCAGCTGCGGGTAAGCCCGGACGTAGTCGGTCGCCGCGACGACCGGCGCCGTGCCCGGCAGCAGCGCCGCCACGTGGCTGACCGGTGCCTCGGCTTCCGGGTTGAGCATCGCCTGCCGCTCGGCCTCGCGGGCGTCGCGGGCCAGTTCGCTGAAGCTCGTCACGCTGAACACCTCGGCCGAGACGCCCCAGTCCCGCGCGAGCAGGTCGGCCGCCGCGATCACCTCCGGCAGGATCGCGCCTGAGCCGAGGAGGCGGATGGCGGCGGTTCCGGTCCCCGGCCCGGTTTCCGGCCCCGACAGGCGGTACATGCCCTTCAGGATTCCGGCCTCCACCCCTTCCGGCATGGAGGGCTGCGCGTAGTTCTCGTTCATGGCGGTGAGGTAGTAGAAGGCATCCTCGCCCTCTTCCATCATCGCGCGGGTTCCGCGGTCGACGATCACCGCCATCTCGTACGCGAAGGCCGGATCGTAGGCGCGGCAGTTCGGGATCGCGGCCGCCGCCAAGTGGCTCGACCCGTCCTGGTGCTGCAGGCCCTCGCCGCCGAGGGTGGTGCGGCCCGCCGTGGCGCCGATCAGGAAGCCGCGGGCCCGCTGGTCGGCCGCCGCCCAGATCAGGTCGCCGACCCGTTGGAAGCCGAACATCGAGTAGTAGATGTAGAACGGCAGCATCGACAGGCCGTGGACGCTGTAGGACGTGGCCGCCGCCGTCCAGGACGAGATCGCCCCCGCCTCGGTGATGCCTTCCTCCAGGAGCTGCCCGTCCCGGGCCTCGCGGTAGTAGAGCATCGAGCCGGCATCCTCCGGCTCGTAGAGCTGGCCCTGCGGCGCGTAGATGCCGACCTGCCGGAACAGGTTGGCCATGCCGAAGGTCCGCGCCTCGTCGGCGACGATCGGGACGACGCGGGGCCCGAGGTCCTTGTGCTTCAGGAGGTTGCCGAACAGGCGCACCACCGCGGTGGTGGTCGACATCTCCTTGCCGCCGGCCTCCAGCGCGAAGCCCGCATAGGTCGAGAGCGCCGGCACCGCGACGGTCGGCGCGGTGCGGCGGCGGGCCGGCAGCACGCCGCCGAGGATCTCGCGGCGCTCGCGCAGGTAGCGCATCTCGGCGCCGTCCTCGGCCGGCTTGTAGAAGGCCAGACCCTCGACCTGCGCGTCGGTGAGCGGCAGGGCGAAGCGGTCGCGGAAGGCGCGGAGCGCGTCGACGTCGAGCTTCTTGGCCTGGTGGGCGGTCATGCGCGACTCGCCCGCGCCGCCCATGCCGTAGCCCTTCTTGGTCTTGGCCAGGATCACCGTCGGGCGGCCCTTGGTGGCCTTGGCGGCCGCGAAGGCGGCGTAGAGCTTGCGGAAGTCGTGGCCGCCGCGCTTGAGGCGATCCACGTCGGCGTCCGACATGTGGGCCACCAGCTCGCGCACCTCCGGATCCTCGCCGAAGAAGTGGGCGAGGTTATAGGCACCGTCCTTGGCGCCGAGCGTCTGGTACTTGCCGTCGACGGTGTCTGCGAAGCGCCGCAGCAGGGCGTGGTTGGTGTCGCGGGCGAAAATCCCGTCCCATTCCGAGCCCCACAGCACCTTGATGACGTTCCAGCCCGCACCCCGGAACAGGCTCTCCAGCTCCTGGATGATCTGGCCGTTGCCGCGCACCGGACCGTCGAGCCGCTGCAGGTTGCAGTTGATGACGAAGGTGAGGTTGTCGAGGTTCTCGCGGGCCGCCAGGGCGAGGCCGCCGATTGACTCGGGCTCGTCCATCTCGCCGTCGCCGAACACGCCCCAGACATGCCGCCCTGACGTGTCGGCGAGGCCCCGGTCGGCGAGGTAGCGCATGAAACGTGCCTGGTAGACGGCGTGGATCGGCCCGATCCCCATCGAGCCGGTCGGGACCTGCCAGAAATCGGGCATCAGCCAGGGATGCGGGTAGGAGCAGAGGCCGTCGCCCGCGATCTCCTGGCGGTAATGCTTCAGCTGCTCGTCGCTGAGCCGTCCCTCCAGGAAGGCGCGCGCGTAGACGCCGGGCGCCGAATGCGGCTGGAAGTAGACGAGGTCGCCGTCCGCCCCGCCCTTGAAGAAGTGGTTGAACCCGACCTCGAACAGCTCCGCCGCCGAGGCGTAGCTCGCCACGTGGCCGCCGAGCTCGCCGTAGGCCATGTTGGCGCGCACCACCATGGCTAGCGCGTTCCAGCGCATGATCGACGTCAGCCGCTCCTCGATGTCGAGGTCGCCCGGATAGCGCGGCTGCTTCTCCAGGGGGACCGTGTTCCGGTAGGGCGAGTAGGGCAGCGCCTCGTCGAGGATGCCGATCTCCTTCGAGCGCCGCTCCAAGCGGTCGAGGATGAAGCGCGCCCGGGCCGCGCCCTCGGTGCGGAACAGCGATTCCAGGGCGGCGAGCCAGTCCTGCGTCTCGGCCGGGTCGTGATCGACCTCGGCGGACCACGCGATGGTGGCTTTCGGCGGAATGGCGTTCATCGGCGCGGGCTCCCTGGTCGGCTCGATCATACGGGGATCGCGGCGGGGGGACATGCCGAATATTTGCTGTGACGCCGCGGCCAGCGGATTGAAATACCGCGACAACGGCGATAGGCGGCAAAATATGCCGTTCTGGGCGCTGGCCCCGGCCTTATGCCGTGAGGCCGCGCAATGCGGCGGGAGACCGGAGACCGAACTCATGCCCGCCCGTCCGGCCCCCCTCGACGCCGCGAGCCTGCGGATCCTGGAATGCCTGCAGCAGGACAGCGAGATCAGCATCGCCGATCTCGCCGAGCGGGTGGGCCTGTCGACGTCGCCGTGCTGGCGGCGCGTCAACGACCTGAAGGAGGCGGGGGTGATCCGCGGCTGCGTGGCGGTGGTCGACCCGCTGAGCCTTGGGCTCGCGGTCAACGTGTTCGTCCACGTGTCGCTGGAGAAGCAGACCCAGGCCGCGCTCCAGGCCTTCGACGAGGCGGTGCGCAGCCGCCCGGAGGTGATGGAGTGCTACCTGATGAGCGGCGAGGCCGACTACATGCTGCGGGTCGTGGTCGAGGATCTGGGCCAATACCAGAAGCTGGTCCTCGACCACCTCACGCGGATCCCCGGCGTGGCCAACATCCGCTCGAGCTTCGCCCTGGGGCAGGTAAAGTACACGACCGCGCTGCCGCTCGGACACCTGACCCGCTGACGGAGCGCGGTCGCACGCCGCGTCAGGGGGCAGGCGCTTCGGCGGACGATGTCGAAATCTGGAAGATCCTGGTCTCGGTTGCGGAGACCGGTATGAGCCGCGTCGCGCGCGATAAGAATGGTGGAGCCTAACGGGATCGAACCGATGACCTCTTCCATGCCATGGAAGCGCTCTCCCAGCTGAGCTAAGGCCCCATTCATTTTGACAGCGGTTCACGTCCCGAAAGGGTCGTGTCGCGCGAGGGTGGGATGGTGGAGCCTAACGGGATCGAACCGATGACCTCTTCCATGCCATGGAAGCGCTCTCCCAGCTGAGCTAAGGCCCCACTTTACCATCCACCGCGGTTTGGGTACCGCTGGGTCTCGCCGAACCGGATCGCGGCCGGCGAGGCCGGTTCTATAGGCGGCTCGCATCGCGGACTCAACCCCCTTTTTTCGCTGCCGCCGGGGGTTTTTTGCAGGGGGTTCCAGTCGGGGAGGCGGAGGCCGCCTCAGCCCTCCTCGTCGTTCTCGATATCGCCGTCGATCAGGTCGGAGACGTCGTCGTCGCCGGAATCCTCTTCCTCCAGGAAGGTGTCGTCGTCGGAGGAATCTCCGTCCTCGACCGTGTCGTCCTCGGGCGTCGGATCCGCGTCGTCCTCGGCGGCTTCGACTTCGTCGAGAGAGACCATCTCCGGCCCCTTCTCGTCCGTCTCGTCCTCATCGTCGTTAGTGGCCGGGCTGCGCGACAGCGCCGGGGGCGCCGCACGGCTGGAGGTGGCCACCGCCTGATAGGTCGCGCCGCATTTCGGGCAGACGGCGGGATCTCGGGCGAGGTCGTAGAACTTCGCGCCACAGCTCATGCACTGGCGCTTCAAGCCAAGTTCCGGTCGGGCCACGGGCGGACACCTCGTCGTCAATGCTGTCTCGGGGGAGGGGCCCCGTTAGTCGCGGTGGCGGCCCCTGTCAATCGAGCCCGCGCAGGGCGTTCCCGGCGTCGTGCCGGCGGCCCGCTCCCGGGGGTCGGCCGGGCATCGGCGTCGGCAACGGGTGGATGACGGCGGGCGGTGCCCGTGTTAACCGCGCGGCGACTTCACCGTCCGATTGCAGCGCCGCGGCAGGGCCGCGCGACGCGCCGGATCCAGGCCCACGTCTCAGAGCCCGAACGGACGTCCCGTGTCGCACGATTCGAGTCCCCAGCCCCTCACCGCCGCGCCGGGCGCCCCGCTGCGCGGACGCCTGCGCCCGCCCGGCGACAAGTCGATCTCGCATCGGTCGATGATCCTCGGCCTGCTCAGCCAGGGCGAGACGCGGGTCGAGGGCCTGCTGGAGGGCGACGACGTCCTGCGCACCGCCGCCGCCGCGAAGGCGCTCGGCGCGGGCGTCGAGCGCCTCGCGCCCGGAAGCTGGCGGGTCCAGGGCGTCGGCATCGGCGGCCTCGGCGATCCGGCCGACGTGCTCGATTTCGGCAATGCCGGCACCGGTTCTCGGCTCATGATGGGCGTGGTCGGCGGGCAGCCGGTCACCGCGACCTTCGACGGCGACGCCTCCCTGCGGTCGCGGCCGATGCGCCGCATCCTCGACCCGCTGACCCGCATGGGCACGCAGGTCCTCGCCGAGGCCGAGGGCGGGCGGGTGCCGCTGACCCTGCGGGGTCCCAAAGAGGCGATCCCGATCACCTACGAGACCCCGGCGGCATCGGCACAGATCAAGTCCGCGGTGCTGCTCGCCGGCCTCAACGCCCCCGGCGTCACGACCGTGATCGAGGCGGCCGCGACCCGCGACCACACCGAGCGGATGCTGCGCCTCTTCGGCGCCGCGGTCAGCGTCGAGCCGCACGGGCCGGGCGGCCACGGCCGCAAGATCGCGCTCACCGGCCAGCCGACCCTGCGCGGCACCGACGTCGTGGTCCCGGCCGACCCGTCCTCGGCGGCGTTCCCCCTGGTGGCGGCGCTGATCGTGCCTGGCTCCGACGTGGTGATCGAGGGCGTGATGATGAACCCGCTGCGCATCGGGCTGATCACGACGCTCCTGGAAATGGGCGCGCAGATCGAGCGCGTGGCCGAGCGGGAGGAGGGCGGCGAGACCGTGGCCGACCTGCGCGTGCGCGCGAGCCGCCTGACCGGTGTCGACGTCCCGGCCGAGCGGGCGCCCGCGATGATCGACGAGTACCCGGTTCTGGCGGTGGCGGCGAGCTTCGCCGAGGGTCGGACCCGGATGAACGGCCTCCACGAGCTGCGGGTCAAGGAATCGGACCGCCTCGCCGCCGTCGCCGCCGGGCTCGCCGCCAATCGCGTCCGCCACACGGTCGAGGGCGACGACCTCGTGGTCGAGGGCGACGGCGCGGCTGCGCCGGGCGGCGGGACGGTCGCGACCCATCTCGACCACCGCATCGCCATGGCGTTCCTGGTGATGGGCCTCGCGGCGCGGAGCCCGGTCACGGTGGACGACGGCGCGATGATCGCCACGAGCTTCCCGAGCTTCCTTCCGACCATGCAGGCCCTCGGCGGCCGGATCGGGGCGTGACCGCCATGCCGCTCGTCATCGCGATCGACGGACCGGCCGCGTCCGGCAAGGGCACCCTCGCCAAACGTCTGGCCGACCATTACGGCCTGCCGCATCTCGACACCGGGCTCCTCTACCGAGCGGTGGCGCTGGCGCTGCTCGATGCCGGCCTGTCGCTGGACGATTCCGCGGCTGCCGCGCGGGCGGCCCAGGCCCTCGACGCCGGCCGGCTCGACGATCCGCGCCTGCGGGACCGGGCAATGGGCGAGGCGGCCTCCCGAGTCTCGTCGGTGCCCGAGGTTCGCGCCGGGCTGCTCGCGTGGCAGCGCCGCTTCGCCGCCGACCCGCAGGGGGCGGTGCTCGACGGGCGCGACATCGGTACGGTGGTCTGTCCCGAGGCCTCGGTGAAGCTGTTCATCACCGCGTCCTCCGAGGAGCGCGCCCGCCGTCGCCACCGGGAGCTGTCCAGCCGCGGCGAGGCGGCGACCTTCGCGGCGATCCTGGCCGACATTGAGGCCCGCGACGCCCGGGACGCCTCCCGCAGCGCCGCGCCCCTGCGCATGGCCGACGACGCCGTCCGGCTCGACACAACGGAGCTCGACGCGGACGCGGCCTTCGACGAGGCCCGGCACATCGTCGAGCGGACCCGCGGCGACGCGGCCTGAGGGTTGTCCACCTCCCTCGTGTTGACCCCCCGGGCTCGCTCACCTATTGCGGACGCGCCGTCCCCGACGGGCCGCCGCGCGGCCCGGGACGCGAGCGCGTAGCTCAGCTGGTAGAGCAACGGACTTTTAATCTGTAGGTCCTGGGTTCGAGTCCCAGCGCGCTCACCATATCCTCGAAAGCGCTCCTGACACTCGGCGCGGTCACCACTCTCCAGGCCGGTGATGGGCCGGTGGGCGGACGCTACGCCGACATGAAAATCGGAACTCCCGGTTGCGCTTCGGGTTGGGCTCCCAACGCAACTGCGAAGGAGTCACCGATGCGGAAGCTCGCTCTCATCTCCGCCGTCACGCTGTCCCTCGGCGCGCTCGGTGCCACCGGCGCCCAGGCGCAGGGCTACGGCTACGGCGGCCACCACGGCTACGGTTACGGCCGCGGCTACGATCGCGGCTACGGCTCGCGGCGCGATTTCGGGTACCGCCGTCACCGTGGTCTGTCGACCGGGGCCGCGATCGGCCTCGGCATCGCGGGCGCAGCCGCCGGCGCCGCCGCGGCCGGCGCCTTCGATCGGGGGCCGGCCTTTTACGGCCGCGGCTACTGAGCCACCGCACGGCCTGACGAAGTAGAGCCCCGCCGCCACCGCGGTGGGGCTCTCGCTGTTTGATGCGGCCGCGCGGGCCGACGGCGCGCGTCGGTCGGTCCGGCTCAGCGCAGCCAGCGCCGAATCTGCTCGCGGAAGGTCGGGCGGAGGGCCCGCCGCGCCCGCGCACCCGCGAAGTGATCAATGCGGATCCGGTCGGTCGGGACTTGACGCAGGAACCGTTCGGCGATCTCGAAGATCACGATGTCCGGCCGGACATCCTCGACATAGGCCCAGTCGATATTCGCCGACCAGATCGCGTGCACTTCCCCAAAGGTTTCTGCCAGCATCGCGGTAAGGCGCGCGCCTGGGCTGTAGATGTAGGAATCGCCGAACAACACCACGCGCCGCGGATCCGGTGCATCCCTGTTCTCCAAGACAACGCGGGATCCCACAAACAATCCGCGCGGGCGCACGGCCCGTCCTGATTCCCGCACCGCCACCAGCGCGTTCGCGTCAATCCGCGCAGCGCGGCGAGGAAAGTCGTAGGCGACGTAGTCCTCGTCGACCGGAGGGACGAGCTTCTCGCCGAGATCGAATGTGAAGCGCTCGTTCACGCTTGTACCCGCGAAGACGTGCGCCGCCACTGGCGCGTCCAAGGCCTCGCAGAGCGTGCGGTACGCGGTCAGGTAGCCCCGGTAGGTCCAGTGCGTATCCGTCCGCAAATAGACAGGCTCATCGGCCCGTGCCGTCTGGAGCGGCGTCTGCAAATCAACCATCGCGGCCCCGCTGTCGCCGGCGACCAGTCGGGCGAGGCGGGTTCCGGGCGGATCGTCGAGCCCCGGGAAGGGGCGGCCGAGCAGGTCCGGATAGATCGCGAGCTTGTCGGGGACGATAGTGTGCACGTGCCGGATCCCGAGACCGTCGAGGCGGCGTGCCCGTCGCCGGATGAGCCGCGTCCAACGCTTCAGGATCCGCCGTGAGGTCGCGGTATCGCCGTAGAAGGCTTCGACCTCGCTGGCGCGTCCGACCCAGTACAGCCAGCCATTGTGTCCCACGGCCACGCCGTTGCCGCTCGTCTTCAAAGCTCCCCGGCCTCCCACCGCCCGCCACAATGCACTCAATAACGCGGGGCTCCCGCCTCGACGGATCTGCGCGGGATTGCAACCCCGCGCGTAGCGGGACCGTGCCCCATCGCGGCGACGGCGGAGCGATGTAGCGGGTTGACGGCCGCCGTGACTACACGGCCTCGGGCGAAGGGGCGCGCCTTTTTCGCCCACGCGCGGGCCTCGTGGTGAAACTTTCCCGCCGCGCCGGGGGTACTCCCGTCAGGCGCATCACTCTGCGCGACGTTCCGAAGAAGGGCCGGCCCATGTCCGCGCTTGTCACGTCCATCGGCTGCGGCTTCGTTCTGGCGGGATTCGCGGCCGAGAAGTTCGCCGAGCATCGCTGGCTCGCGGCGAGCCGGCCCGCGCCCCTCGACGCCCTCGCGGTCCTAGCCCTGGCGCTCCCGGCGGTCGGGCTCACGCTGATGGCGACCCTGGCGGCTTGAGTGCGCCGGGCGGCCGCCTCACTCCGCGTCGAGGCAGAACAGGACCCCGACCGTCCGCTCCTTGCGCCAGATGAGCTGGACCGCGTATCGCATCTCGGCACTGGCCAGCACGAGGTCGAACGCATCCTCAAGCTGCACCACCTGCGAACCGAGAAATTCCAGCATCGCGCCGCGATCGGAGATGTTCTTGACCTGACAAGGATAGCGCGAGCCGTCCCGATGCTGCGCGAAGGCCAGTAGGGCGGTTGGTTTCCGTTCGGTGGCCCGGCGCTCGACGAAGGCGGGAGTGCTGACGTTGCGGGACACGGCCGAGGTTCCTGCCCAATTCGGCCGATTTGGCGCGATATCAGTAAAAATGCGCCCGATTTGCTAACATGGTATTGATGATCGGCGCACAGGAGAATGATCAGCAAGTTGCGATCCGTCTATCGGTGCGATCCGAGGTCTTTACCGCCGGTTTTCTCTCGTCGGCCCCTTGCCGACCTTGATGAAGCGGCCGACCAGAAGGCCGAGCGGGACCGACACCAGGAACCATGTGCGCAGGAATCGCAAGGCATTCATGGATCCGCTCCGCGGCGCGTGATCGATGTCGCGAACCAAGCCGTCTGAGGCTGAGGTCGCCGACGCGATCGTGAGACATATCTGGTCCCTCGGTCGGCCTCTGCCAGTGGGACCCTGAGCCGAGGCTGCACCGAGACGACATCCGGAGATGATCATGCGCATCCGCCCCGGCTTGGCTCTGTTGGCGAGTGCCGCACTCGGCCTGCCGACCATCGCCATTGCCGAGGCGAACGGACGTTCGCCGGCTGGCGACCCGTCCCCGGAACAGCTCTCCCCGGATCAGAACGCGCGGAATCCCTCTTGGCCGCCGAACTTCTCCCGCAGCGTGCAGGGGACTGGAGTGCCTGGGCTGGATGGCGGCCACGTCTTCCTCTGGAACCGGCCGCCGGGCTTCGATCCGGTCTCGACTCTGCGGGTCGACCGGCACGTGCCGGAGGGGTCGGGCGAGGCCACTCACACCTACAAGGCGCTCTGGGCGCTGGGATCCACCGGCCCTCACAACGCCGGTTACGAGTGGACGATCACGGGCGAGTTGCACAATCGTGCCCTCGCCAGCACCGGTGCGCAGAACGTCGCCGTCAACGGCACGATCTTCAAGGAGCCCAACGGATTGGGACCGGTCGGGCCCTCCTGGGCCGGGAACTTCAACTGTGTCGACATGACCGACGAGTCCGATCCCCTTGCCTCCTGCATCGGCGCCGAGATCGACGTCTCGGCGCAGTCGCCGACCACGGACCGCAACCGGCAGCGGGTCGGTCTGCAGATCTCCACCGGCGGCGTACCGGGCGCCCATACCGGCTACGGGATCCTCATGGGCAACCTCACCGGCTCCATCACCGACCGGGCGATCTCGTTCCAGGGGGAGGGCACCTACGGTATCGGGATCGACGCCGCCGCCGCGCGGTTCACTGGCGTCCCGTTGCTGCTCGCGGCCGGGCAGGCAATCGGGCTCGACGGCAACCGCGAGGGCGGCTTCTCTCGCCGCCTCGGGTTCGACGGGCGCGATCTGGTCTACGGCACAGCGGCCGGACCGGTTATGCGCGTGAGCGATAGCGGGCAGATCGAGGCCGCTTCCCTTCGCGAGAGCCTGCCGCGGCCGCCCGCGAGCAGCCGCGCGCCGTGCACCCCTGGGGACCATGCCTGGGATGAGGCCTACGAATACCGCTGCGTCGCGCCCGACCGCTGGAAGCGCGCGACGCTCAGCGACTGGTGAGCGCCGCCGCGGGAGGTCAGCGGTCGAGGATTCGCACCACAGCGCGGGTCTCGGGGTCGACAACCACGATCTTGTCGCCGGGCGCCACGAAGTAGCCGAAGCGGCGCAGCCGCGGGTTCGGGGCCTCCGTGAAGGGCGCCAGCCGCACGTCGGGCGGCACGATGCTGCCGGGCCGCAGCGGGATCGATCCCACGATCGGTCCGGGGCCCACCGGCCGGCGGACGATGTAGTCGCGCACCACGACGTCGTCGTCGGGGCCGAACTCGTCGGGGGTCACGATCACCGCCTGCGCGAAGGCGGAGCCGGTGAACAGTGCGGCAAACCCGAGGGCTGCGGCGAGGCTGGCGCGGGTCGACATGGCGGACTCCCGTGGTGCCCGGGTGGGAATTCCCGGGCCGCCGGAAACATCAGGGTCTGGGTTTCGGTTCCCGACCGTACCGGTCAGCGGCCGATCTGCCCGGCCTCCGCGAGGGGGACTGGCGACCAGCGGGTCAGCTGGACGTACCCGTCGAGGGCCGCCACCACGACGTGGCGGCGGTGGCGGTGCACCACCGCTCCGGGCGTGTGCGCGTGGCGCTCCTGCCATCCTTGCGCCTCCGCCACGAAGACCCGGGCATCCCCGAGCCGCGCGATCGTCTCGACCGTGCCGAAGGCCCGCATCCGGCGCAGGACCGTCTCGACGTCCTGCCGGAAGTCGAGCGTCCGGTCGGCATCGGTGGCGCGTGGCCAGTAGGAGCCGTCCCCCTGCGGTTCGGAGCGCCGCCAGCAGTTGGGCAGGTCGCGGCCGAGGGGACCGGCGGCGAGGCGGCGCGCCGCCATCTGGCACTTGGCGAGCAGCGTCTCGTGGCTCTCGTTCGAACTCAGCGCGAAGATGTCCTGCGCGAGGAGATCGCCGGTGTCGAAGCCCTCGGCGAGCACATGGGCGGTGACCCCCCAGGTCTCGTAGCGGTCGAGCACGGCCCGGAACAGCGGGTAGGGGCCCCGGCCTGTCGGCAGCGGGGAGGGATGGATGTTGAGCCCATAGGCGGCGCGGCCCTTCCAACCCTTGATGAGCCAGGGATATCCAGCGACCACCAGCGCCCAATCCCGGCCGTGCTCGGCCTGCAGCGCCTCGATGTCCCGCTCGCGGATCCGCGAGAGCTGGATCGGCAGCCGCAGCGACCGGGCGCGAGCGACGATGACCTCGTTGTGGTCGTAGACCCCGTCGCAGGGGCGCGTGAACAGCTTCACCGGCGTCCAGCCGGCGTCGAGCAGCCCCTCGAAGACCCCGCCGAGGAAGTCGATGCCGGCGAACGCGAACTTCATGCTTGCCGCCTGCGACCTTGTGGACGTGGAGGGTGCGGGTCGACCGCCTGCCCAGGGGTGTGCCCCGCCTTACCTTGATCGGGCCGAGACGGGTAGCAAGGGGGGGCAACATGCGCCGGGTGATCATCTATGGCGGGACCGGGGGGATCGGTCTCGCCACGGCCCGTGCGCTGCGGGCCCGTGGCTACGCGCTGCATCTTGCCGCCCGGAATGCAGAGCGCCTTTCGGACGCCGCGTCGGAGCTGGGTGAGACCAGCGTCACGGCCGGCGATGTCGCGGATCCGGATTTCGTATCCCGCGCCACCGAGGCCGCCGGTCCGCGACTCGCAGGCTTGGTCTACGCGGTCGGCACGATCAACCTGCGGCCGCTGAGTCGGCTGACGCGAGCCGATATCGAAGGCGACTTCGCCGTCAACGCCCTGGGTGCCTTCTCGGCGGTGCAGGCCGCCGCGGGCGCCCTCAAGGCGGGGGCCGGCGAAACGGGCGCCGGGATCGTGCTGTTCTCGACGGTGGCCGCCGCGCAGGGTTTCGCGGCGCATGCCTCCGTCGCCATGGCCAAGGGCGCCGTCGAGGGCCTGGCGCTGTCGCTGGCGGCCGAACTCGCTCCCCAGATCCGCGTCAACGTCGTGGCGCCCTCGCTGACGCGCACCCCGCTCGCCGCCGCGATCACCGGCAACGAGACGCTCGCGCAGGGGATCGCCGCGATGCATGCCCTCCAGCGATTGGGGCGCCCGGAAGACGTCGGCGCCCTGGCAGCCTTCCTGGTCTCCGACGAAGCGGCCTGGATCACCGGCCAGGTCATCGGTGTCGATGGCGGCCGCTCCGCCCTACGCACCAAGGGCTGAGACGGTGGCCGCGAAACGCCGCGGCAGCGCCGGAGAGGGCGGCACGCTGCGCTTCGTCCTGGGCGATCAGCTGACCCGCCGGGTGTCGAGCCTCGTCGATCTCGATCCCGCGCGCGACGTCGTGCTGATGGTCGAGGTCCGGGACGAGGCGACCTATGTCCGCCACCACAAGCAGAAGATCGCCTTCCTGTTCGCCGCCATGCGCCATGTCGCGGCCGAGCTGGAGGCGGAGGGGATCGCCGTCGACTACGTCCGCCTCACCGATGCGGGCAATACCGGCAGCTTCACCGGCGAACTGGAGCGCGCCGTCGCGCGCCACAGGCCGGAGCGGATCGTCGTCACCGAGCCCGGGGAATGGCGTGTCTGGGAGATGATGCAGGATTGGCGCGAGACGCTCCCGATCCCGGTCGAGATCCGCGCCGACAACCGTTTCCTGTGTCCGCGGGAGGATTTCGCGCGGTGGGCCGAGGGCCGGCATCACCTGCGGATGGAGACCTTCTACCGGGGCATGCGCCGCCGCAGCGGGCTCCTGATGGACGGCGGCGAGCCAGCGGGCGGCCGCTGGAACTACGATCCCGAAAACCGCAAGCGCCTCCCGAAAGGACACCGGCCGCCGGACCGGATCGGCTTCCAGCCGGATTCCGTGACGCGCGACGTCATCGCGCTGGTGGAGGCGGAGTTCGGCGATCATTTCGGCGACCTGACCGGCTTCTCCTGGCCGGTGACCCGGGCCGATGCCCTCGCGGCGCTCCGGCACTTCCTGACGGAGGCCCTGCCGACCTTCGGCGACTATCAGGATGCCATGAAGACCGGCGCGCCGTTCCTGTACCACGCGCTCCTGTCGCCTGCCCTCAATGCCGGGTTGCTCACCGCCGAGGAGGTGTGCTGGGCCGCCGAACGGGCCTATCGCGACGGTTCGGCGCCGCTCCACTGCGTCGAGGGCTTCATCCGGCAGATCCTCGGCTGGCGGGAATACGTGCGCGGCCTCTACTGGGCTCGCATGCCCGCCTACCGGGAAACCAACGCCCTCGGCGCGGGCCGCGACCTGCCGTGGTTCTACTGGTCGGGGGAGACGGCGCTCAACTGCATCGCGCAGGTGGTCTCGGACACGCGCGCCAACGCCTATGCCCATCACATCCAGCGCCTGATGGTGACCGGCAACTTCGCCCTCATCGCCAGCCTCGACCCGGCTCAGGTCGAGGAATGGTACCTGATCGTCTTCGCCGACGCCTACGAATGGGTCGAGCTGCCCAACGTCCACGGCATGGTGCTGTGGGCCGATGGCGGCGTGATGGGCTCGAAACCCTACGCGGCCTCGGGCGCCTATATCGACCGAATGTCGGATTATTGTGCGTCCTGCATCTACGACGTGAAGGTCAAAGCCGGGCCGGGCGCATGCCCGTTCAACTATCTGTACTGGAACTTCCTGATCGAGAACGAGCAGCGATTGGCTGGCAACCAGCGCCTGGCGATGCCGTACCGGACCTTGCGCGGCTTCAGCGACACCCGCCGGGCCGAGATCCGCCGCGACGCGGCCGCGTTCCTCGATTCCCTCGACGCCCGGCCGGGCTCCGCTCACAGGGGGGACCAGACCGAGAGCGTCAGGTAGGGACGGGCCCGGGCGCGTCCCGCCTCGGACTGGACGCCCGCGGACGCGCGGAAGCTGTAGCGGCCGACGGCGAAGTCGGTCGCGTGCAGGCCGAGGCTCCACTTCGCGTAGCCGGTCGTGTCCGTGTAGAGCGCGGCCTCGGGGCCGATATAGGTCTCGTACAGGCGATAGCCCCAGGCGATGCGCGCCCAGAGGCTGTCGCGAGCCGACCCCGCGACCGCGGTCGCCTGAAGGAGCGTCGCATCCGTCGGACGCGCCCAGACCTCGCCGTGGAGCCGCAGGCCGAAGCGTGTCGGCAGGGCGTGGACATCGCGCCCCGCAACCAGCATCTCCGTCGCGGCCTCGGGGCCCGCATAGGCGGCGGCCACGCCCCAGTCGAAGAACCACTGATACCCGGCGACCGCGGCCGCGGCGACGGTGTACCGCTCACGCGGGCCCTCGGCGCCGTGCTCCGAGCGGTATCCGCCTCCGACGCTCGCGAGCGCGGTGAAGCCATCCTGCGCGAGGGACGTGAGGCCCGCCTTCGCCCCGATGGTCAGGAAGGTGTCCCCGCCCGCGTCGAGGCTGCCGAACAGGAGCATGTCGAACTCGCTGGCGCGCGCGTCGGGGGCAGGACAGGCACGTCCTGCAAGCAAGGCCGGGATCGCGAACAGAAGACCGCCGATCCCTCTGGTGAAATGGGAGCCGTGCACGGTCAATCCCTCCAGTCTGGAGGTGATGGTTAAGATAAAATGCCGTTCGGTGCGGCGCTTTGTCTGGTCAGGCGCCCAGATTTGTGTGGATGGTGCCCCGGTGTCAGCCGAGAGGACCGGAATTTTGTCGGCGTGTCGCGTAATTCAACTTGAAAGTTACTTCGCAAGTTCGATCGTAATCTTGGGGCATGGCCGGCCGGCCGGAGTTTCGCGCAGTGTCGCGAATCTGCCGTGCTTGGCGTGCCAGATGTTCTCGGCTAGAGCCGCCGCGGGAAAGCGAAGGTTGGCAGATCCTTGACCTCCGGTGCACGAACGTCGGACGTCCTCACCGTGCTGGCGAGCCAGGAGGGCGAGCGCCTCACCGTGGGCGACATCGTCGCGGTCCTGCGGGATCGTGCCTTCGCGCTGCTCGTGGTCCTGTTGGGGCTGCCGAATTGCCTGCCGATGCCGCCGCCGATCCCGCTGATCTGCGGCCTGCTCCTGCTCCTCGTGGCGATTCAGATCGCCGCCGGGATGTCGGCGCCTTGGCTGCCGCGGATGCTCCTCGGCCGCTCGATCGCCCTGACCGACGTCAGGAGGGCCGTCACCCGCGCGGTGCCGATCCTGCGCCGCCTGGAGCGCTGGTCGCGCCCCCGCGTCAGCGTGTTCGAGACCGCGCTCGGCATGCGCGGCATGGGGATCGTCCTGCTGGCCCTGGCGCTGGCGCTCATCGTCGCCGCGCCCATCGTGGGACAGATCCCGCTCGGTCTCGCTGTCTGCCTGGTCGGGCTCGGCCTCGTCGAGCGCGACGGTCTCGTCGTCCTGGGCGGCTTGGTGATCGGGATGTTCGGCGTCGCCATCAATGCCGGCTTCGCCTACGCGGTGATCTCCGGGATCGTCGGTCTTCTCAACCTCTGACGGTCGGCCTCAGAGGCGGTAGCGGATCTGGTCGGTCCAGAAGCGCTCGAGGCGGGTCAGCGCCTGGTTCAGGCGATTGAAGTCGTCCTCGGAGATTCCGCCGATCGGCGTGATCGTCCGGGCATGCTTGTCGTAGAGCGTCTGGATGATCTCGTGGACCTGACGACCCTTGTCGGTCAGGCTGATCCGGACGGAGCGGCGGTCCGTCTTGGAGCGGGCGTGGTGGAGATAGCCCGCCTCGACCAGCTTCTTCACGTTGTACGAGACGTTGGACCCGAGATAATAGCCCTTGGTCCGCAGTTCGCTCGCGGTCAGCTCCTTGTCGCCGATGTTGTACAGGAGCAGCGCCTGGACGCTGTTGACGTCCTCACGGCCGCGGCGCTCGAACTCGTCCTTGATCACGTCGAGCAGCCGGCGATGCAGCCGCTCCACGAGGTGGAGCGCTTCCAGGTAGGATCCCTTGGGAGAGGCGGCCTCCTCGGGGGCTTCGACCTGCGCGACTCGGGCGTTCTGGGTCTTCATCTCTGCCTCGCCATCCGTTGATCCGGCAACCGTTCGATGCGGCGCCGTTGATGATGGCTAAGCTAGGGCTCGGAAATGAAAGGCCATTTAAGCGACAGGATGAATTCGCGATTTACTCTTCGCGGTAAAGACAAACTGAATGAAGATAAGAACGGTTCGTTCACCGTGCTTCCTGCGCGGCGAGCCAGGACAGCAGGAAGTACAACGTCACGACGCAGCCCCCGAATACGAGCAGCGGGACCGGCAACGGCAAGAGTTGCGGTGTCAGGACCGCCAGCGTCATCGCGGATGTGACCGCGAGCAACCAGATCACGCCGCCCCAGGCGCTCGTCAGCCACAATCCGATCGCCGCCGCGGCATCGATCACCGCGAAGTAGACGATCGCGGATTGCCGGCCGAAGGGTTCCGCCTCGAAGGGCCGGACCCCCGGCATGATGTCGAGGATGGTCGCCCAGGCGAAGACGCTCTTGAGGAGCCAGATCAGGGCCGTAAGCCGCATGAACCAGATCAGAACCGTGTCCCACGCGCCGGGCGCCGGTCCCTGGACGCGCTCGATCCGGTCGCTGGGCACCCCGCCCGGCCTCGGCGTCTTGCGCCGGATCGGAAGGTAGCCGGGCACTATCGGAGACTCGCGGAGATGATGGGCCGGTGCATGGGCGAGGGGCCGGGGTCCTGATCCGTTGGAAAGGGAACGCGCCGGGTTGAAGCGGTTCCGCCGTCCTGCGTCAACGGTCGGGTTTCGCCGCGCCGGCCCGGTGTGGTAGTCGAACGCCTCCGGCGCAGGGGCGCCGCGCGATCCGCGGCGTGGTCCGCGCGAACGGTAGCGAAGCCGCATGTCAGACACTCTGCCAGAGCCGCGCCCTCTCGCCGTGGAGGCTGCCCGCGAGGGCGCCCGGGTAGAGGGCCTCAAGATCACCCAGCGCCCGCGCCGCAACCGGAAATCGGATTGGTCGCGTCGGCTGGTCCGCGAGCACACCCTGACGGTCGACGACCTGATCTGGCCGATGTTCGTGATCGAGGGCGAGGGCCGGCGCGAGCCGATCGCCTCCATGCCGGGCGTCGAGCGTCTCTCGGTGGACGAGATCGTGCGCGACGCCGAGCGCGGGGCACGGCTCGGCATCCCGGCGATCTCGTTCTTCCCCTACACGGAAGTCGCGCTGCGCGACCCGACCGGATCGGAGGCGCTGAACGCCAACAATCTCGTCTGCCGCGCGGTGCGCGCCGTGAAGCGGGCGGTGCCCGAGATCGGGATCATGACGGATGTGGCGCTCGACCCCTACACGAGCCACGGCCATGACGGCCTGATGAAGGACGGCGCGATCCTCAACGACGAGACCGTCGCGGTCCTTGTCGAGCAGAGCCTGATCCAGGCCGAGGCCGGGACCGACATCATCGCACCCTCCGACATGATGGACGGGCGCGTCGGTGCGATCCGCGCCGGCCTCGACAAGGCCGGATTCCTCGACGTGCAGATCATGGCCTACGCGGCCAAGTATGCCAGCGCCTTCTACGGGCCGTTCCGCGACGCGATCGGCACCAAGGCCGCGCTGGTGGGGGACAAGCGGACCTACCAGATGGATCCGGGCAACTCGTCCGAGGCCCTGCGCGAGGTCCGCCTCGACCTCGATGAGGGCGCGGATTCGGTGATGGTGAAGCCGGGCCTGCCCTATCTCGACATCATCCGCCGGGTGCGGGACGAATTCCAGGTCCCGACCTTCGCCTATCAGGTGTCCGGCGAGTACGCGATGATCGAGGCGGCCGCCCGCAATGGCTGGCTCGACGGCGACCGCGCGATGGTCGAGGCGCTCCTCGCCTTCAAGCGGGCCGGGGCCGACGGCGTCCTCACCTATCACGCCCCGCGGGTTGCGGAGCGCCTGCGCAACCATCCGTGAAACGGACGCACCGCTGGCTCCTCGGATCCGCGGTCGTGGCCGGCTTCCTCGGCGGCCTCGCCGCCTGCCAGGATACCCTGCGCCGGGATCGCGTCGCCACCTGCCGCCGGGCGCTGCCGGCGGTGGCGCCGCAGCCGGGAATCCGGTTGCTGCGGGCGGCGCCGGGCCCGGCGGCGAACTCGGTGCGCGTCGATTATTCCGACGGGAACCGGCCGCACTGGCTGACCTGCCGGTTCGATGCTGGGACGACCCTGACGGCGCTCGCCACCGAGGCGACGACCCTGTCGGGCCCCGCGCTCTACATGCTGAAGCGCTTCTATCTCGACACGCCGGACGCGGCGGCCGACGACCCGGCCGGGCGCTGACGGGAGCCCGCGCGGCGCGGAAGGGATCCCGCGTTCCCGCATCCCCTTGCGGCCTTTGCGGCGCACACCCACCTTGACGTCCGCAGCCTCGCTTGCAGGACGCGACACCATGCAGAACCCCCAACCCGGCTACGCGCAGCGCCTCGACGCGCCCGGCTACGCCACCGCGTTGCCGATCCCGTTCGTGCGGGCGAGCCTCGGCGGCCGGACGGTCGCCTATCTCCTCGACATCCTGTTCATCTTCGGCTTCACGGTCGTGTTGACCCTGCTGATCACCGTGATCGGCGTGGTCACGTTTGGCCTCGGCTGGACGCTGTTCGCAGTCCTGCCGGCGAGCGGCATCATCTACAGCGCGATCACGGTCGGCGGCTCGAAGCAGAGCACGATCGGCCAGCGGTTGATGGGTCTGCGGACCATCGCGCCTGAGAGCGGCGCGCGGGTCGACGTCATCACGGCCGCGGTTCACGCGCTGCTGTTCTACGTCGCCATCTCGACCTTCCTGCTCTGGTGCGTCGACGTCGCCTTCGGGCTGATGCGCTCCGACCGGCGTCTCGGGCACGACCTGCTTCTCGGCCTCGCCGTCGTTCACGCGCGCTGAGCGGACGGTTCGACGATGAAAATGTGACGGTGCGACCGGCCGGGCCATTGAGCCGTGGCCGGTCGCCTGTACACTGTCATGCCGGCGCCGTGAGGACGAACCCGGCGCAGGGCTTGTGAGAAGCGTGACCAGCCATCCGCGCGACACACCGCAATTCTACCTCACCGCTCCGTCGCCGTGCCCGTATCTGCCGGGGCAGGAGGAGCGGAAGGTCTTCACCCACCTGGTCGGACGGCGCGCCCGCGACCTCAACGAGATCCTGACCCAGGGCGGCTTCCGCCGCTCGCAGACGATCGCGTATCGCCCGGCCTGCGAGACGTGCCGCGCCTGCATCTCGGTGCGGGTCGTGGTCGATGAGTTCGAGCCGAGCGCGAGCCAGAGGCGCATCCTGGCGCGCAGCGCCGACTGGGTCGGCACGCCCGAGCCGAACCGCCCGGCCTCGGAGCAATACGCCCTGTTCCGCCGCTACCTCGACGCCCGGCACGGCGACGGCGGCATGGTCGACATGACCGTGCTCGACTACGCCATGATGGTCGAGGACAGCCATGTCGACACGCACCTCGTGTCGTATCGCCGGCACGGGCCGGATACGTCGGTCACCGGCCGCGGCTCGGGACCGCCGCTCGCCTTCTGCCTGACGGATGTGCTCTCCGACGGGCTGTCGATGGTCTATTCGTTCTACGATCCCGCGGAGGCCGCGCTCTCCCCGGGTACCTTCATGATCCTCGACCATATCCGTCGGGCCCGCCGGCTCGGCCTGCCGTATCTCTATCTCGGCTACTGGGTCGAGGGCTCGCGCAAGATGGACTACAAGTCGCGCTTCCGCCCGCAGGAACGCCTGATGGGCCAGGGCTGGGTGCGGATCGACTGAATCCGCCGCCGGTGGTCCACACCTGTTGCCGTCTCGGCATGCCCGATGCGCATTGAGCGGCCGGCCCGGCGCATGCTACCGGCCTCGCACGCAATCCGGACCGTACCGAGGCCCCCATGATCCCCCGCTACAGCCGCCCCGCGATGACGGCGATCTGGTCGCCCGAGACCCGCTTCCGGATCTGGTTCGAGATCGAGGCCCACGCCACCACGGCGCTCGCCGAGATCGGCGTCGTCCCGAAGGAAGCCGCCGCGACGATCTGGGCCAAGGGCAAGGACGCGGTCTTCGACGTCGCCCGCATCGACGCGATCGAGGCGGTGACGAAGCACGACGTCATCGCCTTCCTCACCCATCTCGCCGAGATCGTCGGGCCCGAGGCGCGGTTCGTCCACCAGGGGATGACCTCCTCGGACGTGCTCGACACCTGCCTCAACGTGCAGCTCGTGCGCGCCGCCGACATCCTGATCGCCGACGTCGACTCGCTGCTCGCCGCCCTGAAGGCGCGGGCCTTCGAGCACAAGCTGACCCCGACCATCGGCCGGTCGCACGGCATCCACGCCGAGCCGGTGACCTTCGGTCTGAAGCTCGCCCAGGCCTATGCCGAGTTCGAGCGCAACCGCCGCCGCCTCGTCGCGGCCCGCGCGGAGGTCGCCACCTGCGCGATTTCCGGCGCGGTCGGCACCTTCGCCAATATCGACCCGCGGGTGGAGCAGTACGTCGCCGAGAAGATGGGCCTGACCGCCGAGCCGGTCTCCACCCAGGTGATCCCGCGCGACCGCCACGCGATGTTCTTCGCCACCCTCGGCGTGGTCGCCTCGTCCCTGGAGCGGCTGGCGATCGAGATCCGGCACCTCCAGCGCACCGAGGTGCTGGAGGCGGAGGAGTTCTTCTCCGAGGGCCAGAAGGGTTCCTCGGCCATGCCGCACAAGCGCAACCCGGTGCTGACCGAGAACATCACCGGCCTCGCCCGGATGGTCCGCGGCTACGTCACCCCGGCTTTGGAGAACGTCGCCCTCTGGCACGAGCGCGACATCTCCCACTCCTCGGTGGAGCGCATGATCGGCCCCGACGCCACCGTCACCCTCGACTTCGCCCTCGCGCGCATGACCGGGGTGATGGAGAAGCTGCTGGTCTACCCGGCCAACATGCAGAAGAATCTCGACCGGCTCGGCGGCCTGATCCACTCGCAGCGCGTGCTGCTGGCGCTCACCCAGGCCGGCGTGTCCCGCGAGGATTCCTACCGGCTGGTCCAGCGCAACGCGATGCCGGTCTGGCGCGGCGAGGGCGATTTCCTGGCCCTGCTCAAGGCCGACCCGGAGGTCGCCGCGGCACTCCCGGCCGAGCAGATCGAGGCTTGCTTCGATCTCGGCTACCACTTCAAGCACGTGGACACGATCTTCGGCCGGGTCTTCGGCGACCGCTGAGATCCCGCACGATTCCTGCTTCGACCCGCGTTCGCGGGCCCGGGATCTCGGGCCCGCGACGAACACAGGACAGCTCTCCGTGACCGCTCCCCGCATCGTCTACCTCAACGGCCAGTTCCTCCCCTACGAGGAGGCGCGCGTGCCGATCATGGATCGCGGCTTCCTGTTCGCGGACGGCATCTACGAGGTCTCCGCGATCATCGACGGCAAGCTCGTCGACAACGCCGCGCACCTCGCCCGCCTCGACCGCTCCCTCGGCGAGATCGGCATCCGCAACCCGCACGATGCGGCGGGCTGGGAGCGCCTGCAGACCGAGCTCGTGGCCCGGAACGGCGTCACCGAGGGCCTCGTCTACATGCAGGTCACCCGGGGCGTCGCCGAGCGCGACTTCGCTTTCCCGAAGGCCGGCACCGAGCCCACCGTGGCGATGTTCACGCAGGCCAAGACCGTGCTCGCCAACCCGCTCGCCGAGAGCGGCGCCCGGGTGATCACCGTCGAGGACCTGCGCTGGAAGCGCCGGGACATCAAGTCGGTGGCCCTGCTGGCGCAGGTGCTGGCCAAGCAGCAGGCGGCCGAGGCCGGCGTCGCCGAGGCCTGGATGGTGGAGGACGGCGCGGTCACCGAGGGCTCGTCCTCGACCGCGTTCATCATCAGCCGCGACCGCGTGCTCGTGACGCGGCCGCTCTCCACGGCGCTCCTGCCGGGGATCACCCGGGCCTCGGTGCTGCGCCTCGCGCAGGAGGCCGACCTGCGGATCGAGGAGCGGCTGATCCCGGTGGACGAGGTCTACGCGGCCCAGGAGGCCTTCTACACGAGCGCCTCGGCCTTCGTGATGCCGGTCATCGAAATCGACAGGCGCGCGATCGGTGAGGGCCGGCCGGGTGCACTGACCCGGCGCTTGCGCGAACTCTATATCGAGGCCGCCCGCCAGGGTTGAGGTCGTCTTCGGCGCCGGCGAATCCCATCCACAGGATGGGACATTGTCCCCGGCCGGCGGCAGGAACGGATCCCGTCACCGACTGTTCCTCCCCGAATTCGTGTCCCGAACCGGGGAGGCCCTCGTGCCGAAGACAATCCTGTTCGCCGCTTTCGCGGCGACCCTCGCGGCGGCGCCCGCCTGCGCCCAAACGACAAGCCCGGCGCCGGCCGAGCGGGTACGTCCGAACGCCGACGCGCCGCCGAATGACCAGTCGCTCAGCGACAAGCTCCAGCAGAATGACGGCGTGATCAAGCCGCCGGAATCGTCCACGACCGGAACCGTGGTCAAGCCCGATCAGTCCGGCACCATGCCGGTGATCAAGCCGCATGAATTGCCCGGTCGCGCACCCGGAACCGAGGCCAAGTAGCGCCCCCGACCCTGGCGGACGGCCCGCGACGCGGCCCCCTCATGCGGCCCCTTGCTTGATTTCGCTGCCCGGATCGCGGAAACGGCTCACGACGTACGCCGCCTGCACCCGTGGGTGGCGCCGTCCCGGTTTCCGTCGCGGGTAAGCAGGCAGACATGGCCAACGTCGTCGTTGTGGGCGCCCAATGGGGCGACGAGGGCAAGGGCAAGATCGTCGACTGGCTCTCCGAGCAGGCCGACATCGTCGTCCGCTTTCAGGGCGGCCATAATGCCGGGCATACGCTCGTCATCGACGGCGTGACCTACAAGCTGGCGCTGCTGCCGTCGGGCGTGGTCCGCGGCGGCAAACTTTCAGTCATCGGCAACGGCGTCGTGGTCGATCCCTGGCACCTGATCGACGAGATCGAGCGCATCAAGGCGCAGGGCGTAGACGTCTCGCCATCCTCCCTGCGGATCGCCGACAACGCCACGCTGATCCTGCCGCTCCACCGCGAGCTGGATCATTTCCGCGAGACCGCCAATGCCGGCCTCAAGATCGGCACGACCAAGCGCGGCATCGGTCCGGCCTATGAGGACAAGGTCGGCCGCCGGGCGATTCGGGTTGTCGACCTCGCCGACCCCGACGCGCTGCCGGCCAAGATCGAGCGGGTTCTGACCCATCACAACGCCCTGCGGCGCGGCCTCGGGATCGACGAGGTCAATGCCGAGGCGCTGCTGTCGGAACTCAAGGCGATCGCACCGAAGATCCTGCCCTTCGCCGACACCGTCTGGTCGCTGCTCGACGAGGAGCGTCGGGCCGGAAAGCGCATCCTGTTCGAGGGCGCCCAGGGCGCGCTGCTCGACGTGGACCACGGCACCTACCCGTTCGTCACCTCCTCCAACATCGTGGCCGCGCAGGCGGCGACGGGCTCGGGCCTCGGCCCGGGTGCGATCGGCTACGTGCTGGGCATCGCCAAGGCGTACACCACCCGGGTCGGCGAGGGGCCGTTCCCCACCGAGCTGTTCGACGAGATCGGCGAGACCATCGGCAGCCGCGGGCGCGAGTTCGGCGTCAATACCGGCCGCAAGCGCCGCTGCGGCTGGTTCGACGCCGTGCTGGTGCGCCAGACGGTCCGGACCTCCGGCATCCACGGCATCGCGCTGACCAAGCTCGACATCCTCGACGGCTTCGAGGAGATCCGCGTGTGCACGGGCTACCTGCTGGACGGCCAGCCGATCGACCATCTGCCGGCGAGCCAGGCCGCCCAGGCGCGGGTCGAGCCGGTCTACGAGGTGATCCCGGGCTGGTCGGAGACGACCGCCGGTGCGCGGTCCTGGGCGGATCTGCCAGCGCAGGCGATCAAGTATGTCCGCCGGATCGAGGAGCTGATCGGGGCGCCGGTGGCGCTGCTGTCGACCTCGCCCGAACGCGACGACACGATCCTCATGCACAACCCATTCGAGGATTGACCGGTTCGAGGCGCGACGCGTCGCGCGCTATCCCGTTGACGACGCGCGTTTTCGGCGGCCCTGCCTGTATCCAGTGCGCGCAGGCTTGATCTAGAACGGGCTGTCGGCCGGGCCATCGTTCTCGCGATCAGCCCGCCATCTCCAGGGCAACCGGCGCGCGGACACTGATCCGCGCGGTGGGATACGACAAACCGGCCGACGGCCGCGACCGGACCCGTCGGGCGGCCGCGGCCCTCGGTCCCCGGCCTCCGACCGGCGTCGCCGGACGGCGGCCGAAGGGGCGGACCAGAGTATCATGGCCGATTACTATCCGCTTCTGGCGCGCGCGCTCGATGCGCTGCCCGACCGAACGCCCGCCCTGCGCAAGGCGGTCTACGACCGCGCGCGCAATGCGCTGATCAGCCAGCTGCGCTCCCTCGATCCGCCGCTGTCCGAGGCCGATATCGACCTCGAGCGCCGGGCCCTCGACGCCGCGATCGAGCGGCTGGAGGTGGATCACGGCGGCCTTCCGGCGCCGGCCAACGATGCCGCGCAGGCGCCCCAGCGCCCCGCACCCGCTCCCGTCATTCCGGAACCTGCGGCACCCGAGCCGATCGTTCCGCCGGCGGCGGAGGCGGACCTCCCGGAACCGTCTCCACCCGAGCCGGGGACCGCACCCGTTCCGGTCCTCCCGCCCGCGAAGCCGCCCTTCGCGGTGACGGCCGGTGATACCGATCCGGATTCCGTGGCCGGACCGCGCGAGGCGCCGATCCCGATCACGTCGCGGCGCCCGGGCGTGCCGGCGCCGGCGGCCTCGGAAGAGACCGAGCCGGTGACCGAGGCGCCGGCTTCGGAGACCCCGCCCGCCGAGGATCCGGACGCCGCCGACACCGCCGCGGAGGGCGGCGGCCGTCAGCGTCCCCGGATCGAGGTGGTGCCGCCGCGGACCGGTCGATCGCGGGTGCTACGCAACGTCTTCGTGGGCGGCGTCCTGGCGGTGGTGATCGGCCTGATCGCCGTCGCAGCCTTCCTGCTGCGCGACCGGCCACAGAACCTGCCGTCGAGCGGCACCGAGACGGTGGATACGCAGCAGCCCGAGGGCGAGACCAAATTCGGCGACCGGGTCGGTGGCGATGCTGCGCCGACGCCGAAGGCGACCGCTCGGGCAGAGACCGGCGCGCCGCCGCGGAATACGGCGGCGCCCGCCGATACGGGCGTCGCGGTCGCTCAGAGGGCCGAACTCGTCGAGGAATCGTCGGGCGCCCAGGGCGGCCAGCCGACCGTGACACCGGGCCGGGTGACGTGGCGACTGGAGACGGTGAACGGGGATCAGGGGCAGCCCGTCCAGAACGCGATCGTCGCCACCGTGGCCATTCCCGATGCGGGTCTGACGCTGGTGATGACCATCCAGCGCAACCTCGACACGACCCTGCCGGCGTCCCACACGGTGAGTCTGGTCTTCAGCCAGAGCGGCACCAACGGCACCGCCCGCACGGTTCAGGATGTCGGGCTGCTCCAGGCCAAGGACGAGCAGGGCGCTCGCGGCTCGCCGGTCTCGGGCCTGCCTGTCCGCGTTCGCGACAACCTGTTCCTGATCGGATTGTCGTCGCTGCAGAACGACGTCGAGCGCAACACCGACCTGCTCCTGCACCGAAACTGGTTTGATATCGCGCTCCGCTACACGTCCGGCCGTCGGGCCGTGCTGACCTTCGAGAAGGGCGCCGTCGGCGCGCAGGTCATGCAGAACGCCTTCGACGCTTGGCAGTGATCGCCCGGCAGTGAACGCTTGAGCGCGACCGCTTGGCGGTGACACCCCGGCGCGGTGCGCCGGGGTGGCGGGTCAGTGGGCCTCGATGCCGGTCCGGGGCAGTTCGCGGCTGGCGATGTTGCGCTTGACCGCTTCCTGCACCTTCTCGAAGGCGCGAACCTCGATCTGTCGCACGCGCTCGCGGGAGACGCCGAACTCGCCCGAGAGATCCTCCAGCGTGATCGGGTCCTCGGCGAGCCGCCGGGCTTCGAAGATGCGGCGCTCGCGCGGGTTCAGGACGCCCAGCGCGTCCTTCAGGGCGGACAGGCGGTTCTGCCCCTCCTGCTCACGGGCCAGGACGGTCTCCTGGCTCGGGCTGTTGTCCACGAGCCAATCCTGCCACTCACCCTCGCCCTCCTCGCGCAGGGGCGCGTTGAGCGACGTGTCGCCGGACAGGCGCCGGTTCATGTCGATCACGTCCTGCTCGGGCACGCCGAGGCGGGTGGCGATCTGCTTCACCTGATCGGGCTTGAGGTCACCCTCGTCGAGGGCCGAGATCTTGCCCTTCGCCTTGCGCAGGTTGAAGAACAGCTTCTTCTGGTTCGCGGTCGTGCCCATCTTCACGAGCGACCACGAGCGCAGGATGTATTCCTGGATCGCCGCCTTGATCCACCACATGGCGTAGGTGGCCAGCCGGAAGCCCTTGTCGGGATCGAAGCGCTTGACCGCCTGCATCAGGCCGACATTGCCCTCCGACACGACCTCGCCGATCGGCAGGCCGTAGCCGCGATAGCCCATCGCGATCTTGGCGACGAGGCGCAGGTGCGATGTCACCAGCCGATGCGCGGCCTCGCGGTCACCGGCGTCCCGCCAGGCCTTCGCCAGCGTGAACTCCTCCGACGGCTCCAGCATCGGGAATTTGCGAATCTCGTCGAGGTAGCGCGAAAGGCCACCTTCGTTGGCGAGCACGGGCAGCGTACCGGCCATGGCATTCTCCTGGACCTATGTCCCCCTGTCGGGCGGACGCGACGGACAACAGTGCCGTCCACTCGGGCCGCTCTTGAGCCGACCCTGCCGGCCACCCATCTCGTATGAGTCGCCGGGAGCCGGTCGCGGTCGATGACACCCATGTCGTCAACAACGCGCCACCGGCGCTTTTGGTCGTACCATGTCACGATGTGACGCGGTACGGGGTGATCTTTCGCACGCCGCAGCGAGGCGGTTACGTCCGCGGTGCGCCGTCCGCCTCCGTCCGGAGGGCCAGGATGAGCGCGCTAATGTCGGGCGGCAGCGGGCTCTCGAAGCGGAGCGTCGCGCCGGTGCGCGGATGGCTGAAGCCGAGCAGCTCCGCGTGGAGCGCCTGCCGCCCCAGGGCCGTGAGAGCGTCACGCGCCTCCGGGCTCAGGCGGGCGGCCTTGGTCCGGAAGGCGCCGCCATAGACCGTGTCCCCGAGGAGGGGATGTCCGCGATGGGCGAGATGCACGCGGATTTGGTGCGTGCGTCCCGTCTCCAACCGGCAGCGCACGAGGGCGGCCTCGCGATAGGCCTCCGCGACGGCGTAGTGCGTCACGGCGTGGCGGCCGCTGTCGTCGGACACGACGGCGATCTTCTCCCGATGGAACCGGGACCGGGCGAGGCTGGCCTGGATCGTCCCGGCCCGCGGCTGGGGCAGGCCCCAGGCCACGGCGGCGTAGGCCCGTTCCAGCGGGCCGGTCCGGCCGTGATCGGCGAATTGGGCGGTGAGGCCCTGATGCGCCGCGTCGTTCTTGGCGACGACGATCAGGCCGCTCGTATCCTTGTCGAGGCGGTGGACGATCCCGGGGCGGCGCACGCCGCCGATCCCCGACAGGCTGGCGCCGCAATGGGCGATCAGGGCGTTGACCAGTGTCCCTCTCTCGTGCCCCGGCGCGGGATGGACCACCAGGCCGGCCGGCTTGTCGATGACGATCAGGTCGTCGTCCTCGTACACGATCGGCAGGTCGGCGGCCTCGGCCACCGGCTCGGCCGGTGCGGGGGGCGGCACGATGAGGACGATCTGTGTGCCGGCGGCGACCTTGGCGGCCGGATCGCGCGCCGGGACGCCGTCCCGCTGCACCTGGCCGGCGCGGATCAGGTCCTGCAACCGGGCTCGGGAGAGATCCGGAAACAGCGCGACCAGCGCACGATCGAGCCGCATGCCGCCCTCGGCCACGATTCCGGTCCGCTCGTCGTCTCCGTTGTCCACCACGATCCCTATCCGCACCCGATCTGACCCGCCGAGGCGGATTTCCTGACGAAGGCTCTTGCTCCGCCGCCGGGTGGTGGCTATAGCACCCCCGCGCCGCCGGAAAGCTCCCATCGTCTAGCGGTCTAGGACGTCGCCCTCTCACGGCGAAAACAGGGGTTCGATTCCCCTTGGGAGCGCCACTTACGTACAGAACTGCGAACACCTGCCACGGGTGATGTGGCCCCGCCCGTGATGGCGGCCTCCACGCTGGCCTTGTCGCCGACGATGCGGATCACATTCGCGCTCACCTCGACCCGGTCGACGATCGCCTGGAGCCACGCCTTCCGGAACGGGATCTCGCCCGTCGTCACGTTCTCCCGCATCAGCCGGCCGAACCGCTCGATCAGCTCCGGCGCGATCTCGGCCGGCGCACGCTCGGCGACCTGGATCCGGTCGAGCGCCGCCTTCGCCCGGTCCCGCTCCTGCTTCAGCGTCGCGAGCCGGTCCTTTAGGATCTCGTCGAGGTCAGTCACCCCCTCCTCGACCATGCGGTACAGCCGCTTCAGCTTCTCCTCCGCACCGGCGACCTCGCCGCGCAGCGCCGCGACCCGTCCGCCCACCTGCGCCGCCTTCTCGGCTCGCAACGACCACAGCGAGGCCAGCGTCGCCCGCAGACGGTCGGGCTGCAGCAGCTCTGCCACGAGATGGTCGGTCACCAGCGTATCGAGCGTGTCCATCCGGATGGAGCGGCCGGTGCAGCCGGTCCTGCCCATCCGGCCATGGGTCGAGCAGCTGTAGTACTTATGCACCTTGCCGGACTTCGAGGTGCCGGTGCGCAGCGTCATCGGCCCCTCGCAGGTCGTGCAGGTGGCGAGACCCGTCAGCAGGATCGGGCCGGTCACCACCCGGGCCGGCGTAGCGCGCGGGTTGTGCGCCTTCAGGGTCGCCTGAACCGCCTCGAACTCGGCCGGATCGATGATCCCCGGCACGCTGATCGGGATCTGCTCCGCCTTCGGCTTCTCGGCCAGCGTCTTCGAGCAGCGCCGGTTGAAGACCCATTCGCCGACGTAGACCCGGTTCGTCAGGATGCCGTGGATCGTCGCGACCCCGAAGCGGGCGCCGGCACGGGTGCGGTGGCCGCGCTCGTTCAGCCAGCAGGTGAGCGCCTTGACCCCGAGCGGGCCGGACGTGCCGTCGCCATGCCGGTACAGGCGAAAGATCAGTTCCACCGTCTCCGCTTCGACCGAATCGACGGCCAGACGCTTCTTGATCCTCGCGCCGCGCTTCTCGACCTCGACGACGGTATAGCCGAGCGGGACCGGAGCGCCGTTGTAAAAACCCTGCCGCGCATTCTCCTTCATCGCCCGCAGGACGTGCTTGGCATTCTCCTTCGACTGGTACTCGTCGAACAACGCGATCACCTGCCGCATCATCACCTGAGCGGGATCGTCGCCCAGTTCCTGGGTGATCGAGATCAGCCGCACGCCGGCCTTGGCGAGGCGGCGCACGTACATCTCCAGCCCGAAGCTGTCCCGGAAGAAGCGCGAGTAGGAGTGCACGACGATGATGTCGAAGGGGTGATCGTCGTCGCCGGCCCGCTCGATCATCTTCTGGAACGCGGGGCGGTTGTCGTCCGTGGCGGAGGCGCCCGGCTCGACGTATTCAGCGACCACCTGCCAACCCTTGTTCGCGCAGAAGGCGTGGACCTGCTTGCGCTGATCGGGGATCGAGAGATCCGATTCCGCCTGCCGCCCGGTCGAGACGCGCAGGTAGCATCCGACCCGCTGCGGCCCGTCCATGGCGGGCGCGAAGCGCGCCTTGCGGATGTGTTGGGTCATCGGGCGCACCTCGGCGTCGGGACGGCGGACAGCATCATATTCGGGGACGCTGCGGAGCCCGCCATCCTGCGACAAGTACGGATCGCGCATCCTCCACAGGCGGTCTCGCCCGTATCGGTCACGGCGTTCGCCGGAGCGAGGACGGGGGTCATGGCGTCATCGCGCGCAGGAGCACGTCGAGGGCGGGGCCGAGATACATCTCCAACACATCGAGCTCGGCGCGGTTTACCGGCATGGGTCGGGGCAGGTCATCGACCACGCGGATGTCAGACGGCAGGCAAGCCGGCCCACGTTTTCGCGCGACCAGCGGCGTCGCCGGTCCGGGCAAGCTTCGGACACGCGTCTCCGACCCCAGCGCCAGCTTGGCGACGGATCGGGACCGCTTGGTCTGCCTGGCGCCGGCTACCGCGCCCGATCGTCCTGCCGGCTGTGATGCGCGCGATGCGCGAGCCGCCGGCGGAGCTGAGGTCTCGTCCGCCACGCATGCCGTGAGGTCCCGCACCGGCCGGCGGCCTACGCATCCGGGGCTGGCCGCCGGCCAGCGCGGGAAGGTTTTCCTCGCCTTCCCCGGCGCGGCACGTCGGCCTGACCGAATCGCGTTGGCGATCCGTCGAACCGATGTGCATCTCAAGCATCGCTCCGATGCGGGACCGTTGCAAGCCGCAGCTGCGGCTGGGACCGGTCCGGGGAGGTCTCACCCTGACGGGCGGGCGAGAACTCGACCGGCCTATCGTTCCCGGCGCCCGGCATCCGGAGCGTTCGCGCCGTTCGGCACGCTCAGTGCCCCGTCGCCCCTCCGACTCTATCCTAGTCGGTCACTAGGATGTGGCCCGAACGCTCCAAGATCCGCTCTCGCGATCGCGGAGAGGATGCGGTGGGCGCATGAAGAAGCCGCCCGCCGTATCCCTGGCGTCGGGGGACCAGGCCGTGCGCGATCCCGCTCCCCTCGATGAGGTGAACCCGATCCAGGACCCGACACAGCCGTCGCCGAGCCCGGCCCTTCGGTCGCATGACGAGGGTTCGGATATGATGGCGAGGCGGATCCGTGACGAAGCCCGGACCACGGCACTGGGTACGATGCGGTAGACACCGGGGCGACGCGTCAGCCGGTCGAATGCCAATCGACCCGAGCGACCAACGTCTTCAGGTCGAGCTCGGACGAGGCCAGCGCGACGGGCACGCGCATGAGATGGCCTGTCCGCGCCGAGATCAGCCGCCGCAACAGGTCGGGCATCCGGGTCGCGGCGAGGTGGTTCGCGCGTGGCCGTCGAGGACGATGGCGACGATATGGCGGGTCGACGGAGGGCAAAGGAGCCAGCGACCGGATAAGGGGCCGCGCTCGCGGAGCATTGCGCCCGCGTCGCTGCCCCAGAGCCGACCTCGCGATCCGTCGTTGGCGTGTGGTTCCTTGCTTGGCTATGACGATACTGGGGTGTGGAGGTATCCCATGTCGAACCAGTTTCTCCACATCGGCCTGTACGGCCCTGAGGCCCGCAAGGGGCAGCCCCCCTGGTCCACGATCGCGGGCATCGTGCAAGAGGGGGCCCGTGCCCCCGGTGCCGCCCGCCACGTGGCCTATCCCACCGTCCCGACCCTCCTCTACGGCCTCTCGCCGATCGAGGTCGGCCGCATCGCCCTGGAGCGGGCCGAGCAGGCGCGCGACGCCATCGGTCGGCGCCTGCGGCGGGACGGTGCCGTGCTCGTCGCAGGGGTGTTGTCCTATCCGGTCAAGCGCGACCTCGTCGAGGACCGCGACGCCCCCGACGCCCGCGACCTCTACACCGCCTGGCGCGCCGAGGCCGTGGCGTGGTGCCATGGCCAGTTCGGTGACACGCTCCTCTCGATCGTCGAGCATCACGACGAGGAGTACCTCCATCTGCATGCCTACGCCGTGCCGATCCTCGGCCCGGGCCGGCGCCTGGTGCTGGAGGCGATCCATCCCGGGCGCGCCGCGGTGAAGCGCGCGCAAGCGGGGGGCGAGGACAAGAAGGGACAGCAGGCCGCCTACCTCGGTGCGATGAAGCGGCTTCAGGACGAATTCCATGCCAGCGTGAGCGTCCGTTACGGCCACGCCCGCCTCGGACCGCGGCGGCGCAGGTTGGACCGGACCGAGCATCTCCTGCGCCGCGAGGCCCGGAGGCGCGAGGTCGAACTGGAACGGGCCTATGCGGAGGAGACGGTGCAGGTGCGGTCCGAGATCGAGGCCGAGGTGCTGCGGCGGTTCGGGGCGGCGCTGACCGAGTCCCGGCGGCGCTCCGCGGCGCTCGTCGAGGCCCGCGACAGCGATCGGCACCGCATCGATGCGTTGAACGCCGAGTGCGCACGCCTGCGTGCGGAACTGGCGTCCCGCGATGCGGATTCCGGCTCCGGTTACGGGCGCTGAGACGATACCGGCATATCGGCCGGCTCTCACCCTCGCCGCACCCTATCGGTCTGTGGTTCAAAAGCCACAGACCAGCGTGAACGACAGCAATCGGGTGCCCCAGGCCTAATATCCTACATTGTATCGCTTTCGCGTCGGGCCCATCGCACCCGACCATCTCGCATCGGCCGAATTCCCCGCGGGTCGCGTGACGACGCGATCCGCACCGACTTCCGCTCAGGTGCCCCGATGACCCTCGATCACGCCGTCCCGCACGACCCGGCCCAGCGGCCGGACACGACCGCGAACACCGCCACGACTCCGCCCGCCGTCCACGCTGCCGTCCAGCCCGAGACCCGGCCGACGGGCTCGACCGCCGCACACGATGCCACGCCGGCGCGCCCCGCCCCGCGCCTGCCGAGCGCGGATGCGCCGGAGGCCGCGTTCCTGCGTGAGCCGGACCTGCACTTCCTCGGATCCGCGATCCTGCCGGCGCCGGACTTCCCGGTCGAGGCGCTCCCCGAGGGGGTGCGCCGGTTCATCGCCGAGGCGGCCAGGGGCCAGAAGACCCATCCGGCCTTCCTGTTCACCAGTGCGCTCGCCACCCTCGCCGGGGCGGTCGGCACCGGTGCCCACCTCTGGGTGAGCGAGGACTGGCGCGAGCCCTGCGTGATCTGGACGCTGCTCGCCGGATCGGCCGGTAGCGGCAAGTCCGTGGCGATGGGCAAGACCGTCCACGTCCTGACCGCCCTCGGGATCGCCGCGCTGGAGCGCGCCGCCGCCGCCCCCGGCGAGGCAGCGCTGGCGCAGGTGGTCCGGGCCGAGAAGGCCCGGCGGTTGCAGCGGGCGATCCGTGCCGGTCTCGACCGCGCCGAGACCGACTTCTCCGGCTATGTCGTGCCTGAGGACGCCGCACCGGCCCCGGCGGCCCTGAACACCTGCACCAGCACGACGCTGCCCGGCATCCTGGAGCGGATCGCGGCCCAGCCGCGCGGACTGCTCCTGGCGCAGCCGGACGTGATCGGCCTGATCCGCGGCCCCACGCTGCGCTCGGACGAGGGCCGCGCCGCCCTGCTGCAGGCCTACGATGGCGACCCCTATGTCCGGGACCGCGCCACCGGCGCGCAGGTGATCCCGGCCCTCCAGCTCAGCCTGTGCGGCGGCGTGACCCCGGACAAGCTCCGGCAGGTGATCGGCGCGGAGGATGACGGTCTGCTCGCGCGCTGCCTCGTCAGCTACCCGCAGGTCGAGCGCGATCCCGAACTCGCGCCGCGCGGCACCGCGACGACGCCCGCGATCGAGCCGGTGCTGCGCCATGTCCTCGCGCTGCCGGCCGCGCGCGAGCGGTTCGGCGGCCACGCGGTGCTTCTCGGCGAGCACGCCCGCCGCGCGGTCGAGCCGGCCTCGCGGCGCTGGGTCCGGACCGCCGGGGAGACCGAGGGCATGCTCGCCTCGACCTACAACCGGGCCACCACCCAGGTGCTGCGGCTCGGGCTCGTGCTCGCGATCCTCGAACATGCGCTGGCCGGCAAGGCAGGCCTGCCGCAGCATCTCAACGAAGACTGCGCCCGCGCCGCCGTGACCGTCATGGACGCGCACTACCTGCCGAGCGCGGAGCGGGCGCTCGATCATGCGCAGGCGCGGCCGGACCCGGACAGGGACCTGCGCGCCATCGCCGGGTTCATCGCCCGCAACGTCGACGAAGAGAAGCGGGACGCGTTCAGCTTCAACGCGCGGACCCTGCGCGAGGCGCGGCGGGCGCCGTGCCCGCGCGATCACCGGGCCTGGACCGAGACCTTGGAACGCCTGGCGCAGCTCGGCTGTATCGCCGAGGCACCGCGGCGTAACGCTACCGGCCGGACCCGGGCGGACTACCGCGTCCACCCCGCCTTCGTCGCCGCCGCGCGCACGGCTCGATGAGGCGGTCTCAGCCTATCAGGAGCGCCGAGGACGCACCCCTTCCTCGGCGTTCCGCACGTTCTGCGCGTTTTGCGCATCGCGCCGGGCCTTGGGTCCGCCGACGCGGATTCAGGAATCCTCATCGATGGGCGGTTCGAGCGCGATGAAGCGATCGCTCCGGACCTCGTAGCGCCGTGCCATGCGCACCGTCCGGTCACCGACGATCATCGTCGTGACCTGAAGGTCGAGATCGCGGCTGCGCACCGGCAGGTACCCGTCGGCGTGCGCCGCGCACACGGTCGCGTACCAGCCGTGCTTCACCGAGAAGCGGCCGGGTGCGCCGCACGTTTCGCAGACGTGGAGGGAGCGGGCCTCGGCCAGATCGACGGCGAGGTCGACCGCCGCGCTCGCCGTCTCGCACAGATCGAGGGTGGACACGGTGAGGCGCAACGTGCCCCACTTCTCCTCGATCCCGAGGATCGCGACCTCGGCTGCAGGCACGCCTGCGCACGCGTCCGCGATCCGCGCGCAGGCGCGTTCCACCAGCGCACGCCAGCCTTCCCCGACGCTCGGCCAGCCGACCGAGACGAGCGTCGGCCCCAGCCCGGTCGCGACCACGCGCAGGTCGGGGAACAGCGCAGGGTGATCGTGGAGGAGCCGCGTGCGCCAGTCGGCGAGCACCAGCCCGGGATACCGTGTGGTCACGCCGCACCTCGCGCCGCGATCCTCTCACCCGTCGCGACCCCTTCCGTCTCGTGCAGGAGCTCGGCGACGCGCGCCCCATCCAGGCGCCGCTCGGTGAGCAGCGCCTCGGCGATCCGCATCACCGCCGAGCCGTTCCGGTACACGAGGTCGGCGGCTTCCTCCGCGATCGCGCCGAGCAGCACCGCGACCTCGCCGTGAAGACGGGCATCGAGCAGAAGGCGCTGTGCCGGATCCTGCTCCAGCGCGACCAGGGTGGACGAGCCGAGTCCCCAGCAGCCGAGTGCGGCCACGGCGAGGTTCGTCGCAGCCGTGAGGTCGCCGCGCGCGCCCGCGCTCGGCTCGCCCAGCATCTCGATCTCGGCGGCGCGGCCCGCTAGCAGGATGCGCAGCATGCCCTCGATCTCGGATCGTGTCCCGGCCTGGCTTGGCTCGCCGGCGTAATCCACCCAGCCTGCGGCCCCGTCTCGGTCCTGCAGCGCGACCACGAGGTGCTCCGTCCCGCGCTCCAGCGCGGCGACGAGCGCGTGCCCCGCCTCGTGAATCGCCGCCCGGCGCAGGAGCGCGGGCGGACGCCCGGCCCCCGCTCGACCGACGACGCTCAGAAGGTCGGCGAGCGCCAGGGGACGTCCGGCCTCGCGCGCCAGGCGCCGTGCATCGGCGACGACCTCCTCGATCACCGCGCCCGTCGCTCGCTCGGTCAAGCGGGCCACAGGAGTGAGATCGGCCTCAGGCAGGTCGCCCTGTAGTCGCACCCGCAGCATGGCGACGCGTTCGTCCAGGTCGGGGTAGCCGACCTCGATCAGCCGGCTGAGCCTTCCCGGCCGCAGCATGGCGGGGTCGCAGCGGCTCGCGTCGTTCGTCGTACCGATAACCACCACACCCTCGCGCGAGGCCGCCCCCGAGAGGAGTTCGAGAATCGAATTGACGACTTCCACGACGTAATCGCGGTGCGCGTGGGTGACGCGGGCACGGTCCGGGAATGAATCGGCCTCGTCGATGAGGAGGATCACGCCGCGGCGGCCCCCCGGACCGGAGCGTGCGAGGGTGATCGCCTCGTCGAAGCAGCGCCGCATCGCCCGCAGAGTCGTCCCGAGATGGGCTTGGTCCTCGGCCTGCCAACGGGCGAGCGAGCCGGTGACGAAGGGCAGCCCCTCTTCCGCAGCCATGACGGCTGCGAGCAGCGTCTTCCCGCAGCCGGGCGGACCAACGATGAGCGCTCCGGAGGACACCTCGCTCCAGGGTCCACCGGCACGCCAGGCGCGCAGGTCATCCAGGGTCGCGCGTGCCCAGGCCACGGCCGAACGCATTCCGTGCAGGTCGGCGAGGCGCAGGTCCCGCCCGGAGCCGCTCCGGTCCGCGCGGCCGGCTGCGAGCCGGCGCAGGTCGCATAGGCACGCGGCCGGCGTGCGATCTGCGCGGATCGCGATGGCGAGGTCGGCCGGCATCAGATCGAGCGTGGCGAGGGCCGCGCGGTCGGCACGCTTACCCCAGCGGCCGGTCACGACGCGGATGGTCGCCGCGACGAGCGTCGGATCGAGCCCGGGCAGCACGAGGCTGTGATCGGCCACTTGGCGCACGAAGGGCAGCAGCGCCCGCTCGGCATCGACGGTCAGGCAGAGCACTGGACGGGGCACCTGCAGCACCTGCAGGAAGGTGCGCTCGACCTCGTCGCGCTCGCGCGGCTTCGGCAACTCGGTGGCGACGAGGCTGAGGATGTCGGCGCGCTCGGCCTCACGCGGGGTGAGCGCGCGGTCGATTGACTCGCTGATCCCGTGCTCCCCGAAGAGCAGCACCGGCCAGATCCCGCGCAGCACGCCGAGCAGGAGCGGGTCGGTGACCTCGACTATCACTCGCGGGGTACCCGTGCGTAGGGCCGCGGCGAGGCCGGGCACGGTGTCGAGGGCGCGGGCGAACAGCAGCGCGGCGGCGACCTGAAGCGGTGCCCGGCGCCAGGTAGCGACGTCGCCGCCGGCGGCATCCGGGACACGTCGACGCCCCACGACCCGCCCGCGCGGCATCGACGGCGCGTCGGGCCGGCCGAAGTCCGGCACGTCCAGGGCGGCCAAGTCGAGATCGGGCAGGTCGGGATCAGGCAGGTCCGGATCGACCGGCGCTGCCAGGGTGTCACCAGCGGAGGTCGACACGCCCGGGCCGGCGCGCCCACACAGACGATCGAAGATCTCCGCCTCGAACGGACCGGCAACGAAGGGAATACGCGAGCAGGCGGGCATCAGCGGCCTCCACGAAGGAAGAAGGTCCGGCCTTCCAGGGCGAGCACGCGGCTCTCTGGCCCGAGCGGCTGGCCCAGGTCGAGGCCGACGACGCGGCCCGCGACGAGCGCGAGGACGGCCGCGACGGGATCGTCGGCGCGCGTCATGCATTCGGCCGCGTCGGCGAGCGGAAGGTCTCCACCGGCCTCGATCAGGGCGGCGCCGAGGGAGAGGCGGTCGGCGGGCGCGACCGCGAGACCGGCGCAGCCGGCCACGAGGAGCGCATCGCTCATCCGCGGCTCGCGGTCGAGCGCACCCTCGGGCACCAGGAGAACCCGCCGCCCGACCCGGGCGGCGGCGGCCTTGAGGGTCAGCAGCGCGGTCTTCGCGGTATCGCTCCAGACGACGCCCGGCACGCCCACGACGGTGAGACGGCGGCCGTCGGCGACGCGCACCCTGCGGCTGACGAGGCCGGCCGAGCCGAGCCCGAGGCACGGCTCCAGCGCCTCGACGACGGGATCGAGCGTGATCGCGGTCACGACCGGGGTCACGATCAGGGCCGCGTCCAGGCGGGCGGCGAGCGGCGCGAAGAGAGGAAGCATCATGGGACGGTCGAAGGCGACCGCCGGCATCGGCGAGAGGGGCGAGGACGACGGCATGTACGGACTCCGGCGAGCAGCGCTCGGGGGCTGCGTCGCGACAGGGATGGGATGGGTGAAGGCGGCCGGAGCGCAGGTCGCGCGCCGGCCGCCGGGCGCCGCGCCTCAGGCGCGCCGGATCGAGGGGATCTCGACGACGAAGGCGGGGTCGAAGCTGCCGCGGCCCTCGTCGCGGTAGCCGTGCGGATTCGAGACGAGGCGGGTCGGCCCGAGCCACGTATCGACCGCGTGGTGAGTATGACCGCTGATCCAGGCATCCGGACGCCGCGCGTCGATCAGCGCGGACAGGTCGCTGGCGAAGGCCGCGCTGAGCGGATCGCGGCCGAAGTGGGGCGCGATGCAGACCGGGTGGGGCGCGTGGTGGGTGATCACGACGCTCGGGCCGCCGAACGGGACTGCCAACGCGGCGTCGAGGAACCGGACCGAGGCCGCGTGCAGGGCGGCGGCGTCCGCGGGCAGGAACGGGCGCCGCTCGACCCCACGCCCGACCGAGATCGTGCGGTGGTCGTTCATCCCGCGTCGGGCTGCCGCCATCGCCACCGCGCGGTGCTCGGGACCGAACAGGGCGTAATCGGTCCACAGCGTGGCGCCGCGGAAGCGCACGCCGCCGATGACGGCCACCGCATCCTCCAGCAGTGTGATGCCATAGCGGGCGCCAGCCTCCCCGGCGCGATCACGCTCGACCTCCACCGAACCGCGGTAATACTCATGGTTGCCGAGCACCGCGACGATCGGCATCGGCTCCGGGATGTGCCGGCGCAGGTAGGCCAAGGCAACGACGGCGTCCGCGCAGACGTCGCCGGCGACGATGACGACGTCGGCACCGGGGGCAAGCCGCAGCCGCCGCGTGTCGGCGACGTCGACGTGCAGGTCGCTCACCACCTGGACGCGCAAGCTCCGTCCGGCCACGGGCAGGTTCGGGTCGGCGGGGATCGTCCCCGCCGCGGTGTTCGCGGGGCCGGCCATCACGCCGCCTCCGCCAGGAGGGCGGCGACCTGCCGGGCGAGCCGGCTCTGGCTCGGCTGCAGGATGCGCAGGCCGGCGGCGTGGAAGAGGTTCAGCCCGAGCAGCACGGCGAGGTCGAGGGACTTGCGGTCCGCGTCGCCGAGCGGGAAGCCGGTCAACGGGCCGCATCCCTTGTGGGAATCGAGCGCCGGCTCGGCCTGCACGATCTCGGAGAGCTGCTCCTGAAGGTAGACGGTCGCGCCCTTGTGGAAGGACGGCGAGACGAGGACGTAGACCTCCTCGACGAAGTCGAGCTGCGGGTCGGCCTTGTGGTCGCCCAACCGCGTCCAGAGCTTGACGCCCTCGCCGATCCTGACGCGGACGCGCCCATTGCGACGGCCGACGAGGAGGTAGACGCCGCCGTAGCGGCGCTCGGCGATCCAGGCCTGGAGGCGGGGCAGATCGGCCCAGTCGCCGGCGATCACTTTCAGATCGGTGAGGCTGTCGCTCGCGACCCTGAGGCTGGTTCCGGGGACGGGGAAGCCGATGGCGATGGCGAGGCGGAAGTAATGGAGGAGCCGGGCGAGGACGGGCATGCGGGATCTCCCGCACCGCCGCGGATGCGCGGCCGGTGCGATGGTGGGGACGGGAGGGGGGAGCGGGACGCGCGGCCTCAGGCGCCGCGCGCCGTCCGGCCTGGGCCGGGCGCGTGGGGGCGCACGCCGGATGCAGACCCGGCGCGGCCGATGGGGGCGGTCAGGGACCGTCGGTCGGTGTGGGGATCAGTGGCGCGCGGGGTCGATCCGCCAGACGCGGCAGGAGGCGTCGAAGGGCGAGACGACGTCGATCGCGAGCAGGCCGGCATCGACGAGGGCGAGGACGGCGGAGATCGGCTGCGGGTGCGCGGGGATGGCGTCGGCGAGGTCGCCGAGGCAGGCGTCGCCGGTCTCGTCCACGGCGGCGAGCAGGGCGACCTGCACGTCGGGCGTGATCAGCGGGTGGACGACGAGGTCGGGGTGGGGAAGCGAGGGGCCGGCCAGCGTGGCCCGGACAGTGTTGCGCGCGGACATGGGTCCGCCGTAGATGGCCTCAGCCATGTGTGTCTCCTGCCTATCACAGCGAGACGCGGATGGTCAGGTCGCTGGCGCGGCTGGTACCTGCGCCGGCGGCCGCCTCTGGTCAGGCGGACACCGTACCTCACTCCTACGTCAAGCAAGCATACCGCCTGCTCTGCGCCATCATGTGGCGGGCTTCTGCAGCAGCGCAAGCCCAAGACGGCACGGCGTCCTCCAGCTTCTTGATTAAGCTTAATCGAAGGCCATAGTTGGCAGGGTTGAGATCCTGCCTTGATCCTTTTCGACCCAGGTCTGATCGGCGGGTGGTTCGTGGTGCGGTGGTGGCTCTCCGCTGATCGGCGCTACCTGTCCGAGATCAATCCGGAAGACGCCGGATCGCCGTGCCGCGCTCCTACTGGCTGTCCTTGTGCTTTATCCGCGCCCGGCATCGATCGATCGTCGACCCAGCAGCCGCACCTGCGTGAGAAGCTCAAGCCGGTGCTCTTCGGATGCACGACGATGGTCCTTAGATTCTCGCTCGGATCCTGACCCGGCAGCGTCAAGCCGCGTTCCTGGACGAGATGGTCGAACAGCGCCCGGCGCGCCCACGGCATGCCGTGCCCGAACAGTACATCCCGCAGGTCCTCGCACACCTGCAATCAAACCACTTATATTGCGATTTCCGGCACGCCTGCATTAGTCAGAAGCTGATAGAGTTCAGCCACATTGTTTCGCTCTCCGCGTTGTTGGCAGAAGGCGAAGATGGCGCGTTGTTTCGCCCGCGAAAGGGCGACGAAAAATGCGGCGACGCCTTCGGGGTCGCCGGAGGTGTGGGCCCACCAAGCCCGGTCGTCGAGGCCGACGAAGATGATGGTGTCGTATTCGAGCCCTTTGCTCTTATGGACGGTCATCATCGGAATCTGATTGACCCCCTCGAACGCATCTAGGCAGGCCGTCCAGTTGGGGGCGCCATCGACCGAAGCGAAGAAGTGGATGCAAAAAGCTTCAAGGATAATCTGAAGCAGGTCGCCAACGCCATATTCGGCATAGGTTCGGGCGATCGCCCCGAGATCCAGATATTCGAAAACCCGTCTGACGAAATCGACAGCGCTTTGCCGCGACGGGGCAGTGGCCTCCATGTCGGTGCGCAAGGCAGTGAGAAATGCGCTGAGTTCCGCCTCGACCTTGGCCGCGCGCGCATCATCGTCTTGCCCGGTAGCGCGCAGCGCCAGGACAGAAGACGAGACCAGCTGCCATGCGGCCGGCGCGCGGCGTGTCGCGCCCAGGCGGAAGATCGCGATCGCGAGCCGGCTTAAGTCATCGGAAAGCAAATCCTGAAGCGAGGTTTTGCCAAGGGTATGGCTCTCGTTACGGATCCGCAGACCGTGAGCGGCGAAGGCTCCAGCGAGTTCGTGCTCATAATCGTCGGACTTCTGTTTCACGAGGAGCGCGTAGTCGCGCGGCGCTCGGGCGCGGGTGGCCATGTCGTTGGCGATCCATTGCGCCAAGTGGGTGGCTTCCGCCGCCTTGGTCTGGCTGGACCAGACCTGAGCTACGTCGCCATCGACTTGGCGCGCTGTCTGAGCGACCGTTGGGACGGTGTTCGGATCCAGAGCGCGCGCGACGACGTGCTGGATAGCGACCAAGTCGGGCGAGGAACGGAAGTTAAAGAGGAGGGGGAAGCGGGCTCCCCCGAAATCGGCCTGCAGCCGCTGAAAGGCGTCCTGGCGCGCGCCAGCGAAAACCATGATCCGCTGCTTGTCGTCACCGACGCCGGTGATGACGGTCTGTCCGCCAAAGAAGGCCGACAGCAGGAAGTCGTATTGCGCGTAGGTTGTGTCCTGGAATTCATCGACGAAAACGAAGGGATAGGTGGCGACAAGCGCCCGACGAATGTGGGGATTGGCCCGGAGCAGCAGCTCCGCGAGCCGGTTGATGCCGACGAAGGTAAGTGCAGAGGGCTGGCCTGGCCGTAGTTGCGTTGCCCACCAGCGGGCAATTGCGAACTCGGCCGCGTTCTGGGGCGCGATAGGTCCCATGGGCAGGCGATAGCTGCCGCCGATCTTGGGTTCAAAGTCGCTCGCGCTGTAGCCGGCGATTTCCGCCTGCCATTCCGGCGGCGCACTGAGCCGGGCGAGCGTGAGGAAGCCTTCTATCGCCTTGCGCTTTGGGAAGGAGATTTCGTAGGGCCGGGTCGGGCGCCAGTCGGCGGGGATGGCGTTGAGAAAGCGATCGACCAGGCTCTTGGTGAAGGCGTCGAAGGTGACCGACACGAACCGGTTGGCGAACTCTGGCGGGCACCGCTGGCGGACGCGCGACGCGAGATTGTTGGCTGCATCTGTTTTGAACGAAATCGCCAGCACGCGGTGCGGCGCTCGGCAGAGGCCCGTCTCAAGCAAATAGTCGGCGCGTTGGGCCAGAAACTCGGTCTTGCCGGCGCCGGGGCCTGCGACCACACACGCCGAGCCGGCGTGGCGCAGGGCATTCCACGCCGCCACTTCGAGATCGTTAATGCCGCTCGGGCGCCAGTCCTCTGGCCGAATAAGGCGCATGGTCAGGCACCCGCGGGAGGCGGCGGGGTGAGACGAGCGACAATTGAGGTCAGGAGTGCGCGCAGTTCTTCGGGAGCGGCGCCTGCGAGGGCAGCCGGGTCTTGTGCACTCAACACCCGAACGTGGGTGCTGGGCTTGCCGCGCCCCAGGAATAGATACCGATACCAGCGCATCAAACCGTCTTGGTCGGCAGCGTACAGGTGAGGCAGACCGTCGTCGCCGAGAACCGCCATGCGCGGCTCCCCTGCAGGCGAGGGCCCCTGGCGGCGGGGTTCGACGACCTGATAGGCGAGCGGGAGAGCCTTCAGCATCGAGTAGTCGAGGTCGAGGGGCGTGCAGAAGAAGACATTGAACTGGCGCAGCCAATTCATCCAGTTTGTAATATTCGCAGTGTCCTCGATCGGCAGAGCATCGAAAGCCGCCAGATTGGCGGCTGGCCCTTGGGGGTTAAGATGCTGTCCGAAGATGGCCTGTGGCGTGACGTTGTTTGCGAGCAGTTGCGTGCAGGCCGTTTTGATACGTCCCCACCCACCCCCAGAACGGCCCCAGTCGAGATCCAGCAAGGTAGCGTAGGGGATGTCGAGATCGGTCAGTAGTCGCCAGAGGTGGTTCACATGCCGACCGCCCAGCGGAACTACCGCGACAAATGATCGATCGATGTCGAGCCCCATCGCCTCGGCGAGACGGGGAAGAACGACCTCCTCGGACGCACCTTCTCCCAGCACGACGAAGCGCGCGAAATAGAGTTCGGGATAGGTCCGCACGGCCTCGCGAATGAATTTCGATGCCTCTTCCTCGCCGACGGGGAGGTTGATCGGGCGGATGCGGGCCGTTCGATCGTGCGGATCGAGCCGGAAGTGCCGGACCTGCGTCGGATCCACCCGGGCGAGGATGCTTGGGGAATGGCTGGAGACAACGGCCTGCGCCTGCGGCGACTTCGTCAGGTCCTGTATCTGCCGGACGATGCGGGAGAGATAGAAGGGAGCGAGATTGTTCTCGGGCTCTTCGATCGCGATGAGCGTGAGCGCCGGTAACGGTACGCCGCCAGCCTGGAAACCGGCCCCAGCAGGATCGGCGACGATCCCGGCTTCAACGTCCAGTGTCGCCGCGGTCATCGCCAAATGGAAGAGCGATCTCTGGCCGTCGCTCAGGTCATCGAGGGCTCGCTCCCGGCCTACCTCGTCGGGGCGGAAGACTACCTCTACCTTCCGGATGAAATGCTCAAAACGCAGATCGAGCGGGCGGAAGACCGGCGTCGTGTCGGTCCCGGCTGTGTAAACTTCCTGCCACCGCCGCGTCACCGCTGCGGCAAACACATCGACGGCCGGCTCCCCGGCGAAAGCGCCGTTCAAGGCGGCGCCGACGTTTGTGAACGTGTCGCGGACTCCCTGCGACCAGTTGATGGCACGCCACAGCCTGCCGCGCAGAAAGGCCGTCACCTGGGAGGCACCGTCCCGCGTCGCCGGCACGTAGATCATTTGGATCCGCGCTCGGTCGGCGGCTTTCAACTCGGTGCAATCAGCGTCGGTGAACGCCCCGAAAGTCCGGACCGCCCAGTATTTCTGTTCAATCGCACCGTCGAGCGAACCATCATCGGTCCAGGTCGCTTCGAGACGCAGGCGGCATTTCAGCTTGCCCGCCTCGTCGGCGGCCATCTGGTGGAAGAATTCGGGAATCGCCACGCCGCCGGTGCTGTCGGCGTCCAGTTCCGGAAAGGCGATAATTGCCTCTAGGACGAAGTTTCGCTGCAGCGGCGCGACAAGTTCGGTAGAAGGGACATGGAAATCCTGGCGCCGTAGGCGTCGCTGATCGCCGGTCACACCGAATAGGCGTTGCAGGGCCTGCATTAGGGCGGTCTTGCCCGCACCGTTGACGCCGATGAAAGTGGTGAAGCCGGCGTTTAGGTCGACGCTTGTCGTGTTAGGCCCGAAACAGCGGAAATTTGTTAGATGGAGCCGATCAATAAACACGTTTACAATTCCCTTAATTGCGTTGCTCGTAGGTATCGAGCTTATCTTGATCAGCAACTGCGCTCGCCGGAAATTTCGCCATCGTTGCTGTAGCGGTCAGCGTCTACCTTCTGCGCGCCAGCAGACGGAGTGAGCGTTGGCGGCTCATCGATGCGACTACATGAAAAGCCGCACGGGATAGGATTGAGGCTGGAGCTTCTGCATCCGTTTGACAATCGTCGCGAGCGTACCGGCGAAGTTTAGCGTCACGGGAAGTCGATCGTATGGACCATCGTTGTTCCAGTCCATCTTGGTGAGCGCGAGAGTCTCGCGGCAGAGGTCGTCTATGCTCCCAAGTCCGGCGTGACGGACCAGAAGCAGCGGCTCGGGAATCCCTTTGCCTTCTTTGTAGTAGTCCTTACCGCCAGCTGCGGCAGGCAAGTTTCCCTGCGTCCATAGTGAGTCCTCGTTAGACCCGAGCTGAAACGTTGTTCCGCGATGACAGGGGTAGCCATGAGGCTGTTGCGGACCAACGATGAAGACGCCACGCCACCCACAGCTCTGCTGCACATGAACGAGTTCGATCGAGTCGGCGTTTTGGAGCGCGTCGAACACACCTTCGATCTCGTCGGCACGAAATTCTGTGGAAAGTGCTTTACTCAGACGTACGCATTGACCTGCTGGTTACCGACGTTGGGCTGCCCGGCGGTATGAATGGGCGTCAGATGGCGGATGCCGGCCGGGAGCGGCGCCCTGACCTGAAGGTGCTGTTCATCACCGGCTACGCCGAGAACGCGGTCCTTGGGAACGGACACCTTCGGCCAGGTATGCAGGTCCTGACCAAACCGTTTGTGCTGGAGACACTCGCCTCGCGGATCAAGGATCTCATCGCCGGGACTTAGCAGTTCGTTACCGAGGTTCGAGCCTATTGGCATGTGACGAATGTCGGGCTTGGGGACAGCCGTCGGTGCATGCAGAAAGCAGCTAATCGTCAACTCTCCGGCAATTTCGGCTCAGGCCTAAAAGCCGACCTACCGGTTTTGCGCTCATCCGCTATTTGACGTGGCGTAGTCTGGCCGAAAGCGGAACGACTGCTTCGGAGAAGGGCGGCTGCAAAGACCGACAAACCTCTGCTCACCAAGGCTGCCACAAAGGTTGACGTTGGCGCATCCACGAAGCGGCGCTTCGTGAGATGTCGGCCGAGTCGAGCTCGCCGAGCGCTGGCCGCTCAGCATGATCTCGTCTGGTCAGCCCGCGTCGGGTCCCTCTTCTTCGCGCGCTGTCGCGACGGCCTCTAGCGGCTCGACGTGCTCGTCGGGCCGCAGCACCACGACCTTGGTGTTCACGGGCACGCGCTCGTAGAGGTTGATGACGTCCTGGTTGAACATCCGGATGCAACCGGACGAGACGTTCGTGCCGATGGTATGCGGCTCGGTCGTGCCGTGAATGCGGTAGAGGGTGTCCCGGTCGCCGTCGAACAGGTAGAGCGCGCGTGGGCCGAGCGGGTTCGTTAGGCCCGGCGCCATGCCGTTGCGCCAAGGGCCGTTGCGCTCGGGCTCGCGCCGGATCATGTCGGCAGTCGGCGTCCAGCGCGGCCATTCCGCTTTGCGCCTGATCTCGGCGGTCCCGTTCCAGGCGAGACCGGCCTTGCCGACACCTACCCCGTAACGCAGGGCTCGGCCGTTCTCGCGCACGAGGTAGAGAAACTTGTTGCCCGGATCGACCACCACGGTACCCGGCGGCTCGCTGCGCGGGTATGCGACCTCCTGGCGGAAGTAGCGCGGATTGACCTTGCTGATGTCGGTCGCCGGCAGCGGGAAGCGCTCGGTGGGGTTCGCCCCGTACATGGCGAGAAAGCTCGGGTGCATCGGCGCGACGCTGGCGATTGCCCCAACGTCACGATCGGTCGCCATGCAACCCGCCGCCAGCAGCGTGAGCGACAGCACGGAAGCGCCGCGCAGCGCTCGGTCACGGGACGGGTGCAGGCCGTCGGGCAGGTTCTTCGTCATGGCTCTGCGCTCATGTCCAGTCATAGCGTCACGCTTATTCAACGGCCGTCACATTTCTCTGCTGTGCCGAAGTCGGGCGCAAAGATATGCAAACAATTTTCATAGTAAATTTTTTACATGATTCGATCATTGATACAGCATGAAGGCTGCATTGGCAGTGCGTCGATCCTGACAGCTTAGACGAGACGGAGATCTCGCGTTAATCTCTGAAGACGTCCGCGCCGCTTACGCGTGAACCGGCCGCTTTGAGCAAGCGACGAGCATGCTCAGCGACGGGAGGGTCATCGTGGCCCCGACGGTCGACATCGAGGCCCGCTGCAGTCTTCAGCCTTCGTCCCGACAGAGGGCAGAGAGGGGGCGAGCAGGACGGGGGCGTCGAGCTCGGAGCCGGGCTGGCGGCCCTTGCGCTGCGCTGTTGTCTGCCGTGACCGTCAAACGAGTCGCCCACCGGCTCACAAAGTAACGGTGCTTTACCGGTAGTGGGCTGCCGCGGGCCAAACTCGCCGGCTGGGCCCCCGGCGTTTCCAACGCGGACACGCAGGCCGTTTCTTGAGGCATGGGCCGCCGCGACCTTCCTGGGCGAACCCCAGGATCGATGCGCGCGTCGCTTCAACGACTCCGGGATCGCGGAAGCCTTCCCGATGCAAACCGCTCGTCCTCCTACTCAATCCTCGTCCTGCCATCTGCGCAGATCAGTTTGGTCATGATAGGCCATGCGGTCCGGCGCCGTGATGAATTCCACCGTCGTGCCCCAGGGCATACGGCAGTAGCAGACCTTGTTTCTCGGACCTTTCTCGGTTGCATAGGGAATGGCGCGTGGCGCGGTGAGGGGGGTACCGCCGGCCTTTTCGAAGCGCTCGACCGAGGCGTCGATGTCGTCGGTGTAGAGACCGAAGTGGGTGATGCCGAAATCGCTCGCTCGGACCGGCTGGGCCTGTTCGGGGCCGTGCATCTCGAAGAGCTCGATATCGGGTCCGATTCCGATCCTGACCATCGCCTGCCCACGTACGACCGTTCCAGGGAATGCGCCGACGGCCCGCTCGAATTCGGGCCCCTGCCGCGGCGAATCCTGCGGTCCGAAGGACTGATAGAGCACTTGGCCGCCCAAAGCTTCCACCAGGAACGATTTTGCTGCTTCGATGTCGGGCACCGTGATGCCGATATGATTAACCCCGCGAGGGACAGGTGCGGTCATGTCGGCTTTCCTTTCGTGATCGATCGCGATCCGCCCGGCCGACGACGGCACGGGCGTGGAGTTTCGATTGGTCTTGATGAAATTGATCAGGGCGGCCGCGACTTCGTCCGGCCGCTCATCCGCGACATAGTGGCTGCACCGCGCAATCGAGCCGCCCGTCACGTTGATCGCGAATTCCTTGAGCATCGGCACCATCTGCGCACCGAATCGCTGGTCTCCGCCGAGGCCGAGAACCGGCATTTCGAGCGGCTGCTTCTTGTACTCGAGCGCAGCCGCATGGTCGGCGCCGAGGGTGCGATACCATTCCATGCCGCCGCGGGTGCGGCCGGGAAGCGCCATCGCTTTCGCGTAGATCTCGATGTCCGCCGGATTGAAGGTGCTGTGATCGTAGAACCGCTCAGCCATGAACGTCGAAACATAGTCGTACTCGCGACCATGGATCAGACGCTCGGGCAGATCCCGGTTCATATGAAAGCTGAAGTGCCAGAGCCTTGCGATCGTCGCCTCCCACCCCGTCCAGCCGGGAAGCGGAACGTCGAGGACAGAGAGATGCGTAACAGCGTTTCGATGACGGGCTGCCTGCGACAGGGCCACCATGCCGCCGATGTCGTGTCCGCACACCGCGTAGCGGTCATGCCCAAGGGCAACCATGACCTCGTGCGCGTCGCGCGCCATGGTGGCTTTGTCGTAGCCGTCCAGCGGGCAGTCGGAAAAGCCTGCACCGCGTAGATCCATGGCTACCACGCTGAACCGTTCTGCCAGCAGCGGCATCACACGGTGCCATTCCCACCATGTTTCTGGCCAGCCGTGAAGCAGAAGGATCGGCGGGCCTAAGCCTCCCGTGACCGCGTTGATCTTGATGCCATTCACTGGCACCAGCTGCTGGGTAAACCCCTTCAGAGCTGCGATCATAGTCGATCTCCAATCAATGGTGACGGTCCAGCAGAGCTCGCCTTCAGCGCTCAGCGCTCGCCAGAAGCGGCGGCGATCGCGATGTTACGAACCGTCATATCGGCCATGATCGACCAGTCCTTCTCTCCGAGGCCCGCCAAGACAGCTCTGGTAAGTCCCTCGCGGACAGCTTCAAGCATCGGGAGCGTGCGCCCGATCTGGCTGCCGGCCTCGATCGCCAGGCGCATGTCCTTCAGCGCGAGCTTGGCTTTGAAACCGGGCTCGAATGATCGGTTCGTGATCTGCGCGCTGTAGCTCTCATAGGCGCGGCCCGAGAAAAGGGTGCCCAGGATGAGTTCAAAGAAGACCGCGCGATCCAAGCCGACGCTCTCGGTCAGCACGACACCCTCAGCCATCGCCTCGATAGCCATGGCAATCATCGCGTTGCAGGCGATCTTAGCGGCGTTCGCACGCGCGGGATCCTCCCCCAACTTCCAGACCTTCTTGCTGATCGAAGCGAGCAACGGCTCGACCGCGGCAATCGCATCGGCCGTCCCAGCTGCCAGGATGTTGAGCTGGCCGCGCGCCGCTACGTTCGGTCGCCCGAGCACCGGCGCGGACACATAGCCGAGGGCCGCCTTTGCGTGCAGCAACGCCAGTTCTCGCGCGAAAGCGACTGAAATCGTCGATGTGATGACATGGGTCAGCCCCGGTCGCGCCCGTGCGAGCAGGCCGGCATCGAGGATGACCTCCCGAATGGCAGGATCGTCGGACAGCATCGTGAAGACTGCGTCGGCCTGGAATGCATCCGCCGCGAGCGGGACCAGCGTTATCCCGTGAACGCGATCCTGGACGATCCTGCTACGGTTCCAGGCCCGCACCTCATGGCCTGCCTTCACCAGGTTCAGGGCCATGGCTGAACCCATACTGCCGAGACCGATGAATCCGATCTGCATGATCCATCTCCTGCCGTTCGGATGAGAGCTGTGCGCGGGATCGGACGCAGGCCGTTGAGCGAGCATCGGGCTGAGACCTGCGCCTTCAAATCTCGGCAGAAACCTACACGGTCAGATTTGTTCTTGAAGTGACGAAGCTGTATTCCTAGCATTCAGTTTTGTTCGGGTGCCGCGATGGAATGGAGTGACGTCAGGGTCTTTCTCGCTGTCGCGCGATCGGGCACGCTCGGCGGCGCCGCGCGTTCCCTTCAGACAAGCCATCCGACTGTCGGCAGGCGTCTGCGCGCGCTTGAGCAGGCGATCGGTCACACGCTCTTTCAGCGGACTGCGGACGGTCTTGTCCTGACCGAGGAGGGCCACGGGATCATCGCGCTGGCGGAGCAGATGGAAGAAGGCGCGCTGGCCATGGAGCGCCGGCTCGCGGGGCAGGAGCAGAACCTCAAGGGCAGTCTGCGCATCTCATCGGCGGACTGGTTCGGGGCCTATGTCTTGCCTCCCATCTTGGCGGATTTCTCGAAGGCCTACCCCAGTGTCGACGTCGAAATCCTGACTGGCACGCGCCTGTTCAACCTCGCACAGCGAGAGGCCGACGTCGCTTTTCGTATCGTGCCGTTCAACACTGCCGATGTCGTACAGCGTCGGCTCTTCAGGCTCGAATACGGCGTCTACATCGCCGAGGAGGCGCCAGACCCGGGATACGGCGATGGGACGGGTTTCCGGTTGATCACCCATGAGACATCGACGGGTCACTTCCCGGACATCGCGTGGCTCATCGAGAGTTTTCCCAACGCGAGACCGGTCCTGCGATCGAACAACCGCAACGTCCAAGGGCGCATGTGTAAGCAAGGCGTTGGCATCGCGGTCTTGCCGCGCGTCGTCGGCACTCAGATCCCTGGTATCCGCAGGCTGGAAATGCCGACGCAACCGCCAGCGCGAGATATCTGGATGGGATATCACCGAGATTTGCGGCGTCTTCGGCGTCTTCGTGCGTTCATTTCGACCGTATCGGACCATCTCGTGAACGCGACCGTATGATGTGCTGCCGGGGTCAGTTATCAGATGACCGACGAGGCAGTGCGCGAGCGCCTCGGCCGCCGGCGCTCAGCCTTGCAGTTTCGACACGACGTGCTTGACCAACAACAGGCCGACACTCACGCACGTCAGGCCAAACACAACAACATAGAGATAATCGACCTGCAAGCCAGCATCCGGGTAGTAAGCTGACCGTACCCACTCGGACACCTGCAAAGCGGGGTTGTACTTCAGCCAGTAATAGATCTGTTCAGGCAGGAAGCTTGGCAGGAATATGACGCCGCTGGAAACGTAGAGAAGGATGCTGAACAGGGCATAGCCGATCAATCAGCCAGGGAAGAACCCGATGATGGCGACATTGATCGTGCCAACGCCGATGCCGAGCATGATGGCGGCAACATAGCCGCAGACTGCAGTGATAGGGTCTGCAGGAACCGGGTCGACGCCGATGATGGTCAAGGCGGACATGACCACGATCAATGCCAGAAAGCCGGTCACGATCTCCACCAGTACACGAGAGAATATCAGATCGAACAGTTTGACCTGCGGATAATACGTCAGCGGCCGGTTCATGATGACCGACTTCATGACCTCGCGGGATACGTATTGAAAGACTAGAACTGGAACTGCGCCCGATGCGAAGAACAGAGCCCTGTCGCCGCCAAGCGGCGCGGCGATCTTCTGGAAGGTGTAGATTGTGATCAGCGCAAAGACATGCACGCAGGGCCAAAGCACGACGACACCGTAGCCCCAGAGTGAGGCGCCAAAGCGTGTGCGCATGTCACGGAGGATGAGGGCGTGCAGCACA